>CAMBEL010000009.1 GCA_945865605.1 Bifidobacterium breve
TAAGCAGCAGGCTCGTCCCGACAACTGGCCACAACGCGAGATAGCCGGGGAACGCGTCACTCTGGTTAATCGTGAACGCACCTATTCCAACGAGGAGCGTTCCGACACAACCCATCACTAATGCCCACGATTTCGGCAACCTTGCCAGCCAGATTACGGACAACGCAATTAATGCTCCTGCGCTGAACTCCCATGCGCGCGCAGGTGCCATGTAGAAAGCGAACTGTTGATCTATCCCACCGATGCCCTTACCAGAGGCCGAACCGCTCAGGCACAATGCGAACGATGCGAACGTGACAACCGACAACAGAATCACGAGAACGACGTCTCGATGAGCGGGCCTTAGAAATCGCTTGCCGAGCCAAATACCCAGGATCAAGAGTGCAGGGAACACAAGGTAGAACTGCTCTTCAACCGACAACGACCACGTATGGAGCAGAGGATTAGTTGTTGGACCCGCTGCGAAGTATCCACTGGGTTCCCTATAAAGAAAAATGTTGGCAGAGAACAACGAAGCCGCGATACCTGTCTTCGCTGTTGTGAGTTTAGGCCCTAACGGGCTGATTAAAAAATACGAAAGAACGGCCACGATGGTGGTCATCAACGCGAGCGCCGGAAGTATGCGCCGCACCCGACGCGCGTAGAACCGAGCCAAACTGATACGCCCGTTCTCGGCTGAGTCGGAACGCAACATCGATGTGATGACGAAACCAGAGATCACGAAGAAGACGTCAACGCCAGTGAAACCCCCGGGAATCGGAAGTCCGGCGTGGTACGCGATTACGAGCACTACGGCGCACGCACGAAGACCCTGAACGTCAGCGCGGTGGCGGCGAGGCGGTGGCGGCGAGGCGGGTCCTGTCCGCGCTTCCTCTGCCAAATCGACGTTAGACACTCCGGAATATTAGATGCTGCCAGGCAAGCAACGAGCGCGCCGTGCTTTTCTGCTTAAGGCTTACGGAGTAACTGAGATCCGAGCCCACGCGCGTTTACCGACCTGAAGTGTCTTCCCGTCCATATCCTTTGCAGTGACTTCAATGTCAGCGTCGGTAACTTTGGTCCCTTCGATGCGGACACCGCCCTGTTCGATCTTGCGTTTCCCCTCTCGGTTCGATTCGACTAACGAACACTCAGAGAGCAACCGCGCCAACCGGACTGGAAACAATGTTTCAGACACTTCGCATATTGGGATTTCCGAAGGCGTACCGCGGTCCTTGAAGACACGGTCAAACTCGTCTTGCGCGTTTTGTCCCGCTCCATCGCCGTGATACAGGTCTACAACGGTGCGAGCCAGCAATCTCTTTGCTTCAACTGGCGGCAAATCTCCCGAAAGGAGCGCTTCGATAGTCGCACTCACCTGGCCTGGCAGCCAACCGGTGGCGAGTTCGAAATACTTGGGCATCAACCCGTCAGGGATACTCATGATCTTCCCGAATTGTTCTGGTCCCGGTTCAGTAATTCCCACGTAATTCCCGAGCGACTTCGACATCTTCGCAACGCCGTCGAGACCTTCGAGCAATGGCGTGGTCAATACAACCTGTGGGTCTTGCCCGGCCGCCGTCTGAAGTTGACGACCCATCAGGTTGTTGAACAATTGATCTGTGCCGCCCAGTTCTATATCTGCGCGCACCTCCACTGAGTCAGAACCTTGCAACAGCGGATAGAGAAGCTCCGACAGTGCAATCGGATCTCCACCGCGGAACCGCTTTTCAAAATCATCACGTTCCATGATGCGCGCCACTGTGGTTCGAGCGGTCAGCTTCAAGATATCGGCCATGTCCATTTGCGCCAGCCAGTCAGCGTTGCGCACAACTTCGATTCGTCCAGGAGCAAAATCAAGAATTCGTTGAACCTGGTCGACATACGTCAACGCATGTTCCTCCACCTGATCAGCGGTAAGCGGTGGCCGTGTGGCGGAGCGACCGGTCGGGTCTCCCACCCGTGCGGTAAAATCGCCAATTACGAGTACAGCAACGTGTCCGAGGTCCTGAAATTGCCGAAGCTTCCGAAGCACTACAGCGAAACCGAGATGAATGTCGGAGGCAGTTGGATCAATGCCCAATTTCACGCGCAACGGACGCCCAGAATCGAGTTTCGAGCGCAACTCTGTCGCGGCAATGCAATCGACTGTTCCCGCCGTCAGAATGGCGAACTGTTCATCTACCGTCGGCACCCTGAAACGCTATCAGCGGGCCTTCTTGGTAGTGCGGGTTTCTTAGGTGACGAATAAGCGACAATGTGGACCGTGAATACAATGTCCCGGCTGGCTGCGCCTTTAGTAAGTGTTGTCGCTCTCACAACGGGGTGCAGTTATACGACCGAGCTCAGCCTCCCTAAAGAGCAGGCGATCTCGTCAGAAATCCTCTACGCAGATGGCTCACAAATGACCCGTATGCACGCTGAAGAGGACCGCGAACCAGTCGCACTTCTCGATATGGGTTCAGTCCTCCCCAAAGCTGTAATCGCCATCGAAGATGCTCGGTTCTACCAACATGATGGAGTTGATGCGAGAGGGGTAATCCGAGCCTTGACGCGCAACCTTGAGGCAGGTGACGTCGTGCAAGGAGGTTCGACGATCACCCAACAATACGTACGCGCCGTGATGCTCGGTCCCGAACGAAGTATCGAGCGAAAGATGCGCGAAGCGGTTCTCGCTCTCCAGGTAGAACAGCGATTTTCGAAGCGTACGATTCTTCAGCGCTACTTGAACACCGTGTACTTCGGTAACGGCGCGTACGGAGTACAGGCCGCGGCACGAACTTATTTCAACATCGAGGCCAGCCAACTCACCCTCGCTCAGAGTGCACTCCTTGCCGGATTGATCAGAGACCCAGGGACATTCGATCCGTACACCGCGCCAGAGGCAGCCCTCGAGCGCCGCAACGAGGTTCTCGAGCGTCTCGACAAGTTGCAGCGTTTACCCACTGCAGAGATCGCCGCTGCGCGCGCTACGCCGGTAGAGGTGACGCCGCTGGCCACCTCCGACCGTTATCCGGCACCCCACTTTGTAGAACAGGTCCGAAAATTTCTGCTCAATGACCCTAAATTTGGAGTCTCGCCAGAACAACGGCACCGGCGTCTATATGAAGGTGGCCTGCGTATCCACACAACGCTCGACACAACTTGGCAACGCATGGCCGAAGATGCTGTAGGAAAAGTAATTTCGCGACCCAATACCGATCCGGCCGCAGCCCTAATAGCACTCGACCCGCGCGATGGTCATGTGAAGGCATACGTCGGCGGCCCAGACTTCTTCGGAACAAGCCCGTGGGCGAAGTGGGACCTTGCGGGCCAAGCCGCGCGTTCGCCGGGCAGCACGTTTAAGCCGTTCGTGCTTACGGCGGCACTCGCGGCAGGAATCCCTCTCGATCGAACATACAACGCTCCCGGAAGCATCACGCTCCCGCAACCTGGTGGCGCGGAGTCATGGAAGGTCGACAACTACGACGGCAACGGATCAGGACGCATGAGTTTGACCGCTGCAACGGTGAACTCGGTCAATACCGTGTACGCGCAGTTGGCAATGGACCTAGGCGCTCAACCAGTAGTGGACATGGCATCAAAACTCGGCGTACGTTCACCGTTGCGGGCGGTGCCGAGCGTGGCCATAGGAAGTAGCGAGGTCACCCCACTTGATATGGCCTCCGCCTACTCGAGTTTCGCGGGCGATGGCGTCCATCACGATCCCGTTTTCGTGACGCGTGTGACTGACAAGGACGGCACCGTGATCTACGAAGCTCCACAGACTCGCGTTCGAGTGCTCGACCAAACCACCGCGCGCACCATCACTGGCGTACTTCAACAGGTCGTTGAACGCGGGACCGGTGTGAATGCTCGTATAGGTCGTCCGCTCGCAGGCAAAACCGGGACAGCAGAAGAGTGGAAAGATGCTTGGTTCGTCGGATACACACCTGAATTGGTCGCTGCGGTTTGGGTTGGGTTTCCAGATGCGGAACGAACAATGAAACCACCAGCCACCCGGATCACGGTGACGGGCGGAAGTTGGCCAGCACAGATCTTTCAACTTTTCTCCGGCGCAGCGTTGGCCGACACGCCTGCTTCCCTCTTCTTGCGTCCAACGCCACCCACGACCGCTTCGCGTGCGACAACCACTTCTTCGATTCCGCGCTTCCCTCTGCTCTCTGTCGTTGGGATGAATGCCATCGCGGCGACGCGCATCCTTGTGGACGCCGGTTACAGCGTTCTCTTGCGCAACGCCCCGAGCCGCGCATACCCACCAGGAACAGTGATAGCCCAGGACCCGCCATCAGGGCGCAATGTCCGGCCAGGCAGCAAGGTAACGATCACCATTGCTAGCGGGAAGCCGAAGTACGCGGTGGTCCCTTCTCTCCTAGGGCTGTACGCCGAAGAAGCGGCAGCCGCGCTGAATGCGGTCGACTTCCAGTTGGACGTGACTGCGGAATCAGAACCACCGCCAGGTGATCCTTCGCGTATCGGACGAATTTGGAAACAGTCGCCAATCGCCGGTACGCGTTTGGAGGAGGGCTCTGTAATCAAGGTCTGGATCAACGCGACCTAGATGGCAGTCCTAGCCGAGGGAAACCGGCAGACGGTTGAGGCCCCGCAACACCATCCGACCGTTGTGGTCAGGTGTCTCGTCGATCAGCGCGATATTGGGGAAGCGGCGCAACAGTGGACCGAATACTTCCCTCGCCTCAAGCCTCGCGAGCGACGCTCCCAAGCAATGATGAATACCGCTACCGAACGACAAATGCTGTGCGGCACCGACACGGCCGACATCTAACTCAGACGCGGTAGGCCCCCACTTCGCAGGGTCACGGTTAGCTGCGCCTAGTCCCGTCAATACGAACGATCCGGCGTCGATGTGGTGACCATCGATCTCAATCGGCTCGAGTGTGATCCGCCGCGAGAACTGCACCGGGCTATCGAAGCGCAATATCTCCTCAACCGCGTTCTGTTCGATCTCGGGATCCGTGCGCACTCGGTCGGCTTGCTCTGGGTGACTAAGCAGCGCGAATAAACCGTTTCCGATGAGATTTACTGTCGTCTCATGACCAGCGACATACAACAAGACAACCTGATCCATAAGTTCGTTCTCATCGAACACAGCGCCATCGTCTTCCGCCGCCAATAGTGCCGAGATCAGTCCACCGTCAGGTTTGCGTCGCTTCTGTTCAATCAGTTCGGTTACATGCTCTTGAATTGAGGTGGCGGCAGCGAACGCGGCCCGAATCTCATCTTCGGAAATAATCGGGTCGAGAGTCTTTACGAGAGCATGCGACCAGTCTCGAAGTTCGTCACGGTTCTCTGTAGGCACGCCGAGCATCTCTGAAATGATCGTGAACGGCAGGGGGAAGGCAAGATCGGAGATCACATCCATCTCGCCACGCGCTTCCACCGCATCTAAAGCTTCGTCTACGAGTTGACGCGCCAACGGGCGTAAATCTTCGATGAGACGCGGCGTGAACGCCTTAGAAAAAATACGGCGCAAACGATCATGATCTGGAGGATCAATATTTAGAATCGCACGGCTACCGCGGTTCAGCACTTCATCTGTGCCCAGCACCGCAGCGATCATCTCTTCACGTTCCGACGACGCCGAGTTTGTGGGTTCTACTGAGAGTGTCGGATCACGTAGAAGCTTCACGCAATCGTCGTAACGCGTGAGTAGCCATGGACCCATGAGTGTTTGGTTTACAGGTGACGTCTCGCGCAAGACGTCGTATCGAGAATAGGGGTCCATGAAGAACCCCGGCTCAAATGGGTTGAACGCAAAATCGGCCTGCGTCATATTCGAGAACGTTAGATGAGCGATCGCACTCGAGTGCGGTGACTCTCGTCACATCATCGATACACGCTCTTCACTGATCGAGCCACTCCTGCTCCCCAGACAGCAAGTCACAAGCAGCCTGCATCTGGACTGCTACTGGTTCGGGTCCCCCACCCCCTGGCGAAGAGCGTCGTTTTACCGCTACACCAGGAGCGAGCAACGCGAGCGCGTCCTCGTCGAATCGAGGTTCTGCGGCAATGAGTTCACCTAGTGGGATGTGACGTTCGAGTGATTGACGCACCAGCGCTCCTACCACTGCATGCGCCTCGCGGAAGGGCGTACCTTGCGTCACTAGATACTCGGCTAGATCCGTGGCTGACGAAGTCTCGGCGTCCGCCGCAGCGCGCATTCGATTCGTTTCGAACTCGACAGTGTCCATGAGTCCTGTCAGCGCTAGCAACGTGACCGTAAGTGTGTCTACCGCGTCGAACAGTGGTTCTTTATCTTCTTGTAGATCGCGGTTATACGACAGAGGCAAGCCTTTGAGCGTCGCTAGAAAACCGGTCAGATTACCGATTAGGCGACCCGCTTTACCGCGAGCGAGTTCGGCAACATCGGGGTTCTTCTTTTGCGGAAGCATTGACGAGCCCGTCGAAAACTCATCGGACAAGCGAATAAACCCGAACTCATCGCTCGACCAGAGCACGATTTCTTCTCCCAGGCGGGACAGGTGCACTTGAGCTAGTGCCGCAGCAAACAATGCTTCTGCCACAAAGTCGCGATCGGAAACCGCATCAAGTGAATTCTCAAAGCGATATGAAAAACCCAAAGCCTCGGCAACGTGGTCGGGGTCAATAGGAAGGCTGGACCCGGCAAGAGCTCCGGCACCTAACGGCGATACGTCACAACGCTTCGCAACATATTGCCAACGCTCTACATCACGAGCGAGGGCCCAAACGTGCGCGAGTAAGTGATGCGCGAGTAACACTGGCTGCGCTCGTTGGAGGTGCGTATATCCCGGCACATATTCGTCATCTCCACATTCTTGTGCTCTTCGCAATAAGACCGTCTGGAGCCCATGGAGACGAGCCACGACCGTACGGGTTTCGCGCATTACCCACAAGCGCAGGTCGAGTGCGACCTGATCATTGCGACTACGACCGGTGTGAAGTTTGGCGCCAGCATCGCCAGCGATCTCAGTTACACGGCGTTCGATCGCCGTGTGAATATCTTCATCCGTTGCGACGAACTCGAACTGTCTGCGTTTCAGTTCATCTTCTACAACATCAAGGGCATCGAGAATTGCGACGCGCTCATCTGAAGTCAGAAGTCCTACGAACTCAAGCATGTTGACATGCGCACGCGAACCGCGAAGGTCATCTGGAGCGAGGCGTTGATCAAACGGCAAACTGACAGTCATGTTCATTAACGCTTCGGCGGGCCCTTCCGCGAAACGACCGTGCCACAGCGTGTTGGTCTCGCGCTCCACCTTTTCCAATTCATCAGCCATCGTTACGCCCCCTCGGCACTACGGGTTCCTCGGTTCGTTGCTTTTTTGCCCAGGTCTCAACCGATAGTCCCCACAAACGAACGAAGCCTGCCGCATCCTCATGACGGAATGCATCGGCATCCTCGTACGTGGCGAGCGAGAAATCATAAAGACCACGTTCTGCTCGACGGCCGACTACGACGCACTGGCCTGCTTCAAGCTTCAATCGCACTTCGCCGGTTACATGACGTTGTGTCGAATCGATGAATGCGTCGAGCGCTTCGCGAAGTGGGGAATACCAGAGACCGTCATAGATCGTTTCCGCGTAACGCGGTTCAAGATGTGATTTTTCACGTGCTAAATCTCGTTCTAGTGTGATCGATTCAAGGTCTGCGTGCGCCAAGATGAGCGCAAGAGCACCTGGGCACTCATACACTTCGCGGCTTTTTATCCCGACGCGGCGATTTTCAACCATATCGATTCGGCCGAAACCATACGCACCTACGATCCCATCTAATTCGGGCAGCAACAGGTGGAGTGGCGTAGGCATTCCATCAAGAGAGACCGGAATGCCGCGTTCGAATCCGATGACGATTTCGCGCGGTTGATCCGGCGCGCTGGCTACCGCTCCCGTGCGTTCAAAAATAGACTCAGGTGGAGCCACCCATGGATCCTCCATCGCTCCACACTCGATGGCACGACCAACGATGTTCTCATCGACTGAATACGGCTTGTCTTCGGTCACGGTGATTGGAATGGCGTGGAGAGTGGCATATTCAATCGAGTCGCGGCGACTGAAACCCCACGAGCGAACCGGAGCGAGCACTTCGAGGTCGGGAGCGAGGGTGCGGAGCGCCACTTCGAAACGGACTTGGTCGTTGCCCTTGCCAGTGCAACCATGCGCAACGGCATCCGCAGAGAACTCGCGCGCCGCGGCTACGAGATGACGCGCAATTACCGGGCGCGACAGGGCCGATACGAGCGGATACTTACCTTCGTATAAAGCGTTCGCCTTAATCGCGTTGGCTACAAATCGATTCGCGTATTCCTCGCGCGCATCGACGACACGGGCTTCTACCGCTCCCGCCGTGGTCGCCCTCGCAAGGATCTCGTCCCAATACGCCTGGTCTGCACCCGGAACTTGTCCCACATCGACGGCGAGCGCAATAACTTCAGCCGACCACTCCGATTGCATCCAGTGCACTAAGACCGACGTGTCCAACCCACCCGAGTACGCGAGAACAATACGCTTTGTCACTTCAATCTCCTCTTGATCCTCTTCAGAGCCCGGCCAGTTCGGCCAAACGATTCGCGACCTGTATGCCGCGGGCTTGTTCGGAACACACAAGGATCAAAGTGTCATCACCTGCGACATTCCCCAGAACATCTTGGAACCCGGCGCGGTCTAATGCTGATCCGATTACATGGGCAGATCCCGGTGGGGTACGCAGAACCACGAGGTTCCCTGAATGCGAAACTTCGACAACGAATTCTCCGAGCACTCTACGTAACCACTCCTCGGGCGGCGCATGATCCTTCGAGTGTTCCGGGACTGCATATCCCGTCACACCACCCGGCATGCGGACCTTCACCGCTCCTAGGTCCTCGAGGTCACGACTAACCGTCGCCTGTGTCGCGATCACCCCTTCTGCAGCAAGCATCTCTACGACCTGAGCTTGACTCGAGATCACTTGCTCTTCGAGCAAACGCGTAATTCTGTGTTGGCGCTGAGGTTTGCCAAGCGTCGCCATCACTCACCCTCCTTAGTCTGCACGAGCCATGCGAATAGCGCTCGTTTCGTATGCATACGGTTTTCCGCTTGCTGCCAAACGACACTTACTGTTCCGTCAATGACCTCCGCCGTCACTTCATCGCCGCGATGTGCGGGAAGGCAGTGCATGAATACGGCATCGGCGCCGGCCTCTGCCATCAACACCGAGTCGACACGCCACGTAGAGAATGCTTTTCTGCGTGCCTCCGACTCGGCTTCCTGACCCATTGAGGTCCACGCATCTGTGTAAACCACGTCGACACCTCGTACCGCTTCATGCGGATCGGTCACAAGTTCGATCGATCCCCCGAGATTGCGCACGCGATCAACAAGGTTCTCATTAAGTTCGTATCCCGGAGGCGAACTAACGATCAGCTCAAGCCCCGTGAGAGCTGCGCCATAGGCGAGCGAGGCCACAACGTTGTTGCCGTCGCCGACAAATGCAACGCGTCGTCCTTCAAGACCACCAAATCGCTCAGAGATGGTCAAGAGATCCGCGAGCGCTTGGCATGGATGAGCAATGTCAGACAACAAGTTTACGACTGGCGTGTTCACGGCACCGGCCATTCGCATGAGCACGCCATGATCGAACACGCGTGCGGCGATGATGACGCAATAGGACGCGAGAGTGCGCGCTACATCTTCTGCGGACTCTCGTTGATCTATGCCGATTTCTTCAGCGCGCAGCGCCACGGGGTGACCGCCTAGCGAATAGACGGCTAACTCTGCTGAGGTACGGGTGCGCGCTGACGGTTTTTCAAATACCAGAGCCACCCCAGCCCCTTCGAGGGTGCGCGGCGCTGTGTCCGGTTCTTTTTTCCAACGAGCCGCAGAATCGAGCAGGTGGGCGAGTTCACTAGGTGAGAGATCGTCTATCTCCAAAAGAGATCTGGCCATAGCTACAGCACCCCTCCAAGAATCGCGACGGCAGCGTCGATTTCGTCATCGGAAACGAGCAACGGAGGAGCGAACCGAAGCGCCGATGGAGTCACGGCATTGACGATCAGCCCCGCCTGCAAGCAACCGCTTGCAACGATTATTGCTTCACGCCCTGGTTCGAGTTCAGCCGCCAACAGCAAACCGCGGCCTCGCACCGACGTGACTCCGTCTAGCTGTGCCAACGACCTCGATAGGTACTCTCCTGCTTTCGCAGCCAAGCCCGGAACGTCGTCGCGTTCCATTACGTCCAATACGCACAACGCTGCAGATGCAGCAAGCGGTTGCCCGCCGAATGTCGTCGCGTGGTCTCCCGCCTGGAACGCGTTGGCGACTTCAGTTCTTGCCCAACAAGCACCAATTGGGAAGCCGTTACCAAGCGCTTTGGCCAGCGTGATGACGTCGGGACGAACGTCACCATCATGTTCGAATCCGAACCAACGACCGGTGCGCCCAAGACCCGTTTGTACCTCGTCAATAATCATCAAGGCTTCACGCTCATCGCAGAGGTTGCGCACCGCAGCCAAGTACCCAGGCGGAGCGGAATTGACTCCACCCTCGCCTTGAACTGACTCAAGGAGGACAGCGCAAACGCGCTCATCGAGAACCGCCCTGAGAGCATCTAAATCACCGAACGCCACCTGGGAGAAACCGCTTGGAAGGGGCTGGAATGTCTCCTGCTTTTGCGGTTGACCCGTCGCCGCGAGGGTTGACAACGTACGTCCGTGGAAAGAGCCCAATGCAGAAACAACATGATGGCGCTCAGTTCCGCCGTTCGCTTGCCCGTAGCGGCGAACAAGTTTGATGGCACATTCGTTGGCCTCGGCTCCGGAGTTCGCGAAAAAGGTACGACCCGGGATTCCAGTTGCCGAGGACACCAGAAGGTCCAGTCTCTCTGCGAGACGAGGCTGAAGTGCGTTGTAATAAAGGTTTGATGTGTGTACAAGCGTGCGTGCTTGGCGCGCTATCGCGTCAGCGACCTCTGGATGAGCATGACCGAGTGATGTCACGGCGAGCCCCGACAAGAAGTCGAGGTATTCCTTGCCGTCCGTGTCCCAAAGGCGCGTACCCTGACCGCGTACAAAGGCGACCGGAAGGCGCGCGTAGGTCGCCATAACGTGTTCGGCGTCAGCGGAAACGATTTCGTTTAGACCAATAGCATCGCCAGTCACGGTTTGGAGATTGGATTGGCTCATGGGTGCACCATCGTTCCGATACCTTCACGCGTGAAGAACTCGAGCAGCAATGCATGTGGAATGCGCCCATCCAGAATATGTGCCCTCGTAACACCATTTTCCAAGGCGTGTGCACACGATTCGAGTTTTGGGATCATCCCTTCCCCCACACTTCCCGCTTCGACCAACGCTTTGAGGTCTGACACATCGAGTTGCGACAAAAGCGAATCCTCGTTCGGGTAATCAGACATCACGCCAGCGACATCCGTTAGGTAAACGAGTTTCTCAGCGCCAAGGGCCTCCGCTATCGCGCCAGCGACAGTGTCTGCATTTACGTTGTACGCATTGCCGTCGACCCCCATACCGATTGTCGCAATAACTGGGATCAAGTCCTCGCGCATCAAGCGTTCAACTATCGACGGATCGACATGGGAGACATCGCCCACAAATCCGAGACGCTCATCGCGTTGCGTCACAGTTAATAGACCCGCGTCTTCACCAGAGAGCCCCACAGCGAAACTCCCGTGGCGATTCAATGAGGACACAACCTCACGATTCACTTTACCGACCAACGCCATACGCGCGATGTCGACCGTCTCTGCATCGGTCACTCGTAGGCCGTCTACAAACTCTGGCTCTTTACCCAGTCGACGCATCAGATCGGAAATCTGTGGACCTCCGCCGTGAACGATCACGGGATGCATCCCAACTAGGTGCATGAGAACCACGTCGCGGGCAAACAGGTCGGCAAGTTCGGGCGTATCCATCGCGTTTCCGCCGTACTTCACGACCACGGTCTTGCCAGAGAATTCGCGCATGTACGGAAGTGCTTCCGCAAGAATATGCGCCTTTTCGTGCGCCGTCGATAGTCGCCCGTCGTTCACGAAGTTCCTCGGTTCTCATCTATATACGCGTGCGATAGATCAGTAAATAAGACCGACGCGCGTCCGTTACCTGCATTCAGCGTGCACTCGATATGAATGTCACGTTCGGTCATGGCTCCAGCGAGTGCTACTGCATCGTGTGTAGCCCCGATTCCATTGCGGCAACAAACAATGCCATTGAAGGAAATGTCGACGGACTCCGGATCGAAGATTGCGCCGCTGACTCCGAGTTCAGAGAGCACACGACCCCAATAAGGGTCTTCACCGTTGAGCGAACATTGCACCAACTGCGACCGAGCGACGCTTCGAGCAGCGAGGCGCGCTTGTGAATCAGAATGGGCACCGCGAATGGTGATTCGCGCGAGTTTTGACGCACCCTCTGCGTCTCTGGCCATCTGTTCGGCGAGCGAGGAACAGACTTCGGTAAGTGCATCGGTAAGTGCATGAAATTCATTCCGATTCGTTATGCCTGCACCCGACGCGCCACTCGCTAGAACCAATACGGTGTCGTTCGTACTGGTACATGCATCGACACACAGCTGATTGAACGAGAGGTCGACCGCACGCGTGAGCGCGGTCTGGAGCGTGGAGGGATCGACTTCGGCATCCGTAGTTAACACTGCGAGCATCGTCGCCATTGACGGCATGAGCATCGCTGCCCCCTTCGCCATTCCACCAATAATCGCGTTGGTTCCCTCGATGGATGCAACGGCTTCCTTGCTCACACTGTCGGTTGTGAGGATCGCATTGGCGGCCGCAGAGGAACCATTCAGGTTTGCAGCGAGTACCGGGATGCCCGACTCGAGCGCGTACATAGGCATCGGATAACCGATCAAACCCGTCGAACAGACGAGCACATCAGTTGTGTCGCAACCCAAACCCAGCGCAGTCAACTCGGCCATGCGCAGGGCATCAGCACGGCCATGCTCGCCTGTCGCTGCGTTCGCGTTGCCCGACGAAAGGACCACGGCAGTCGCGTGGGCGTCGTGCAGATGTTTGCGACTCACCTGTACCGGTGCCGCCTGTGCGAGGTTGAGCGTGAATACCCCAGCAGCCGGAACCGGGCTGCGTGTCTCCGTCGTTACGATCGCGAGGTCCGGCGCTCCACCAGCCTTAATTCCGCATGCTGAACCGCCCGCCGCGAAACCCATCGCTGCCGTGACACTCATCGTTCCCTCTCGTCCAACATGATCATGGCCACATACCGACATGGGGTAAACCTGTCGCCTCTGGTAGCCCAAGCAAGAGATTGGCATTCTGAATTGCTTGCCCAGATGCCCCCTTCACCAGATTGTCAATGACTCCCAGCGCGAGCACCGAGTTAGTGCGCTCATCGAAACGAACAGTGACATGACACGTATTGGCACCCGTCGCGGCCTTAGTGCTCGTCGGATTATCGGATACCACGACGAAGGGTTCAGCCGAATAGAAATCGCGATAAGCCGCTTGTAACGACTCGGTGGACAATCCGGTTTTTGCCGGACGCGCATGACACGTTGCTTGGATTCCACGAATCATCGGAACTAAGTGCGGGGTGAAGAACACTTCGACCGGGTGGGCGGCAACATGCGCTAGTGCGAATTCGATTTCTGCAGTATGCCTATGCGTAAGCAAACCGTAGGCACTTACGCCTTCGTCCGCCTCCGCAAAATGCTGTTCCATCTTGAGCGCGCGACCTGCCCCTGAATGTCCGGACATCGCATCGACGATGATTCCACTGCGTTCAACGAGCCCATTCGCTAGTAGCGGGGCCAAGGCGAGAGACGACGCCGTCGGGTAGCACCCCGGATTAGCCACATGCTTCGAATCTTGAATGTCGCTTCTGAACAATTCCGGGAGACCGAAGGCAAAACTATTCAAGAGGTCTGGCGCCGCGTGTGACGTGCCATACCAGTGCTGATAGGTATCGGCCGGCAAACGAAAGTCGGCGCCAAGATCGACTACATGGCCGATGCTCGCAACCAACTCCGGCATTAGCTTTTGAGAGGCGCCGTGAGGCAAGGCCACGAACACCACATCTAGTGATGCAAACGCTTCGGGATCAATCGGAACGTATTTAAGGTTCGGGTATGCGGCACTGAGCGATGGATACAAATCACCGACCTGTACCCCGGCATTGGTATCTGCAGTCGCGACCACAACATCGATTTGCGCGTGAGTCGCTAGCAGTCGCAGCAGTTCTGCACCCGTGTAGCCTGAAGCACCGATGATGCCGGCACGATACGTCATGCAGCATTATATGCATAGAGTTGCATAGAGTGCAACCACTAGGCGCCCCCGAAGCGGCACCGGGATCCCCATTCGGCCCAATCGAATTCACAGTCTCACCAGCAGCAAACGACCGTTATTGGGGCTCTGCTGGCGTAGATCATGTATTGATGAGGGACTGCTACCTATATCCTCCGATGGCGGCGAACTTCACAATTCTCGCCTTCCAGACCATCGTTCCTGCACATTTCTTGCATACCGGCCAACGCCTCGAATGTCACGGGAAGGTTGCCGCCAGCGCGGACGTGACCGTGACGGGAATTGTCCTAGATCGTATTGAGAAGCGAAATCGCAATTATGTGGAGATCCGAGCAGACATTGGCCGTGACACTGGTGAGCCCCTCTGGACATCGATCGCAACCTTTTGTGATCCGCAGGCGCGGTCCACTGACGGGAGTGACCGGCCTAGACCGCCGAAGCCGGCGAGGCCAAAGGGTCCGCAGCCGGTTGGTGATCCGAACGCCGCAACCGTAGGAGCCGACGAGCAATTTCTGACGCGGTCACTCCACATGACCACGGAGTTGCTTCGTGCGTACTCCCGTCGGGGAAACTTCCATTCCGACTCAGGTGCAGCCGCCGATCTTGGATACCAAAAACTCGTTGCGCAGGGGATGCAGAGTGCAGGGCCAGCGTATGGCCTGTTACTAGACGCATGGGGCGACGATTTCCTCACTAACGGCTTAATGGAATTACGTTTCGTTGGAATGGTCGTGGAGGAAGACACTGTCAATGCACAAGTCATTATCTCTGCGGGTGACAACAGCGCAGACATTGTTGTAACAAATGAAACCACCGGCGTACCCGTAGTGGTCGGTAGTGCTCAACGTTCCAGAATGGATATGTAATGCCAACCTTCGTTCCGCACCCATGGAATACCGACTTCAACTGGGATGACCATGTCGGACCATTCCGGCGCGTCACACAGGAACAAGCTGCGGCGTTCGACCGCGACGGATTTTTCGTGCTCGAGAATGCCGTCGATGCTGAGACGCTCGCAAGACTTGAGACCGAGATTGAACCATTTGATCTCGAAGTACTCGAGTTTTTAGCTGCTAGACCCAACGGGCGATTCAGTATCGCTGGAGTGGATACGGTCTCAATTGCGATTCATTTAGTTGCTCGATCGGAGGCATTACGCGACTTCTGCGATTCACAACTGTTCGCGGACCTCTGCCACGACCTTATCGGCGGGGAGTCGCGCCTCTACTGGGATCAGGCCGTGTACAAACGAGCGAATGGCGCTGAGTCGGTTTTATGGCATCAGGACAATGGGTACACGTACGTAGAACCGCAGGCATATCTCACCTGTTGGGTGGCACTTAACGACGCTACCGACCAAAACGGTTGCATACAAGTGTTACCTGGCGTTCACCGGCAGGGAACCCTTGCGCACCACAACACGCCACTCGGTTTCGAGTGTTTCATTGATCCCGAAGGGCCGGTGTCGGTTCCGGTGAAAGCCGGAAGCATCGTCGTATTGTCCTCGCTAACACCGCATGCGACCGGTCTCAACTACACAGACCAACTGCGCAAGGCATACATCGTGCAGTTCGCGCCGGATGGGGCGATCGCTTTACGAGGAGATCCTGATAACGGACCGGCGGTAGGCAGCGAGTTACAGAACAATCCCGACCGACAATTCTTGTTCTCGGCACGTTTCGGGCCCTTATAGGGCCTCGAACGTGCCGAGATCGCCCTGGGTGGTGGCGGGTTCTAGTAGACCTCGCTTTTCTAGCGCGTACAGCATTATCAGCGACGGTACGCAGATCACCAGCACCAACACCGCTACCACCAACACCGCCCACAGCGTTCCCGACGGCGCAGCTGCTGCGTCCAAGGTCAATGATGTCGGCAGAAGGTACGGGAACTGGGCCACTCCCCAACTCCAGACCAAAGCCGACACCGCACCAACGGCCAGCACCCTAGCCATCACCGTGCTCCCGCGAATCAGCATCACGATCGCGCCTAAACCAATGACCACCGAAAGCACGATCAGCGGCAGCGCGCGCCCGGTCAGATGGTTCCACAGATAGGGCGAGTCATCGCGCGTGACGATTAGGCCCACTCCAGCTACCGCGCCCACCGCTATCGCAGAAACGATCGCCCTCCTGCGGAAGTCGGCGACTAGATCGGGTTCGTCGAGTCGGTGCGCATTCGCGCCCAACCAAACCGCCGATAGGTAAATACACGCGGCTACGGCGAGGAGCCCAGCCACCAACGACGTTGAGTTCAACCAAGACTCCCACGGGTCACCTGCTGTTCCACCCGAAGGAACGCGCTCCGATGCGATCCCTCCCGCCGTCGCTCCCAGGAAGAACGGAACAATTAAAGAAGACGTCGCGAATACGATTCCGAAGAATCGTTTCAAAGCCGGTCCCGACACGACCTTACGAAATGCAAAGCCAGAACCCCTGAGCACGATTCCGAGCGCGGCAAGCGTGATCGGCACAAATAGCGTGAGCATGATCGAGGCGAAGGCTTCGCTGAATGCCGTCCAAAGCACGATCAGACTGAAAACGAGCCATACGTGATTGGCTTCCCAAACGGGTCCCATCGCGTCATCGATCAGAGCTCGCCTACGCGCACCGCGCGTGGCACCTCCGGCAGTTAGATCCCAGAATCCGGCACCGAAGTCGGTGCCTCCCATCACTGCATAGCAAACAATCGATCCGAACAACACGAACGCAACTAGATCAACCACCTGGGACACTCACCGACGGTGGCTCCGAACGAGGACCGTAAGGAACCTCGTGTTCGCCTATTTCTCCCGTTCTCCAACGTCGTGCCATACCGCGCAACACGAAAACGGTGGCGGTTGCCACGGCGGCGTAAATAAAGAGAATGCCCAAGAAACTCCACAGCACGCCAGGGTTCGTAGTCGCACCATCTTCGACCTTCATGAATCCATGCACGATCCAGGGTTGCCGACCGACTTCCGTTACGACCCAACCGGACTCGAGGGCGATCGCTGCGCCAATACCTGCCACCGACGCGCAACGAAGAAACCACTTGGTGCGCGGTAGGTCACGCTTGCGCCACCAAACGAACCCGAACCAGGCGCTAAGGAGGGCGAGGAGAGTGCCCATCCCGATCATGATGTCCCAAGCCCAGTGAACGACATTCACCTGACGAATCTTCGGGCGTTCATCGGCCGGTACTGCATCCAGGCCTTGAATCTCTGTAGACCTGCTGAAACCTGACAGAAACGATGCCATTCCTGGAATCGCTATTCCACCAACCACTTCTCCGTCATCGTTCATGTAACCACCGATGGTTTCTGGTACATCGGTAGCGGTTTCCGGCACCATCTCGATCGCCGCGAACTTGGTCGGTTCGTTATTGAACGTCGCGCGCGCCACGGTATCCCCGACAAGCATCTGCACGGGTGCTGCGATCGCAGCGATTGTGAAGGGAATCAAAAACCCGAGCCGCGTGTAATGATCGCGGCGCCCCTTGAGCATTGCAACTGCGTAAACAGAGGCAACCATGAACCCGCCGACCAGATAGGCCGCGACAAGCATGTGGAGTGCCTCATAGGGCATCGCATTATTAAACATGACGCCGATCGGGTCTACATCGACGACGGCACCCGCACTATCCAGTGTGAATCCGGACGGTTGGTTCATCCATCCGTTTGCCGCAACGACAGAGACTGTGCCGCCAATACCTGCGAGAACGATTGGCACACCGGTCCAGAAGTGAGCTCTGGGCGGAAGCCTGTCCCAGCCATAAATATAAATCGCGAGGAAGATCGCTTCGGTGAAGAAAAACAATCCCTCAATCGCGAACGGAATGCCGAACGCATCACCGAACCGCCCCATAAACCGCGGCCACAACAATCCAAATTCGAACGTGAGTACCGTTCCCGTAACTGCTCCCACTGCAAAGGTGACGGCCATAACCTTCGACCAACGCCGAGCGAGTGTGCGTGCGTCTTCATCACCTTTTTTCAACCATCGTCTCTCGGCGACGAGCATCATGAACGCCCACGAAACACCTAGAGGGACTAGGAGAATGTGTACTGCAAGCGATAGGGCCATCTGCGCGCGAGCCCACGGGAGTGGGTCGACAGCGAGGGTGACGAGAAGTGCGGAAGGCCTCATAAAAAATATCCTAGGGTCGTCTCATGCGGGCGCTACTAATGCAAGCCGATCGCGCAACCGGGCCGGGATTGTGACTGAAGTGTGTGTGCCTGGGGTGACGCTCACATAGGTGATCACGCCGGTACATACGGACCGGTCGCCTACCGTCGATCGATATGTGAGGTCGAGGCTCTTATTTCCGAGCCGGGTTGGAGACACTTCTATCTCCACCCTTTCGTCAAACCCTGCGGGACCTTCCCACTCTACGACTACCTTCACAATCATCAAGTCATAATCCGTGAAGAACGCCTTCGACGGATCATCGCCTAACCATTCGAAAAATCGCGTACATGCCTCGTCGAAGAATGTAAGCCAATGAGCGTTGAACACGACCCCCTGCTGATCTACTTCGGCATAGCGAGGTCGAACGGTATGAACGAATGGTTCAGTCGTCACAACTAGGTCCGGAATTCGGCACCGTGTACACGAACTACCGCGTCGATGCACTCTTGTCGCACTTCGGCCACTTCGCTATCGGTGAGGGTTCGATCAGCTGCTCTAAAGCACAAAGCAAATGCAACGCTCCTGCTACGACCTTCCGGTCGAAACTCATCGAACGGATACACGTGCTCGAGCAGCTCGCCGGCGGTCGCCATCAAAGTTGCTTGCACGGCACCAGCAGACACCGCGTCGCCGAGCACGAAAGCCAGGTCAACGCTCGACGTTGGAAACCTCGAGAGCGGAACAAACGTGCGCTGTCGCCTGATCCCATCTAAGAGTGCGTCCAAATCAACTTCCAGGGCAACTAGCGGACGCGCGACGCCGACCCGTTCCCCTACTCCTGGAGCAATCTCTCCGACATGGCCAATCGATTCGCCATCTACCAAGACCGCCGCTGACCGTGTCGGGTGAAATCCGGGGGCGGGCGCTGCCTCAAGACGGAGGTCCGCTAGTTCAAGCGCTACTGACAACGCGTCAATAATCTCTGTTACGTCGTGCACATCAACCGGCCGGTCGAGTTCGACGGGAGCACGCCTAACGGTGCCCGCTATCAACACCGCCAATCGGTCTCGCTCATCCGGTAGTAATGCATCGCCGACGGGCGGCAAGAAAACATGACCGACTTCGAATAGCGCAAGATCGACACGACTAAGCCCGGCGTTGTAGGCCGCTGCCCGCAAAAGACCTGGGATGAGCGATGGGCGCAATACGGGCTCTTCGGAACGCAACGCGTTGGAGGCGCGCACGGTGCGATCTGGATCCAATCCAATCGCAGCGACGTCATCGGGTGCAATCAAGGGAATGGTCATAGCTTCGGAGCAACCCATACCAACCAGTACGTCTGTCACCAAACGGCGTTCGCGTTGGCGAACCGTTAGACCGCCACCTTGTTCCGTTGTGTGTGGCAAGGTCCGCGGTATTTCATCAAGACCAACACGGCGTCCGACCTCTTCAATGATGTCAATTTCTCGTTCGAGATCCGGTCGGTACGTCGGCGCGACTGCGATGAACCCATCGTCAAGGGTCGCGTCTACTTCGATGGCAATGCCCAGCGGCGTCAGCGACTCCTTGATCCATTCAGCGCTCAAGTCGAGACCAAGAATGGCATTGACGCGAGCCGTCCGAACTGCAATCCTCTCGCGTTGCACGGGCTCCGGATAGACATCGATCGGTCCCGGCGCGACTTGAGCTGCGGCGACTTCAATAAGAAGTTGGGCAGCCCGTGTTGACGCAGCTAGTACACCGTTCGGGTCCACACCACGTTCGAAGCGCGCCGAAGCCTCAGAACGAAGGCCCAAACGTTTCGACGTCTTGGAGATTCCCATAGGCGTGAAGTAGGCCGCTTCGAGGAGTACCTCAGTCGTGGTCGCCTGCACCTCCGCTTGCGACCCTCCCATGATTCCCGCGATCGCCTGGCCATCACCTTGAGCGTCACAAACAAGAAGATCGTCGGGAGTGAGGATGCGCTGTACCCCATCGAGCGTCGTGATTGTCTCTTTTTCTCGCGCGAGCCGCACGATGATTCCCCTACCCGGCAAGCGAGAAAGGTCGAACGCGTGCAATGGATGACCGCGCTCCAACATCACGTAGTTGGTCACATCAACAACGTTGGAAATCGAACGCATCCCCGCAAGCGCAAGTCGCTGTTGCATCCATACGGGCGAAGCGCCAATTGTCACTGCGATTCTTCGCGCTGCAAATCGTGGACACGCGTCGATCGCTTCGATCTCAACACTTATATCGTCGTCTGTACGCGATCCCACCGTCGTGTTCTCGGGTTCTGAAATGTTCAAAACAACATCGAAATGGGCTGCAAGTTCACGCGCGATTCCGATTACAGACATTGCATCTGGTCTGTTCGGAGTAATGGAGAGATCGAATACCACGTCGTGAAGACCGAGAACATCGCGGACATCGGTGCCGAGCGCCGAGCCCTCTCCAAGCGACATGATGCCTTCGTGGTCATCACCAAGCCCTAGTTCGCGCGCAGAACAAAGCATCCCATCAGAGGTCTCGCCGCGGATCTTGCGTTTCTCTAGGGTGTACCCGCCTGGCAATGTTGCGCCTGATGGAGCGAATGCAACGACCATGCCAGCAACGACGTTCGGTGCGCCACAAACCACAGTGGTGGTTCCGTCCCCGTAGTCGACTTCCACCAAGCTCAACTTGTCTGCGTTCGGATGCTTCCGAACTTCGAGCGCGCGTGCCACACGCACGCCCACAATCTCACGCCCAGGTGTTTCGATCGCTTCGACTTCAAGACCTAGGCGATCAAGAGCTTCCGCTATCGCTGACGGTTCAGCCTCAATCGGAGCAAACTCACGGATCCATGAAAGCGGGGCGCGCACTGTGGCCTCTAATACCGGGTTAGGAAACGGACATCGTTGTCGAAGAAGGTCTTGATTGGTTCTACGCCGTATCGCAACATCGGCATCCGCTCAAGACCGAAGCCAAATGCAAAACCAGAAAACTCCTCAGGATCGATTCCTACGGATCGGAAGACGTTGGGGTCAACCATTCCGCACCCACCTAACTCAATCCATCCCGTGTTCGAACACACGCGGCACCCGGAGCCGTCACAGAAAACGCAACTCAATGCGAACTCAGCCGAAGGCTCCGTGAACGGAAAGTACGACGGTAGGAGCCTCGATTGAACTTTCTGTCCGAAGTAAGCGCTCGTGAACGCCTCGATGGTTCCGGCAAGATCGCCAAAGGTCAGGCCCCTATCAACAGCCAAGCCTTCGATTTGATGGAAGACCGGAGAATGGCGCGCGTCGAGAGTTTCGTTACGGTAAGTGCGTCCCGGCATGACGCAATAGATAGGTGGCGTCTGTGACTCCATCACGCGAACCTGAACAGGTGACGTATGTGTACGCAGCAAAACCTGCTCCGGTTCCCCTAGATTGACATAGAGGGTGTCTTGCATCGCCCGCGCTGGATGTCCTGGCGGGAAGTTAAGCGCTTCGAAGTTGTACCAGTCGCTCTCAACCTCTGGTCCTTCAGCTACCTGATAGCCAAGACTCACAAACACGTCTTCAAGATCGCGTCGGCATTGCGTAACAAGATGCATGTGTCCGCGCTTACGACCATGTCCCCGCAGAGTGAGGTCGATGGGCGATTCATCGATTGTCTCGGGCCCGGCGACCGCATCTGCCGCATCGAGTGCCTCGGTCATCTTGGCAGTAAATAAAGAGACCGCCTGACCGACGATGGGCCTGTCTTTAGGGGACAGCGACTTGATTGTTTCCTTCACCCGCGCGGCGACACCCCGTTTCCCGAGGTACTCCCGGCGCAACTCGGCGAGTTGTTCGGGAGACCGCGCAGCCGACACCGCTTCAAGCGCTGCGGTGAGATTGAGGTCGGGAACGGCGTCAGCATCCATGGGAACGTCTGGAGTCTAGAGAGACAGGTTCGGGAAAAGCGCGACGATTCACAACAAGTCAGATCTCTTGCGATCTTTGGCGCGCCGCTTCGAAGCACAGCACACTGCCTGCTACGGCGAGGTTGATGCTCTCGGTCTCGCCCGCCATCGGGATCGTTACCCATTCATCGATGTGAGCCCGAACATCTGCCGGTAGGCCGTGAGCTTCACTGCCGAGCACAATCGCAACCCCTCCTCGCAAATCAGCCTCGCCATAAGACCGCTCACCGAAAGACGAAGTCCCAATACGACGTCTCCCTTGTGCGGCGAGACCATCGAGTGCGGCGCACGGATCAGGGAACTGCAAGACGGGAACCGACAGAATCGACCCCGCCGATGAGCGCACAACCTTCGGGTTAAAGGGATCCACCGTGTCTCCACAACAGATCACCGCTTCCGCTCCAGATGCTTCTGCGGTCCGCAGAAGGGTCCCGAGATTCCCAGGGTCCGAAACACCAACAAGCACCAGGACCGGAGCGTTACCACTTAGGGCAGCAGGCTCATCTGGCATCGGAACTATCGCGAGGACGGGTTGGGGCGTACGGGTTGTCCCGAGTTTCTCAAGCACTCCGTCTTTGAGCTCACATATTCGTATTTCCGCATCGTGAGCGGTTGCCATTAGCTCGGGGAATGCTTTGCGTGTTCCCAGAGCTACATAAATGGTTTCGATGTCGGCCTCACGACGGATGGCATCGGCTACAAGTCGAGGGCCCTCTAGAACGTAGGCACGCTCTTTGCGACGCACTGCACTATCGCGCAGCAATGCGCGCAATCGTTGCGCTTCAACATGTCGTGCACCGATTACGTCGTCGTTGCCCATCGATGTTTCAGGCCGCTTCGAGCGCCTCACGGGCCGTGGTCACCAAAGCGCCGAACGCCACCGAATCGCGAACAGCGATATCGGCCAACACCTTGCGGTCAACTTCGACCTCTGCGGCCTTTAGGCCCGCGATGAATCTCGAGTAGCTGATGCCCTGTTCTCTGCATGCTGCATTGATACGAACGATCCAGAGCTTGCGAAACTCCCCCTTGCGTGCGCGCCTGTCACGGTAGGCATACTGGCCAGAGTGCAGAACTTGTTCGTTGGCGGCACGGAAGTGCCTACTGCGCGCGCCGGAATACCCCTCGGCCTTGGCCAAGATCGACCTGCGATTCTTTTTTCCTGAAACTGCGCGCTTTACGCGTGCCATAGCTCTTCTCCCTCGTGTACAGAAACCCGCGCCATTAGGCCGGGACGCTTCTAAGCGCGGCCCAACATGCGCTCGACGTGCTTCTTGTCTCCACCGGTAACTTCGGCGCCGCGGGCTAGCCGGCGTGTCCGCTTAGTGGGTTTGTGTTCGAGCAGGTGTGCTCGAAATGCCTTGCGGCGGCGGATCTTTCCTGATCCGGTGAGCTTGAATCTTTTAGCTGCGCCTCGGTGGGTCTTGACCTTTGGCATTTCAGACTCCTGATGGTGCGCCGGTTGGTTCCGGCGGAACTTCGATTATCGCTGGTATTGATTGGGTGAGAACTTCGGATGCAATTTCTGTCTCGATCTTGGCTTCGACCGGCGTTGATTCTGTTGGTGCTACTTCTGTGCGTGGCTTGGCTGGTTTCGGCTTGCGGCGACTCGGGTTCAACACCATCGTCATGTTGCGACCGTCCTGACGTGGTGCCATCTCAACCATTGCAACCTCGATGACGTCTTCGGCAATTCGGTCGAGGATTTTGCGACCCAACTCTGGGTGCGCCATCTCTCGGCCTCGGAACATGATCGTGACCTTGACCTTGTTCCCATCGTTTAGAAAAGACAACACCTTCCTCGTCTTAGTCGCATAATCATGACTATCGATTTTCGGTCGGTACTTCATCTCCTTGATCACTACATTCGTAGCTTTGCGTCGTGATTCTTTGCGCTTCTGCTGCTGCTCGTACTGCCAACGGCTGTAGTCCATGATGCGACACACCGGTGGGTTCTCGCTGGGAGCGACCTCGACGAGGTCCAACCCTTGTTCGGCGGCGAGTGCGAGTGCCTCCGTGACAGCCCTCGGGCCCAACTTCTCGCCGTCTTCGGCAATTAGAAATACTTCGCGAGCTCGGATGCGATCGTTGATCCGGGGTTCGTCAGCAGTTGCGATTTTTGCATCACCTCTTCGGTTTGTGGTTCCGCCGGTTTCCCAGGCGGCTGGTAAGTCGTCCCACCAGTCCCAAACGCGAAACCGGTGGACACCAAGAAGCGTCCACCGTCCGGCGTAAGCCGGTCGACCGGTGGGTCCGGTCGAAACGGACGACCCGGACTCGATGCCATTCGCTATTCCCTTTTGGGGTGTCGCTCGGGCGTTCGGCCGGGTGGAGCCCAACCCGTCAAATTCGCAAGTTTTTGCGGTAATTCGGGTTAGTCCCACTTCCCAATTCAATTGTTCTGGCAGGATACACCGCGATGAGCAGTCTTTGGACACCGTACGGCGAAGAACCTGTAGGAAATCCGACGGGGGGCCCGGAACCGGAACCTGGTTTTGGACCCTTAAGTGATGGAACCACTGAGCCACCAGGCCCACCAGGCCCACCAGGCGAATTGGACGAGGAGCAAATGCGCGAGATGCTCTCGCGGTTGGCTGCCACGCCGGTTGAGGCGATTGTCACACAATTCGCAGTGGAACTGCAGGAGATTTGTGTCTTGCATTTGGGATTGGCGGGTGAACGCCCAGAATCATTGCTCCAAGCTGCCCTCGCTCTGGACGCAATGGCATCTCTTTCCGAAGGCCTTGGAGACAGACTTGCCCCCAACACCGACGCGCTACGTCAAGCCGTTTCCCAGCTACGGCTCGCGTATGTTGAGATCACTTCTGGTAACCCGACAGTTACCGGAGAACAGCCAGTGATCGGCCCTGACAACAGCCCGTGAGAAATCCCTTCTTTGCTCCTTCGGCAAACCCAATATTGACCATGAACCCGGAAGGCGCATGAAAACAAAGTCGCTAAAAATCGAAGATTACGCGTTGATCGGTGACACCCATACTGCGGCGCTTGTCGGTAACGACGGTTCTATCGATTGGATGTGTGTACCTCGGTTCGATTCCGGTGCTGTGTTCGCAGCACTTCTTGGCAATCCGGAGAACGGGCGATGGAAGTTGGCTCCCGCGGGCGGAATTCAGAGCGTCGAACGACGTTATGTGAAAGACACGCTCGTGTTGGAGACGAGCTTTCACACCGATGATGGTGATGTGAAGATCACAGACTGCATGCCGATTCGAACGAGTAGCGTCGACGTAGTCCGCATTGTTGAAGGCCTCTCCGGTCGCGTCCCGATGCATATGGACCTACGCGTCCGCTTCGACTACGGATCGGTAATTCCGTGGCTAGAACACATCCGCGGTGAGCTACGCGCTGTGGCTGGGCCAGATGCTGTGGTACTGCGAACACCGGTTGACACGCACGGGGCAAACAATTCGACAGTCGCGGACTTCATCGTTGAAGCGGGCGACAAAGTGCCGTTCGTACTCGCCCACCATCCGTCGCACGAACCTCCCCCGCGTGCAGCGGATCCACTGCGCACCCTCAAGGAAACAATCCGCTGGTGGCATGCCTGGTCGTCGCAATGCACCTACGAAGGGGAATGGCGCGACGAGGTAATGCGTTCGCTCATCACACTCAAGGCCCTCACGTACGCTCCGACCGGTGGAATCGTCGCTGCTCCCACGACCTCACTCCCTGAATGGATCGGTAGCGTCCGCAATTGGGACTACAGGTATTGCTGGTTACGCGACGCGACTCTCACGCTCTTCTCCCTCACTGTCGGGGGGTATATGGAGGAGGCACTCGCATGGCGCGATTGGCTTATTCGTGCGATCGCGGGAGAACCGGAAGATTTGCAGATCATGTACGGGGTCGCAGGCGAGCGACGCCTAAGCGAGTTCGACGTCGATTGGCTCCCGGGTTACGAGGGATCGGCGCCGGTAAGAGTCGGCAACGCGGCGAGTGAGCAATTTCAACTAGACGTGTACGGAGAAGTTCTCGCAACGCTCTATCGCACCCGCAGGCGCATGGGAGATATCGGTACACACCACGACTCGTGGGACCTCGAGAAGGCTCTGCTCGCCTCCCTTGAGGGACGTTGGCGCCAACCGGACGACGGCATCTGGGAAGTGCGTGGCCAACGCCAGCATTTTGTCCACTCGAAGGTGATGGCATGGCTGGCATTTGACCGAGCGGTACGCAATGTCTCTGAGTTCGGACTAGATGGGCCCGCGAAACGTTGGGCGAAGGTGCGCGACGAGATCCACGCCCAAGTGTGCGCCGAGGGTTTCGATCCCGAACTTGGCGCATTCACTCAGGCCTACGGATCCAAACAACTCGATGCTTCTGTTTTGATGGCGCCCCTAGTGGGGTTCCTTCCAGGCGATGACCCGCGTATGGTGGGAACCGTTAAGGCGATCGAGCGTGAATTGATGCACGATGGATATGTGATGCGCTACAAGACGCAACCCGGCGGAGAAGTGGACGGTCTACCGGAAGGCGAGGGCGCTTTCCTGCCGTGTTCCTTTTGGCTTGCCGACTGCTACGCGAATATGGGACGCGAAGATGACGCTCGTGCACTGTTCGAACGCTTGATAGGGCTTTCAAATGATGTCGGGCTACTTGCCGAGGAGTACGACCCGGCAGCTAGACGTCAACTCGGTAACTTTCCCCAGGCGTTCACACATATCTGTTTGGTCAATACGGCGGCTCATCTAAGCCGGGGGGGGTCCGCCCCATCCGACCCAGCCCACTTCCGCATCTAGCGCTGGCTGTCCGAGGCCGCTAGGGAGTCAAATCTGGCGCGATGTCGGCCGCTTCCCATGTACCGAGCAAGCCTGGAACAACATTGAAAGACACACGTGTTCCGACGTCGATTGTGCGGGAGCCGTCTGCAATCTGCACACAATGAAAGCCATAACGCGAGCCCTTAGCGGACGACACGACACCAAGGCCGCTCTGTTCGTCGAATGACGCGACGGTTCCAATCGTCGGACCAGTTGGCGTACGCGTGTCCGTCAATGGACAATCTTGGAAATCGGCAACTCAATGATGCCGGTTGCTCCCGCGTCCTTCAAGGCTGGGATCAACGTGTTGATCTCAGATTTCGCCACCACCGTCTCAACCGCGTACCCATCTTCGCCGAACAACTTGGACACCGTCGGCGAGCGCAGAGCCGGGAGTAGACCTATAACCTCGTCTAGCGCATTGGAATCGACATTCAGTTTCACGAGCACCCGCCCGCGCGCTTCAAGCGCACCGGTGAGAAGCGTCATCAATTGTTCCATCGCTTTGCGCTTTTCTGGATTTTGATACGCCTCGTTGTTCGCAATGAACTCGGTAAATGAAACGAGGATCGTATCGAGAATTTTTAGGCCTGCTGCGCGCAGCGCCCTTCCTGTCTCTGTGATCTCTACTACCGCATCAGCAATTTCGGGAATCTTCGCTTCAGTCGCCCCATAGGACAACGTGACTACGGCTTCGACCCCTGCGGTTGCAAGAAATCTGCTGGTGATCTCTGGGTATTCAGTGTGTACCCGTACTCCGTTGGGGAGATCGGACACCGTCTGCGCGCTCGAATCACCAGCTACAGCAAGCACCATACGAATCGGTCGCGCAGTTGCTTTCGAATAGTGCAATTCCGTGAGGGTGACTACATCTGCCGAGGTTTCATCTACCCAGTCGCGCCCGGTAATCCCGACGTCGAATAAGCCCGACGCTACATAACCCGGAATCTCCTGCGGACGCAACACGGTTACATCGATGACGCGCGGATCATCGATCGATCCGCGGTAATCAACGTCGGACGCGCGCACGACTGCGAGGTCGGCATCTTCAAACAGTTGAAGAGTGGCTCTTTCTAGGGAACCCTTAGGGAGAACGATTCGCAACATTGGGGTACTTTTCTAGCCGCGTCGGCCAGGTAAATGGCGGAGTAAAGCGATCATCTCTAGCGCTGTTGCTCCAGCCTCTTCACCTTTGTGGCCCTCTGAACCGCCAATTCGATCCATTGCCTGCTCGCGCGTATCGGTGGTGAGTACGCCAAAAACCACGGGAACTCCGGTCTCCAGAGCAACATCTTGCACCCCTCTAGCAGCCTCACCGGCTACAAAATCAAAATGCGGGGTGTCGCCTCTGATGACCGCTCCAATACAAACGACTGCATCGACGGATCCAGAATTCGCGAGTTGTTTTGCCACCAACGGGAGTTCGAATGCGCCCGGCACCCATGCGAGGAGTAGGTCTTCGTCTGCAACGCCTGCATCAAGAAGTACGCGTCTACATCCATCGAGCAGCGGACCAGTGATGTCAATATTGAATCGCCCGACGACGATTGCGACGCACATCCCTGCACCATCGATCTCCTGTAGGGGAGGCGCGTAATCACCCACTCGTCGTCTCTTCATCGAGGCCGAGAATGTGCCCTAACTTCTCCTGCTTCGCTCGCAGGTAAGCAATGTTCTCGGACGTTGGTGTTACGGCTAACGGAACCCGTTCGACAATCTCAAGGCCGAACCCTTCGAGTCCACCGTACTTGGCAGGGTTATTAGTCATCAGACGCATCGTCGTGATGCCTAGGTCGACGAGGATCTGGCTACCGATTCCGTACTCGCGCGAATCGGCAGGGAACCCGAGGTCTTCGTTGGCCTCAACCGTGTCTCTCCCTTGATCTTGAAGGCTGTACGCGCGCAACTTGTGTCCTAGACCGATGCCGCGGCCTTCATGACCACGCAGGTAAACAACAACACCGCTTTCAGATTCGGCGACTTGCGAGAGCGCGCGGTCTAGCTGCATGCCGCAGTCGCAACGCATCGAGCCGAATACATCGCCGGTCAAGCACTCCGAGTGCACGCGTACGAGGACATCATCTTGTCCAGATACCTCTCCGCTCACGAATGCCATGTGTTCGACGCCATCGAGAAGGCTTTCAAAAACATACGCGGTGAAGTCGCCGTACTGTGTCGGAATTCGCGCTTCGCTTACCCGACGCACCAGTTTCTCGCTATGACGGCGATACCGGATGAGATCGGCGATAGAGATGAGCTGCAGTCCGTGGGTTGCAGCGAATACTTCTAATTCGGGTGTGCGTGCCATCGTGCCATCGTCATTCACAACCTCGGCGAGTATTCCTGCTGACTCGAGGCCGGCGAGACGCGCAAGGTCTACCGCTGCTTCGGTATGACCAGCGCGCTTCAGCACGCCTCCTTCTCGATATCGCAGAGGAAAAATATGTCCAGGGCGCACCAAGTCCATGGGAGTGGAAGAAGGATCGACAAGCGTGCGCACCGTGCTGGCGCGGTCTGCGGCAGAAATGCCGGTAGTAACTCCCGCTCGGGCGTCTACAGAAATCGTGAATGCTGTGCGTTGCGATTCGGTGTTGTCGTGGACCATGAGAGGTATTTGCAACGCGTCAAGCCGCTCACCGAGCATTGGCATACAGATCACTCCGCTGGTGTGGCGCACGAAGAACCCCATGGTTTCAGCAGACACTTTCTCTGCGGCCATAATGAGATCGCCTTCGTTCTCACGGTCTTCGTCGTCAACGACGACGACGATTTCACCCCGAGCGACGGCTGCGATGGCATTCTCGATATGGGTAAACATCGTCAGTCTTTCCTGTTTTCGGGCTGTTAAATTTTCTGGTTATCTACGAATAGCAATCGCTCAACATGCTTGGCGAGCACATCGACCTCGAGGTTCACCGGATCCCCTGGGCCCTTGGCACCCAGCGTTGTTGAGGCGAGAGTATGCGGGATCACGGCAACATCAACAACCGTCGTAGCGGTACCGGCAGCATCGGAATTGTCCGTAAGCGCGGCAACCGTCAGGCTAACGCCGTCGAGGGCTATCGAGCCCTTCTCGACCACATAGCGGCCGAGCGCGTCGGCCACCTCGACACGGATACGAACTGAAAGGTCCGGTAATTCTGTGCGCTCAAGGAGAATGCCTACGGCGTCGACATGGCCTTGCACAATGTGCCCACCAAGCCGATCTGAAGCGCGTACGGGCCGTTCGAGATTCACTGGGTCGCCAACAGACAACAGGCCTAGAGTTGACCGCTCGAGAGTTTCGCTGACGGCGTCAGCAGCCCACCAACCCTTTCCAATTTCAACGACGGTTAGACAGCAACCGTTCACCGAGATCGAGGCACCCAACGCAGCGTCTTCGAGCACCCTCGCGGAAGTGATTTCGAGTCGGCTGGCGCCAGCGCTTGGCGTGACAGCGCGAACAGAACCGAGTTCTTCGACGATTCCCGTGAACATCAATCCACCGCCACGGTTGGTGGTTCGAACGTGAGTCTCACGTCTTCTCCAAAGCGAGCGACATCAACCAAAGACCAACGCAATACTCCGGAAATCGTCTCCGCTTCCGGGAACCAAAACATTGGCATACTGCCGTTGCCGATGATCACGGGAGCGACGTAGGACACGATGCGGTCTACGAGACCCTCGGCGATCAAAGCCCCATGCAGCCGTGCTCCACCTTCGATCATCGCTTGTATGACTCCGAATCGCTCCACCAAAATCTGCAACATCGCCAGGAGATCTACTCCCCTGCCCAGCGGCCCAGTATCGACAACTTCTACCGCTGCTCCAGTTTCCCCCCACTCTTCTCGCCGCCAAGAGGTGGATGCGTCGGTCGTGATCACAACGGTGCGCGCTAGTGCCGTATCGAACAGCGGCCCTTCTGCCGCAACGCGTCCTGTTGCATCGATGAGCACGCGCACAGGCTGCGTGAGCGGTAACGGGTCAACGTCTCGCGCCGTTAGTGATGGTCGATCCGTGATCGCCGTATAGGGACCTACAACAACAGCCTGCGATTCCGCGCGTAGGCGGTGTGCATCCGCGCGCGCTTCTGTGCCGGTAATCCATTGCGAACTGCCGTCTACGGTAGTGGTACGGCCGTCGAGACTTGCTGCTGTTTTGCAAAGGCAGAATGCGCGTCCCGTCTTACGTTGATGCACATACGAAGCGAGGTCGCGTCGGACAGCGGCGGCTTCCACGCCTTCCGTCACATCGAGCCCCGCTGCACGAAGGCGTGCGTGTCCTTCACCTGCCACTAGTGGGTCTGGATCTTCGATGCCGGTAACCACCCGCTTAACGCCTGCAGCGATGAGGGCATCCACACACGGAGGGGTTCGGCCAAAGTGCGAGCACGGCTCCAGCGTTAGGTATGCCGTGGCTCCCCTCGCTCGGTCGCCCGCCGCCGCGAGTGCCCCTATTTCGGCGTGCGGTCCCCCAGGAGCATGTGTTGCTCCTTCGCCAATGATCGCGCCTTCGGATACAACAACACAACCGACCCATGGATTCGGAGCACTACGTGTTTTTGCGACTTGCGCGACTCGGATCGCTCTGCCCATAAATTCGCCATCGCTCAGTTGCATCGGTACACCCGCTAGCTCCACTACTCGGGAAATCTCCCGAAATCAGTACGCAAATGCTGTAGATTAGGAGAGCATATTACCATGATTCTTGCAAATTTGTAACACGTTCTATTTTGGTAATCTCAATGGGGGCGACCTCCGGAGAGCAAATCCAGGGCATGGCTCACGATCGGAAGAACGACTTCTAGGGCTTCGAGGGCACCGCTCGATGATCCAGGAGTGTTGACAACGAGAGCCTGGCCAAGCGTTCCAGCCCTAGCCCGCGAGAGCATCCCGAACCCGCGGTCGCCCTCATCGCTCGCTCGCCGTATGGCCTCGACGATTCCAGGGGCATCACGTTCCAAAACAGCCGCGGTTCCTTCTGGCGTTAGGTCTCGAGGTCCGAAGCCTGTTCCTCCTGTTGTCACGATGAGTCCTGCGAATCCTTCGGCCAACTCGCGGAGCACCTCTGACACCGAATCGATACCGTCTCTCGCGACGCGATGATCAACTACATCAAATCCACTCTCGCGCAAACGTGCGACGAGTGCGGCGCCGGAACGGTCTTCACGAACACCTTCGGCCACACCGTCTGAGACGGTAAGAACTTTCGCCTTCGGCGGCGTTACGACGTCGGCCACGCGCATTCCCGAATGGCGCGCGCCGCCTCCAGGGGGTCCGGTGCCCCAAAGATCGCGCTCCCCGCCACCAATATGTCTGCGCCTGCCGACGCCGCTAACGCAGCCGTCTCGGTGTTGATGCCACCATCGATTTCGAGTTCCACTGCTAGACCTCGGTCATCGACAATGCGTCGGGCCTCGCGCACCTTATCGAGAACTTTCGGGATAAATGCTTGACCGCCCCATCCCGGGTTCACGCTCATAAACAGCAATAAATCGATTTCTTCTAGATATGGAAGTACCGCATCCAATGGCGTCTCGGGATTGTGTACCAATCCAACTCGCATTCCATGCGCGCGCATTCGGTCGAACAACGGACGCGGATCACCAAGCTCTACATGTACCGTGCACGAGTCGGCCCCTGCCTTCGCAAAGTCATCAAGCAAATCTCCTGGATTGTTGACCATTAGGTGACAGTCAAGATAAAGGTCGGTGCGCGGGCGCAGACACCGAACAACTGGAGCGCCGATGGTGAGGACGGGGACGAAGTGTCCATCCATCACATCTACATGGAGCAGATCGGCTTGGGTCCTAACTCTCTCGACCTCGGCTGCCAGGTCTGCGAAATCCGCGGAGAGGATCGACGGCGCGATCTTTCCCATATGAGTGCACCCTACCCGGCGCCTGGGTTGCACTTACGCAACCGGAGTATCCACATGCCATCGGTTCCCGCTGCCTGCGGTAGGAGACGAGCTCCCGGTCCATCTTGTTCCCAAGGTGCATCCGGTAGTGGCTCCGGCACCAGGCCATCAAAAGTGTTGACCGCCCAGTCCGCTATAGCGCGCGTCTCAAGAGCGGTCAATGTGCATACCGAATACACGAGGAGTCCGCCGGGTTTCACGAGCCCCGCTGCCGATGTAAGCAATTCGCGTTGCAGATCTCCAAGCTGCGATATCTGTTCTGGCCGCAAACGCCATCTTGCCTCAGGCCGTCGGCTCAGAACTCCGAGGCCGGTGCATGGTGCATCTACAAGTACGCGATCGAAGTGGTTCGGCCGCAATCCCGGTTTTCGACCGTCGGCGGCAACAGAGGTCACCGACTGAAGTCCAAGACGCGCTTTTGCGTTCGTGACTAACCGCAGACGACCCGTATCGGAATCAAGCGCGACGACTTGACCCGTATCGTTCATCGCTTCTGCGATCGCCGTCGCCTTCCCACCAGGAGCTGCACCAATTTCAAGAATGCATTCTCCTGGCTGCGCGCCGACCAGCCTCGCCACTTCTTGGCTCGCTTGGTCTTGGGGCGTGGCGCGACCTGCCGCTATCGCGGGAAGTGTCGCTGGATCACCTGCTCCATAGACCAGTAGCGAATCCTCAATTAATGATCCGCGTCGCACCGTTGCACCGTCACGTTCCAGCTCTTTAACAAGATCATCGCAAGATGTACGCAACAGATTTGGACGTAGCGTCAGCACCCCTGGACGATTCGCAGCTTCGAGCATGCCGCGTGCAGATTCGTAACCCAGGTCGCTAACGAGGAGTTCCGCTATCCAGTCTGGCATCGATGTTCGAACCGCTAGAGATTTTGTATTGTCGCCTTGTGGCCATGGCCAATCGGGGCCCATCTCACTTACGCGACGGAGCACCGCGTTCACATAGCCCCTCGCATACGCCTGTACAAGACCGATTTCGGTGACCGTTTCACCAACCGCTGCGTGCGCAGGTACACCCTCCACGAGTTGGAACACGCCCATGCGAAGTGCGGCACGAACGGGCGGGTCGAGCGCGCCGATTTTGCGGTTCATCTTCTGAGATAACAAGTAATCGAGCGAACGCTGACGCCTCAAGGTTCCATAGACCAGGTCTGTCGCTTGTGCCCGCGAACGCGTATCGAGTTCGCTACGTCGAAGGATCGCTGGCAACGCTACGTTCGCGAATGCCCCGTCTTCAATCCTGACAAGTGCGGCGAGCGCCACACCCCGTGCGGTCTGTTTTGCATTCGTATCAGTCATGCGATGAAGGGGTCCGTTCCCCGGTTGCCCGCCTTCCAAGATGCAAAGGGCATCTCGGGTTTGCCAGCCGGTTGCACGATGGTGGGAACAAACGCGCCCTCGACGACATTCGCGGCGAGCACCTTTAAACGCTTGCCATCTGTTTCTATCCAAGCGCCCGGTCGCGGATTACCTGCACGGACTACACGCACGTTGTGATCTGGGGGCATCATCAGATTCAATCTGAACTCGTCGACAGACAGTTTGGGTGCGTGCTGTGGCACACCGGTCTGGGGATCAGGTGTCGCCACTCCTACGAGCGGCAACGTTCGCAGCAACAGTTCTATGCCAAGTGTTACGAGTCGCGCCGTCAACTCGCCAGCGGATTCGTCAATTCGTATGGCCGTTGTTTCGCGTGCGTACACGGGCCCTGTGTCGAGTCCTTCATCTAGCAACATGACGCATACCCCGGTACTTGGATCATCGGCAAGGATCGCTCGCTCAACGGGAGCAGCTCCGCGCCATCGGGGCAACAACGAGAAGTGCACATTTAGGAATCCGAGTGGGAGCGAATCAAGAAGTGCTTTAGGCAGCAACTGCCCAAATGCAACGACGATCGCAAGATCGGCCTCACTCGACTTAACGCGATCGGCTACTTCTATTGCGCGCTCCGGTGTTGCAACGGCAAGCCCGCGTTCAATCGCGGCCGCCTTCACGGGACTCGGCGAAAGCCCGGGTCCGCGACTGCGCTTCCGATCGGGTTGCGTGACAACTAACGAAATCTCGTGACCTGCATCCAGCAATGCAAGCATCGGTTGAACGGACTCGTTCGGCGTACCGAGGTAGACGAGTCTCAAACTAAAGCCGGCGATGGCGTCTGCCGCGTGGAACTTGTATTTTACTCAGGTCCTGTTCACGTATCTGCTTCAACGCCTTTTTCCGTTCATCCGGATCAAGGCGATCGAGCATCAGCGTGCCATTGAGATGATCTAGTTCGTGTTGCAACACGCGACTCAGAATGTCATCAGCTTCGACTACTACCGCATTGCCTTCGGAGTCGAGGCCGCTCATCGTCACACGTTCGGGGCGCACTATTTCGAAATAGAACCCCGGTATCGAAAGACACCCTTCGTCATATGCACACTCACCAGATTGGTCAACTATTTCCGGATTTATGAGCGCTTGTGGTCCATCTCCCACGTCGTAGGTGAACAACTGCTTTTGAACACCGACCTGCGGTGCGGCCAAACCGGCGCCGCGAGAGACATCCATCGTCACGTACATCGTGGCGACCAGCCGAGCGAGTCCGCCGTCTATCTCAGTGACCTTCTTGGCCGGAACGCGCAATACGGGGTCGCCGAAGATTCGGATTGAAAAAGCAGTCACAACAACATGTTACAGGCGGCGCCTTCTCAGACTCTCGGCGGATCCACGGCGATGCGTAACCGCCCTTCAGCACGACCTACTGGTGACCCAAGTACCAAGGCATCTGCTAGTTCCATGTCGGACATAGCGTGCAAGAGGGCCCTCTGGCCGGTGGCGGTTTCCGTAGGCCCGAGAACCAATATTTCGCTCGGCAAGTTCGCGAGCAACGCCATAACTGCGGCACTCGACCCACTCACCTCAGCCAATGCGCCGAAAGGTGGGTAAGAAACCTCACGCCGCCTCTCGGTTTCATTTTCTAGAAGGCGCGTCGGATCACCGGTTAGCGCAACATCGATCACTTCATGTTGCGGCAACCGCGTCTGGATTAGGAGCCTGCCGTTGCCGTTGCGAGGACCAAGCAAGCGAGCCGCTCTTGCTAGCAGTGCAACGGCTTGCGGCGCAGCCCGATATCTGTGAGCTGCGAGTTCCTGATCCAAGTCCAGGAACGCTGCAAGAAGTAACGGTCGACCGGGCGGCAACCTATGCAACACAGCCTCTGTTCCCATTAGTACGGGGACATCTGGCACATCGTCTGTCGCTGCTTCCACCGCAACAACTTCGGATCGCGGCAACAGAAGAGCAAGGTCGTCACGAAGCCTCGAAATTCCGACCCTGCGTGCTCGCATACGCGTTCCGTGACAGCCAAGACAGATCATTGGGCGAACGGTGCCACATTGGGGACACGACAAGCGCGCTGACACGAGGCCGCGTTCGGTACCACGTTCGCCTTCGACCACAGCCGAATTGCATCGTTCACAAACAGCTAGCGAGTCACATGAAAAGCAGGTGAGCTGACGTGCGCGCCCTTTTCGATTGACGATACAAATGGCGCGTCCACCGGCATCAACTGCACGATGTAGTGCTCTAGCGAGTCGTTCCGATAGAAGAGCGGTTCCCGGTGGCTCTTCGCGCAGGTCCACAACCTCTAGTTGAGGCCAGCCATTGCGCTCTTGAATTGCTGGCGGCCGAACGGGATCACCTGCAATGGCTATCGCTTCCAACGATGGCACCACCCCAACCAACGTTAGGGATGCACCCGAACGCGACGCACGCATCGCAGCGACATCACGGGCATTCCAAGTAGGTGATCGTTCCTCTTGCAGTCCCTCGTCGCCTTCGTCAAGGACAATCACGCTCGCTAGATCTGGCACGGGTACCCAAATCGCGGTGCGACCGCCGATCACCACGCACCTCCCTGTCCGTGCATCGCTCCAGGCCCGCGTGCGTTGTGCTGCCGATTCACCCGAGTGCATTAAAAGCGCCGTGTGCCCTGCACGCTCTAGATACTTGACCAATGAACCGACCCGGCTGTCGTCTGGCACGATCACTATCGTCGATCCCGTTGTGGCAATTCGGTCTGCCACAAGTTCCCTGCGGTCGGCAGCGGGAGGCCACGCAAGGACTTCGCGCCGAGAGCTACCAAGATCGAATGTGTTTCCAGATGATGGCCATGGCGCGCGCACGGCGTTGGGCGGCGATGCTGCGCGCATGAACGCGACTGGCGTCCCTGCCCAGCGCCACGCTGCCCACTCGCATAAGGAGATCACATCAGCCGGTGGACCCGCTCCGACCACTTTGCCCACTGGAAGCAGCCGTTGCGGATCTGCGATGGTCGCAACATCTATAGCCGTGACCCAGCCGCGCACACTTCTTCCCTGCAATGGCACGCGCACGATTGTGCCGACCTGAATTTCGGCATGCAGCGGGTCGGGAACTAGGTAATCGAACTCACGAGCAACCGCCGGAAGATCCGGCCGCACCCGACAAATACTCTCCCCAAGCATTCTCGGCACGTTAGAGGCTCTTATAGGGCCCGGAACGTGCCGAGATCGGTTTTAGGCGACCGCTTCGGCTGCCTTTCGGAATGCATCGGCTTGGTCTGTGCTCTCCCACGTGAAGTCTCGTTCCGGACGACCGAAGTGTCCATAGGCCGCTGTGCGCTTGAAGATCGGCCTCCGCAGGTCGAGCCGTTCGATGATCGCCGCTGGGCGTAGGTCGAAGTGCTCTTGCACGAGTCCAGCAAGTCGTTCCGGCGCAATCTCCGAAGTACCAAAAGTCTCAACCATGATCGACACCGGACGCGCTACGCCGATCGCATAGGCAACTTGCACCTCACACCGCGTGGCTACGCCAGCCGCAACAATGTTCTTTGCGGCATGCCGAGCCGCGTATGCCGCCGACCTGTCTACTTTCGTTGGGTCCTTGCCGCTGAACGCCCCGCCGCCGTGACGCGCCATTCCGCCGTAAGTGTCGACAATGATCTTGCGTCCCGTTAGGCCACAATCGGCGTGTGGGCCGCCAAGCACGAAGTTGCCTGTCGGATTACAAAGAACTTCGAAGTCATCCCCAATAAACTGCTCAGGGACAAGCGGCCTAATCACGTGCTCGATTAAGTCGGGCTTGATTGTGCCTTCGATGTCGATATCTGGACCATGTTGGGTAGAGATGAGCACTGTCGAAAGTCGCGTCGGCCTGTTGTTCTCGTATGCGATCGAAACCTGCGTCTTACCATCGGGTCGCAAATATGGGAGCAGGCCGGTCTTGCGAACTTCGGCCAAGCGGAATGCCAACTTGTGCGCGAGCCAGATGGGCATTGGCATTAGGTCATCAGTCTCGTCACACGCGTAACCGAACATCATTCCCTGGTCGCCAGCGCCAACCTCGTCGAAGTGGTCGCCAGTTCCCGCGCGCTGCTCTACTGCCTTGTCGACGCCCATCGCAATGTCGGGCGACTGCTCGTCAATCGACGTAATCACGCCACACGTGTTGGCGTCGAACCCGAATGACTCACGGTCGTAACCAATGCCACGAACCGTGTCACGCACGACGCGCGGGATGTCGACATGAGCGCTGGTGCTGATTTCACCCGCAACCACGACGAGTCCCGTCGTAACCAGCGATTCACACGCGACCCGGCTATTCGGGTCTTCTTCGAAAATAGCATCAAGGACGGCGTCCGAAATCTGGTCGCACATCTTGTCTGGATGGCCTTCAGTGACCGACTCGGAGGTAAACGTGAACGTACTCAATGTTGCTCCTTGATTAGTTCGGTTCGGCCGAGACGCTCGGCTACTCGATCCCAGATGACACCAGCCAGCGCCATCTTTGTTATGAGGGGTGTTTCTTCTTTAGCACCCGACGAGTCAAGCAGGAGTGCCCTGTTGGTGTCGACTTCGAACCCGGCGTCGGTACCACTCACATCGTTCGCAACCATTAGATCAACATGTTTACGGAGCATCTTGTCTGCAGCGTGTTCGGCCAGATTGTCTGTCTCTGCAGCAAATCCAACGAGCACCTGCGCCACTTTGCATGCGCCCAACTCGGCCAAGATATCTTCCGTAGGTTCCAACACAATTTCGGGAACACCATCGTTCTTCTTCAACTTATCGAAAGCGACCGCCTTCGGCCGGAAGTCGGCGACCGCCGCTGCCATAACAACAACATCGGCTGCATCAAATTGAGACATGACAGCTTGATGCATTTCCTGCGCGGTCTCAACGCGAATGATCTGCATCCCACTCGTAACAGCAGCTGCAGTTGTCGTCACCAACGTCACGGACGCGCCTCGCTGTGCCGCAACGGCAGCAACCGCGTATCCCATCTTTCCAGAAGAGCGGTTGCCAACAAAGCGCACAGGGTCAATCGCTTCGCGGGTACCTCCAGCGGTCACTAGAACTCGCAGTCCGGCTAGATCACGGCCACGCGCGAGCAGTTCCGAAGCCGCTTCGACGATGCGATCGAGGCCGGCGAGACGACCTTGTCCTACATCGCCTCCCGCAAGACGCCCTGATTCAGGGTCAATGATGTGAACACCTCGACGACGCAGCGTTGCGATGTTCTCTTGTACCGCCACGTGTTCCCACATCTCGGTATGCATTGCCGGCGCCATAAGCACAGGAGCCCGGGTCGCCAATAGCGTCGCCGACAGCAAGTCGTCGGAAATTCCGGCCGCGTATTTGCCGATGATTTTTGCAGTCGCCGGAACTACCACGATTAAGTCAGCGCTCTGCCCGAGACGTGTGTGCGGAATCGGCTCCCCTCCGTCGGAACCACTGAAGAGGTTCGTGCAAGCCGGCTCCGAAGCAAGAGCCGAGAACGTCAACGCTCCAACAAATCGTTGCGCATCATCGGTGAGTACTGGAATTACGTGCGCGCCAGCGTCTACCAAGAGTCGGCATAACTCGACGGCTTTATAACTCGCGATTCCACCCGACACCGCAAGAACGATTCGGCGACCGTCCAAGACCGCCCCGACGGGCGCGTTGTCTGCTGACATTTAGCGCTTAGCCGGCGTCCGGCCCGTCGACAGCCTCGACCGACTCTGTTTCGTCGGCCGCAACCGCATCCGCTTCTGCTTCCACCTCTGGAACCGGAGGGTCAGCCTTAACGATCTTGCCCTGCTCGATTTCTTCGAGGGCGATCGAAAGCGGTTTGCGGGACACCGAAGTCACCTGTGGCGGAACGATCTTGCCAAGCCCTTCACCTAAGTGGTTGTAGTAGTCATTGATCTCACGGGCTCGCGTGGCCGCAAGTGTCACGAGGGTGAACTTCGAGTCCTCGCGCTCGAGCAGGTTTTCAATGCGGGGCTCGGTGAGCGAGGCGCGGCGTTCTGACATCAAATTGCTCCTACGGATAGACGACTAATACAACTAGATGATGCCTCGTAACTTCCCGCTTGTGTCGGGAGTTTAGAGCGCACCGTCCTGCATACGACGAGCCATCAGGATAGCAGCGACAGCTTGAGCCGCTCGTTCTGGGTCATCATTGATCACCACTTCATCGAAGTGATCCATCAACGCTTCTTCTTCGGCCGCTGTAGCCAAACGGCGATCTATCTGTTCGTCATCATCGGCTCCACGGCCTACAAGTCGCTCCCGTTGGGCATCTGGCGAAGGAGCCCTGAGGAACACCAGAACCGCCTCTGGAATGGACGTACGCACCGCCAAAGCTCCTTGCACATCGACCTCCAACAAGATGTCTCCACCTGAAGCAAGCCTCTCCAAAACCGCCGCCTTCGGAGTGCCTTTTGACTGCCCATACACCTCGAAGGATTCGATAAACCCTCCGGCCTCCCGCATTGCATCGAATTCATCGCGTCCCATGAAGAAGTAGTCGTCGCCTTCAACCTCGCCTGGGCGCGGAGGTCGCGTGGTGGCGCTAACCGACCAGGCGAGGCCAGGCTCACGCGACAGCAATAGCTTGCCAATCGTCCCTTTACCCACGCCCGATGGACCTGCGATGACCAAGAGGATGCCCACGGGTTCGACGGCCGCTACGACGCGGCTACTGCTGTCCAAACTCGGATAGCAGCGCAGCACGTTGCTTCGTGCCCAAACCTCGGAGTCGGCGGCTCTCACTGATCTCCAGGTCACTCATAATCCGACGGGCGCGTACCTTGCCAACGCCCGGCATCGATTCCAACACACTGACGACCTTTAACTTCGCCAACACATCGTCGGTATCGCTTTGAGTGAAGAGATCCTTCAGGCTCAACCGATTCAACTTCAGGCGCTGCTTCACTTCGGCGCGAACTCGACGGGCATACGCTGCCTTCTCGAGTGCAGCCAGACGCTGCTCAGGTGTGAGCGTCGGCGGGAGCGGCATTTGTAAGGACCTCCAGAGAACATCGGAACGTCGGAACTTCGTCGGGCGGCCGAGTATAGGCAACCCGCGGTGTTGCAACTTTAGGACAACTCAGTTCCCGGTCAATCCCTCTGCAACCTCAGAGGCAACTCGACTCGCCGCTTCCTCCGGATCATCGGCGCCCGTGACCGCCCGACCAATAACCAACCAATCGGCCCCCGCCCTTGCCGCATCCGCGGGCGTGAACACTCGAACCTGATCCTGTGCATCAGTGCCGGCAAATCGAATCCCAGGCACAAGAGTTTTAAGCCCAGCACCATGGGCGTACTTGATCTCCGCTCCCGAGCAAACAACACCGTCACAGCCGGAAGTCCGCGCCATTTCCAACCGTGTTGCGAAGGCAGAGGTATCACTTTCCGAAGTTAGGACGGTTACGGCAAGTGTTATGGGCGGCGCACACCCTGCATCCCTCGCGCCCTCGTGGGCGCCGGCGACAAATGCGCGAAGCATCGATTCACCGCCTGCTGCGTGGGCATTCATAATTTCAACGCCATGACGAGCATGGGCGCGGGCGGCGCGTTCGACGGTGTTCGGGATGTCATGAAGTTTCAAGTCGCAGAAGACCGCTAGCCCCAGCGAATGCATCCGATCGAATGCCGTGGGCCCTGCATCCGCGTATAACTCGTGGCCAACCTTTGCCACTCCAAACCAAGGCGAGATCCGTCGCACTACCTCTTCAGCCGCAGCGAGATCCCCGACATCTAGCGCTACCACCAAACGATCGCGGACGTTTTCTCCCATCAGACCCCTTCTCCGTTTATCGCTCCCGTTAGTGCGGCCACACGATCGATGCCGTTCTGCCCACACCATTCCAACAACTCATCATGAATCCGCAACATTGCTCTCGGGTCGCGAAAACTTGCTGTCCCTACACCGACTGCACATGCGCCGGCCAACAACATCTCGACGGCATCACGACCACATGACACTCCCCCGGTACCAATGATCGGCACGCCGGGCAGCGCCTGCGCTACATCGTGAACCGCTCGCAACGCGATGGGCTTAATCGGCGGACCCGACAATCCACCATTTCCGGCGCCGAGCACAGGCCTGCGCGTCCCTGCATCAATAGCGAAACCGACGAGCGTATTGATCGTCGTTAGCCCGTCCGCACCAGCATCCATAGCGCTACCAGCCACCTCGACAAGTTCGGCAGTGTTCGGCGACAACTTTGCAAGCAAAGGCAGACCTAGGCCGCATTGCGCCACCGAATCGACCACCACTCGTGTCGCTTCGCACGAGTGCGCGAATACGCGAGCCCTATCTTCCAGATTGGGACAACTCACATTTATTTCAATCGCCACTAGTTCGGTAACGGCCGGTGCCAATAACTTCGCTGCGTCAACAAACTCCGACACGGTACGCCCCCAGATAGAGACGATTACGCGCGCTCCACGTGACCTCAATGCGGGTAGCTCCACATCTATCCAATGCGCGACACCAGGACCCTGAAGGCCAACTGAATTCAGCATTCCTCCACCCGGAGAGGGGTGAAGGCGTGGAGCTGGATTGCCAGGCCATTCAAAACTCGCTAGCGACTTTGTTGTTACGGCGCCAAGAATGCTTGGGTCGCAAACACGCGCCACTTCGTCGCCATGGCCAAAGGTTCCCGATGCCGCAACGATCGGCCCAGGTAACTCAATTGGACCGACCCGCACCGTTGAATCTACCGACGGATTCCCAATTCGTTTCTTTCTCATTCGGGCTCGCCGACTGTCATCTCACAGCCCTAACTGCTGCTGATCATCAGCGTGGTACTCCTGGAGAGAGCGAATATCTACTTCACTCGTGGCGCACTCTCTAATACCGGCCGCAGCTGCAAGTGCCGCAGCAACCGTTGTAAGACATGGCACGCCGTGTAGGGTTGCCGCTCGTCGTATATGCGCACCGTCCGCGCGCGGACCTCGGCCACGCGGAGTGTTGATCACTAGATCCACCTTGCCCGATGCGATCAAGTCGACCGCATCATCTCCACCCTGGTCGCCAACCTTGGCGACGACATTCGCAATCGGCACTCCAGAACCCTCACATGCCGCCGCGGTACCCGATGTGGCGATGATGGAGAACCCGAGTTCCGACAGATTTCGCGCCGCAGCCAAACCGAAGGTTTTGTCACGATCTGCAAGCGATATGAACACTGTCCCTTTTTGGGGAAGACGACTACCGGCCGCAGCCTGGCTCTTCGCGAATGCCTTGCCAAAACTGCGGTCGATGCCCATAACCTCACCGGTCGATCGCATCTCTGGACCGAGAATCGTGTCAACGGTCGGAAAACGAGCAAATGGCAAGACGGCTTCCTTGACGGAAATATGTCCCCCATTCGCGGGTGGCCGCACGAGACCTTCGACCCGCAGTTCAGCAAGCGTGGCTCCGAGCATCAATCGAGCAGCCACCTTGGCGAGTGGCACGCCTGTTGCCTTACTTACAAAAGGAACCGTACGGCTTGCTCGCGGGTTGGCTTCGATGACGAAGACTTCGTCTTGCTTCACGGCGAATTGCACATTGAGAAGGCCACAAACATTGAGAGCACCGGCGAGATTTCGCGTGTGTTCTTCGATTAGCGATACGACTGTTGCGCTCAGCGAGGGGGGCGGAATCGCACACGCTGAGTCGCCAGAATGGACACCCGCTTCTTCGATGTGTTCCATCACGCCACCGATGAGCACCTCACCAGTCGAATCCCGAAGCGCGTCGACATCCACCTCTATCGCATCCTCCAAGAAGCGATCAATCAGAGCGGGGCGATCCGCAGAAAGCCCGCCCTCGCGACCGAGCGTCCCGGCAACACCGAGTTCGCCCATGGCTGCCGTAAGTTCGTCGTCGTCGTAAACAATCTGCATCGCTCTGCCACCGAGGACGTACGACGGACGGACCAATACGGGGTAGCCGACTTCATTGGCAATCGATATCGCTCGAGACGGGTCCGTTGCGGTCCCTCCTGGCGGCTGCGGTATCCCGAGGCGCGTGCACAACGCATTGAAACGATCTCTATCCTCGGCCAAGTCAATCGAATCGGGACTCGTACCCAGAATGGGTATGCCTGCTTTTTCAAGGAGGTGCGCCAACTTGAGCGGGGTCTGCCCGCCTAGCGCGACAATCACGCCGAGAACACCGGGGGACGTTTCCGCTGCAGGCTTGCCGAGGCCTTGAGGTCCTCCGAGTGCATCGACGACATTCTGTACATCTTCTGTCGTTAGAGGCTCGAAGAAGAGACGATCGCTGGTGTCGTAGTCGGTCGACACTGTCTCTGGATTGCAGTTCACCATCACCGTCTCATAACCGGCTTCCGAGAGAGCGAACGCCGCGTGCACGCAGCAGTAATCGAACTCGACGCCTTGCCCAATTCGGTTCGGTCCACTTCCAAGAATCACAACCGCAGGGCGATCTAGAGGAAGAACTTCATCGATATCTTCATAAGTTGAGTAGTGGTACGGCGTTGCAGCCGGAAACTCCGCCGCACAAGTGTCGACCGTCTTGAATGTGACAGCGACGCCATGTGCAAGACGCGCCAAACGCACTACGTCTTCGGTCACGTCCCATATAGCCGCCATCTGCGCATCGCCAAAGCCGAGGCGCTTCGCTCGACGCCAATCCGACCGCTCCAGCGATTGGGGTCCGTCGAATTCATTCAAGACTTGCCACTCCTCCACCACAATTGAAATCTGGTCAAGGAACCACGGATCGATGTCACAGACTTCGTGTAGCCGCTCTATAGATACTCCGCGTCCGAGCGCGGCAGCGACGGCCAGCAACCGATCCGGCGTAGGAGTGCGTGTCAAACGCACAAGTTCGTCGGTTGGAAGGGCTGCCATTTCGGGATCCGATGGGTCCAACCCGAGGCGGCCCGACTCGAGGGAACGAAATGCCTTCTGCAGTGACTCTGGGAATGTGCGCCCGATCGCCATCACCTCACCAACAGACTGCATCATCGTCGACAGCACAGGAGATGCGCCAGGCAACTTCTCGAATGCCCACCGCGGCACTTTGGTCACGACGTAATCGATAGTTGGTTCAAAACTCGCGGGCGTCAACTTTGTGATGTCGTTGGTCACCTCGTCGAGTCGGTATCCGACTGCAAGGCGCGCCGCGATCTTCGCGATGGGGAAACCTGTCGCTTTACTCGCGAGCGCTGATGATCTAGACACGCGCGGGTTCATCTCGATTATCACCATTTCGCCATCATCTGGATTAATACCGAACTGAACGTTCGAACCACCCGTATCCACACCGACGCGTCGGATGCACGCAATCGCTGCATCACGCATTTTCTGATATTCAATATCGGTCAAAGTCTGTGCGGGAGCGACCGTGATCGAGTCACCCGTATGCACTCCCATCGGGTCGACATTCTCAATTGAACAAACGATGACCACGTTGTCAGCGTGGTCGCGCATCACTTCGAGTTCGTATTCCTTCCAGCCGTACACCGACTGTTCAAGCAAGATCTCGGAAACCGGACTAGCAGCAAGACCGCGAGTCGCAACCCCTCGCAATTCCTCCACGTCATGCGCGAATCCAGTCCCGCCGCCGCCAAGAATGAAACTTGGGCGGCAGATCAGCGGAAACCCGACTTCTTCCCCAACAAGCAAAGCTTCATCTACGTTGTAAGCAAGCCCGGAATTAGGAACAGCAATACCAATTTCGATCATCGCTTCTTTAAATCGTGAGCGATCCTCGGCGGTATGAATCGCTTCGATGCTTGCTCCTATAAGTTCGCAATCAAACTCTTTCAAGACCCCAGCTTCATCAAGCTCGATTGCGAGGTTGAGCGCGGTTTGGCCTCCGAGAGTTGGCAGCACTGCATCTGGTCGCTCTTTTTCGATAACGCGACGCAGCGATTCAACATCGAGCGGTTCTACATAAGTCGCGTCGGCGAATTCCGGGTCGGTCATGATCGTCGCGGGATTCGAATTGACGAGGATGACTCGGTAGCCCTCATCGCGCAACACGCGGCATGCCTGTGTGCCCGAGTAGTCAAACTCGCAGGCTTGGCCTATGACAATCGGTCCTGATCCGATAATCAGGATTGATTCGATATCTGTACGACGCGGCATCAGGCGCCCACCGACGTTGCTTCGCCAGCCATCAACGCTACAAAGTCGGAAAAAAGGTATGACGCGTCGTGTGGACCGGGTCCTGCCTCAGGGTGATGTTGAACCGAATAGATGGGTTCCCCAGACACCGCCAATCCCTCGCAAACTCCATCGTTGAGGTTGACGTGTGTGATTGTCACGTCGCGTTCTACCGATGCCACATCTACTGCGTAGTTGTGATTCTGACTAGTTATCTCTACCCGTCCGGACTTCTTATGCCGTACAGGGTGATTCGCTCCATGGTGCCCGAAGGCCAACTTAAACGTGTCTCCCCCGAGAGCGCGGCCGAGAATTTGGTGCCCGAGACATATTCCAAAGATGGGAATACCGGTACCCAGCAATGCATACACGGCTGCGGGCGCGTGAGCAACGGCGGCCGGGTCACCGGGGCCGTTCGATAGGAACACGCCGTCGGGCGACCGCGCGACCACATCGTCAGCCGACGTCGACGCCGGGACCACCTCTACGACACAACCGACGCCCACAAGGTGGTCCAAGATCGTTGCCTTGATTCCGAAGTCATAAGCCACAACACGAAACGGTGCGTCCACGTCGCCGACTGAGTACGCATTTTGTGTCGTGACAGTCGACACGAGATCGACACCGTCGGTTGGAACCTCGAGGCGAGCGGCCTCACGCACCGATGATTCGTCAATGCCAAATGCTCCAGGCACCGTTCCGCTATCGCGGAGATGACGCGTCAGACGGCGCGTATCAATACCGGATATCGCTGGAACATTGTGATGAGCAAGGAACACTTCGAACGAGTCGGTGCTACGCCAGTTGCTAGCGCGCCTCGCGAGATCGCGTACAACGACGCCCCTGCAGTGCGGACGCGGATGTTCATTGTCCTCGGGGTTGGTGCCGTAGTTGCCGATATGTGGATACGTGAACGTGATGATCTGTCCCGCATAACTCGGGTCCGTCACGATCTCTTGGTAGCCCGATAGAGACGTATTGAACACGATCTCCCCTGTGGCAACTGTCGGCTCGGCAGCGCCAACCCACTCACCTTCGAACATCTCCCCGTCGTTGAGGATCAACACCGCCTCCGTGCGGTTCATCGCGTTGCCTCTCCGTACGCAACTACCGCTTCACCGCGCAAGATCGTATGTCGAGCTTTTCCGGTCAATTTCCAACCTTCCCATGGCGTATTGAAAGATTTACTAGATAGGCATTGCTGGTCGACGACCCACGTTTCTAATGGGTCGATCACACAGAGGTTCGCCGGATTACCCGCGACGACCGGCAGACCATGTCCATGCGCGTCTAAGCCTGCGATGCGAGCGGGGCGCCACGACATTGCGGCCAACACATCGGCGAGCGACATGATTCCCGTTTCGACGAGGCGCGTGATCGCCACAGCAAGAGCAGTCTCAACGCCGAGCATCCCTGGAGGAGCTTCCTCGAAAGGAAGTTCCTTCGTCTCAGGAGAGTGCGGCGCATGGTCAGTCGCTATCGCGTCGATCGTGCCATCAGCCAGGCCCGCGACAATCGCGGCAACATCGGATTCCGGTCGAAGTGGTGGGTTCATCTTGAATACCGGATCGAACCCTGAGCACTTCTCGTCGGTAAGAGTGAAGTGCTGCGGTGATGCCTCTGCGGTTACACGCAATCCTTCGGCTTTCGCCGCACGAACAAGTTGTGTCGCAGCGCCAGTCGACATGTGCAGGACGTGATAGCGCCCTCCCGTGAGTCTGGCCAGCGCAATATCGCGCGCAACGATCGTTGACTCTGCTTCACCGGGGCGACCGGGAATTCCTAAACGCGCCGACCATGCGCCTTCATGCATATGCCCGCCGGCCACCAGAGCAGGATCCTCGGCATGCTGAGAGATCACAGCTCCTGGAAGGGCGAGCGCATATTCGAATGCCCTGCGCATGACGTTGGCATCTGCCACGCAATCGCCATCGTCTGTGAACATCCGGACGCCGAGATCATAGAGTTCACCCATAGGAGCCAACTCGATTCCGGCCCGGCCTTTCGTAATGCAGCCAGCAACGGTTACAAGACAAGCCGCGCGTCGGCCCTGTTCAAGTACAGAACTGACGATCTTCGCGTCATCTAGTGGCGGCTGCGTATTAGGCATGGCAACAACCGCTGTGTTTCCGCCAAGGGCCGCAGCACGCGCACCAGTTTCGATCGTCTCAGATTCCTCGCGGCCTGGTTCCCTGAAGTGGACCTGAATGTCAACAAGTCCAGGGGACACGATGCAACCTTCGGCATCCAATACCTGAGTTCCTGCTTGAAGCCCGATGCCTTCGGACACCTCAGCAATGGCGCCGTCCTTGATCAGCACATCGGATCGACGCTCGCCGGTTTCGTCGAGGACCGTTCCGCCGCGGATCAATATCGTTCCTGTAATCACAAAGTTCCTCCACTGCCGATGAGTTCCCACAGCACTGCCATCCGAACTGCGATGCCATTCGCGACCTGCTCACGAATCAGCGAACGCGGGCCGTCGGCGACTTCCGTTGCAATCTCGGGTCCTCTGATCATGGGACCGGGGTGCATCACTAACGCGTCGGGCTTCATTTGCTCTGCGCGGTCCGCCGTCAAGCCGTATCGCATGTAGTACTCGCGCAAACTCGGCAGGATCGCCGGCCCTAACCGCTCCTGTTGGACGCGCAATATATAAGCGACATCAATTTCGCCGAGGACATCGTCAAGATTGCTCTGCACCGTGACGGGCCATCCATCGAGGTTCTCGGGCATGAGGGTCGGTGGACCGACCACGAGCACTTGCGCGCCTAGTCGTGTCCAACATTCGATACCGCTGCGCGCGACGCGCGAATTGCGAACATCACCAACGATCGCGATTCGAGCACCATCGAGGCTAGGGCCGCGGTGTCGGCGAAGAGTAAATGCGTCGAGCAACGCCTGCGTGGGGTGCTCATGGCGACCATCTCCAGCGTTGACCACCGAAGCGTCCACCCAACCCGCTATGCGATGAGGCGCACCGGCGGCGGAGTGGCGTACAACAAGAGCATCGATGCCCATCGCTTCGATCGTCTTGACCGTATCGAGCAAGCTCTCACCTTTTTTTACCGACGATGAAGCCACCGTGAATGTCATCGTGTCTGCGCTAAGCCGCTTCGCTGCAGTTTCAAAACTGAGGCGTGTGCGCGTCGAGTCTTCGTAAAAGAGATTCGCGACCGTCTTTCCGCGCAATGCAGGAACCTTTGGTATCTCGCGACCCAGCACCGATGCCATGTGTTCTGCCCCATCAAGGATTGCTTCGATACCCGATCGCTCCAGATCTGAGATCGACAGGAGATGCTTCACTTCGGTCCCCAAAGTTCGATCGTGTCCTCGGACCCGTCCGTCTCACGTAACCGAACGCGCACATCTTCAGAAATCTTCGTGGGCAAGTTCTTCCCTACAAAATCGGCACGGATCGGTAGCTCCCTGTGTCCCCTGTCGATCAATACAGCCAATTGAATCGCCTGCGGGCGGCCGAGTTCGGTAAGCGCATCGAGTCCTGCACGGATAGTTCTGCCGGTAAAGAGGACATCGTCGATTAGGACCACAATCTTGCCCGTCACATCCACAGGAACCTCTGTGGGCCCGAGCGGGTGGACCGACCGGATACCGATGTCGTCGCGATAGAACGCAACATCGAGGGTGCCAACCGGCACTTGAACTCCCTCGAAGGATGCAATCGCGCCAGCGAGGCGATGTGCTATCTCGGGTCCGCGGTCGTGCAGTCCTACAAGTACTACGTCGGTAGCACCGTGATTGCGCTCGACGATCTCGTGCGCTATTCGGACCTGTGCGCGCCGAAGATCATCCGCACTGAACACAACCGCGCGGCGCTCATAGTCCGAGTCGTGGTTGTGGTAATAAGCGCGGGACTCGCCCGCAGGGCTCTCGGCCATAATTCTCCAATATCCGTGGGGGCCTCACAGGACCCCGTTGACGGAACAACCTGAATGGTAGCAGTCGCCTAAAAGTCGAAGGGACCTGTCAGCGTTTCAAGCAACTCGCCTTGCAAGTAAGTCAAGAAATAGTACGCGGCGAAACCCTGGGCATGGACATGGCTAGGGGGTACTTCTTGTTGAGCCTCAGTGAGATCGATCGTGACCGCCAGAGATATCCGCAAGTCGTTGAGGGCGCTCACCCAGGTAGACATCTGTTCCTCACTCAAGTCCACCGTGGTTATGCCACCCGAACCGCTCTTCACGCGATCGAGGTCATCGAGCAGTTCACCCAACGCCGTTGCCTTGCCTTTGACGAGGTCTGGATGCACAATTGATTGCCATTCCGATTCGGCCGTGTCTTCGGTCGGATCGTCATAAGCGCGAGGGAACAAGCGGTCGCGCACCGGGTTAGCCCCGACCGCTTCGTCGGAAGCGATGAGCACAGTTGCAGTTTGAGTTGCCAATTCGCGGAGCAACTCGATTTCGTCGGGATGAAGGACGAGGTCGATTTTGCCGTCGTGGCGCGTTACGCGCTCTCCCACTAGATCACCTGCCTCACGTAGCCGAATCGCGCTGCAACGTTGCCCATAACCCATTCGCATGGAGGCGCGCCACGTCCGCTTCAGCTTTCTCACGGTTGCCATGCGACACGACAGCCTTACCCTCATTGTGAATCTGAAGCATGAGTTTTGTCGCCTTCTCGCGGGAATGACCAAAGAGCTTTTGCAGCACCATGACCACATAGATCATGAGATTCACTGGATCATCCCAAACGATTACCAACCACGGCGTGTCTGGGCCCACCTTGGTTTCATCGATTTCCGCAGGAAGTAGTTCCTGGACAGTCTCGGTCGACGACACCGCTACACCGCGGCCGCGCGCACCGATTCGGCAATGCGGGCAAGTAACCCGTTGACGAACCGACCCGAATCTTTTGTCGAGTATTGCTTAGCAAGTTCGACGGCTTCAGAGATTACGACTGCAGTCGGAACGTCGGGAACGAAGCGCAGTTCGAAACAACCGAGTCGTAGTACCGCCCTATCTATCGACGGCATTCTCTCTACAGCCCAGTTCACGGAGAACTGAGTCAACAGTGAGTCGATCTCCTCCAGATTTGAGCTCACCCCAACAATCAATTCCGTCGCGTAGGCATCGGGAGGAGCAGGAAGGTCGGCTAAGAGACTCTGCGCATCGAGGCCGCGGACTTCGAGTTCGTAGCACAATCCGAGAGCACGTTCGCGGGACTCGTGTCGCGGGGCCACGTCGTCACCGCGCTCAGGCGCGGGTTAAGTACTCGCCGGTTCGGGTGTCCACTTTGATGCGCTCACCCAGTTCAACGAACAGTGGCACTTGCACTACCAAGCCCGTCTCAACCGTCGCTGGTTTGCGCGCGCCAGAAACACGGTCGCCCTGAACGCCGGGTTCGGTTTCAACAACTTCAAGTTCCACGGAAGCGGGCAGATCTACGCCAAGTACTTCCTCTTGATAGGTAGGCAGGATGGCTGTATCGCCTTCCTTCAGGTACTTCTGCGCTTCGCCCAGCGCAGCCTCTCCTACATGCACCTGCTCGAAGGAGGAGTTATCCATGAAGACGTAGTCGGAGCCCTCTCGGTAGAGGTACTGCATCTCGCGCTTGTCGATCATTGCGTGGTTGACTTTTTCGTCAGCGCGAAAGGTCTTGTCGACAACGGCGCCGGTACGACAGTTCTTTAACTTGGTGCGGACGAACGCGCCACCTTTACCCGGCTTGACATGTTGAAACTCGACAACCGTCATGAGGCCGTCGGGGAGATCGAGCGCCATGCCGTTCTTCAGATCATTGGTGGAAATGCTCACGCGCAGAGATCCTTCGGGAACTCAGTGAGGGTTACGAAGCCCTCTGGGGTAACAACAAGGGTGTCCTCTATGCGGACGCCGCCGACGCCGGGTATATACACACCGGGCTCGACAGTCACGACGTGACCTACGGCGAGGGTACCACTAGCGGTCGCAGCAACCCTTGGCGCTTCATGTATCTCAAGTCCAACGCCATGGCCCGTACCGTGAGCAAACGCGTCTCCCCAGCCCGCCGCAACTATGACCTCTCGCGCTGCATTGTCGACCGCAGCAAGTTCTACCCCCGGAGCAACCTTGCATCGGCCGGCTTCTTGAGCCTCAAAAACGGTCTCCCACATGTGTCGCCGTTCAGGTGACGGTTCGCCGACGCTCACGGTGCGCGTCATGTCGGAGCAATAGCCCTCAACGATGCAACCGAAATCGATAACAACGAGTTCCCCCGGCTCTATCGGCCGATCAGATGGGCGCGCATGGGGCTTCGCTCCGTTGGGGCCAGAGGCAACGATCGGCTCGAAGCTCATCGCTTCGGCTCCCCGCTCGCGCATTGCGAACTCAAGACGCAATGCGAACTCTCGTTCAGTCGGCCGTTCGCGCAGCAACGGGAGCACTTCGGCGAGAGCGGCATCGGCAATCGCGCAGGCAGCACGAATGCGATCGACTTCGCCCTGGTCCTTTACCTCGCGTTGGTCTTCGACCAAATCAATCGTCGCATGCAACACGGCGTCGACGAACCATTCCGAAGAAAAATCGCGTTCTTGGGCCCATGTCACTCCGTGCGCCTCTAAACCCAGTTGGGTGACATCGCTTACGAAATCGCTCAAAGCTTTACGTTGAAGCGATTGGTTCAATCCGATATCGACGCGAACAGGCGCTCCAGAACTCGCAAGTTGTTCTCTGGACTGTTCCCGATATCTACCGTCTGTTACCAGCAGTGCATCCGTTCCGGTGACGAGCAGCATCGCCGCAGATCCCGTGAAACCCGTGAGGTAACGCACGTTCGGAAGACGGGTTACCAGCAGAGCTTCGATACCGGCGTTGTCGAATTTGGCGCGCAGTCGAGGAATCCGGCCGGCGATGTCTAGTGGCGCGAGGTTCACGTTGAAAACCTCGAAATGGCGGCTTCCACTGCCAGCCGATAACCAGCGCGTCCAAAGCCCGCCACCGTTCCGGTAACAACTGGAACGACTACCGAGCGACGCCTCCATTCCTCGCGCGCCCCTGGGTTGGAAAGGTGTAATTCCACTTTGATGCCGTCGAATGCAGCGAGCGCGTCAGCGATCGCATATGAGGAGTGCGTCAGCGCACCGGGATTGATCACGATAGCGGCACACCTACCCCGCGCTCCATGGATCGCGTCGATGAGCACACCCTCGTGGTTCGATTGAAGATGTTCGAAAACATGGCCTGCGGCTTCGGCGGCCGCTTTAGCATCGCCAACGCATTCGAGGAGCGTGTCTGTCCCATAAACGGAAGGTTCCCGGTCTCCGAGCAGGTTGAGGTTGGGTCCCGAAAGTAAAAGGATGGTCTTTGTCATATCGTTCTCCCTCTAGATCCCGATTCCTACGGAAGCAAATGCATATCGCAATGCCTCATCCGAGGGGTCGTCGACCCGCTCAATGCCATTCTGACCCGGAAGTACGAACGACAATCCGCCCGCGGCCTTCTTGTCTCTACGCATCACTGCCAACAACTGTTCAGCATCTCCCGATTCGCCATCAGGAACCTGCGTCGGTAATCCCAACGCATGCGGTAGCGCCTGATAACGGTCGACGACATCACTACCGACACGGCCACACGCGCCAGCCAGGGCTCCTGCGAACACGAGCCCAATCGCCACGGCTTCCCCGTGGGTGAGGTCGTAGCCACCGACTGTTTCGAGTGCATGCGCGAACGTGTGTCCGAGATTGAGGGTCGCTCGCCTGCCGGTTTGTTCGAATGGATCCGCCGCCACAACCTCGGCCTTGATCGCCACACAACAAGCAACAACCTCCGCCAGTACATCTGGGTCGCGATCAAGCACCGCTGAACTGCGTAGTCGCAACAGAGCGGTTAGTCCCGTGGGGTCGGTGACAACATCGGTCAAAAGCGCGTACTTGGCTACCTCTCCGAGACCGGAAAGGAACTCCCGTTGCCCGAGCGTTTCGAGTGTTGAAGTATCCACGACAACGGCCACTGGTTGGTGGAAAGCCCCTACGAGGTTTTTGCCTTCTGCCAGGTTGACCGCCGTTTTTCCACCGATCGCGGCATCGACCATCGCTAATAGCGTTGTCGGTACTTGCACTATGGCAACTCCGCGGTGATAAACCGCGGCCGCGAATCCGGCGGTGTCTCCTACCACTCCACCGCCCAATGCGACTATTGCATCGCCGCGCAATAACCCCCAATCGGCAAACCGACGACAGAGGTCCTCGACCGTTGTCATTGACTTGGATGCCTCGCCGTCGCCCATCAAGAACAGTCCGACTCGAGCATTGGTCTCGGACTCGATCGACGCGAGCAAACGCGCGGAATAAGTATCGGCGATCGTGGCTTGGCTTACAACCGCGACGCGCTTTCGATCTTTGAGCTTCGCGGCAACCAACTCGAGTGCTCCTGGCTCGATCTCAACGTCGTAGGGAGGATCTACCGCGACAGTGAGCGTACTCATGCCGATTCTCGCTCGAAGGACTCGATTACCCGATCGGCTACAGCGGTCGCCGTGAGCGTGTCGGTTTCAATTACGTGGTCCGCCGCTGCCGAGTATGCCTCTCGACGTGCATCCATCAGTCCGTCTAGGGCTGTCACGATGGATGAACCAGATGTAAGTAACGGACGGTCTCGCGAAGTCGCTACGACGCGTTGCGCGATCACCGATGCTTCCGCACGAAGCCATATAACAATTGCTCCGTCGCGTAGCGTCTCGCGGTTCGCGGGTTGTATTACTACGCCTCCCCCACAAGCGATCACGCTCATTTCGGATGATGTGCACGCTTCCACTAAGGCGGCGCGTTCTTGCGATCGGAATGCAGCCTCGCCTTCGGTTTCGAAGATTTCGGGAATAGTTGCATCGGCTGTTTTTTCAATCGCCGTGTCCAGATCAACGAATACGCGCCCCAGCCTTCGTGCGACTTCTCGACCGACTGTGGATTTTCCTACTCCCATCATTCCCACAAGAGCAAGATGGCGCGCCGTCATGAGCAACCCCGCTGGTTCACGCGAGAGTGGATCGGTACGCGTCGTAGTTCCGCACAAACTCAATTAGGGAATCGCCACCAAACTTGCGTAGAGCCTCAGATGCGAGGACAAGCGCGACCATTGTTTCGGCCACTACTCCCGCCGCTGGAACGGCCGTGACATCTGTGCGTTGCTTGAACGCGACGGTCTCTTCCTTTGTCTCGGTATTTACCGTCCGCAACACCGGTCGATTCAGCGACGCGAGCGGCTTCATCGCCGCGCGCACCACGAGCAATCCACCGCTTGTCATGCCTCCTTCGGTGCCCCCCGCTCGGTCTGATGCACGCGAGTATCCGGTGCTCTCATCCCAAAGAATCTCATCGTGGGCATCACTGCCGCGTTTCGCAGCGACTTCAAAACCTTCGCCTAGTTCAACACCCTTCATGGCGTGGATGCTCATTAGCCCTTGCGCAAGCAAACCGTCGATACGCCTGTCCCAATGAACGTGTGACCCAAGCCCAGGCGGTACGCCATAGCCAAGAACTTCGATCACGCCGCCGAGTGAGTCGCCTTCCTTCGCGGCTTCTTCGACCTCCGCAACCATCGCGGCTTCCGCGGCAGAATCGAAGCAACGCACGGGTGACGCGTCGACAGCATCAAGATCGCTCGGGTGGGGACGCGCGACATCGGCCGCAACCGCGGCTGCTCCCATACGCGTGACATGAGAGATAACCGATGTACCCAGGTGCGACAACAGCGCCTTCGCAATTGCACCGGCGGCTACGCGCGCCGCGGTTTCACGGGCGCTCGCACGCTCGAGCACGTTACGCGCATCGTCAAAGCCATATTTCTGCATCCCCACAAGGTCTGCGTGACCAGGGCGCGGTTGACGCAACGGCTCATCCGATACACCGGGTTCTGGAGACATCTCCTCGCGCCACTTAGGCCACTCTGTGTTGTGGATCACCACCGACAACGGCGATCCCAAAGTGAAGCCATGACGTACGCCGGAGAGCAGTTCAATCTCGTCGGCTTCGAAGCGCATGCGCGGACCCCGCCCGAACCCAAGCCTGCGGCGGGCCAGCTCAAGGCCGATTGTTTCGGTTGTAATCGGGAGACCGGCAGGCAAACCTTCGACCACGACCACCAGGGCCGGACCGTGCGACTCACCAGCGGTTAGGTAGCGAAGCATGACCGACTCAGGTTACCGGTATGAGCCAGTCGAACCGGGCCTCGTTAATTTCGGCGGCCGGTTATTTGATTACCGCTTCGCCTTCACACAACTGGAACGGGGCATCGCCGTAAAGAAGTTGGACGCAGGTGCCGGAGATACTGACGAGCCGATAGCTTGTCGCGAAGGTTTCGCCAATGATGACGGTATACACCGTTGAACCGACCTGAATACGGGCCTTGACGACACCGCCTTCTTCGAACACGTCAAGCAAAGCCACGCTCGTACCGCCACTTGGATTCTGATTTACCGACGTAGTAGGGCTGGTGCCTCCACCCGTAGCGGGCGTTGTCCCACCCGGGGTTGTGGTCGGAGTGGTCGGCGGTGGCCCTACCGAAACAACTGGCTCGAAGGGGTCTCGCGTTGCGAACACATCGAACTCTCCCCCTGGAACGGTTGGCTCGCCCGGTGCGGTTGTGGTCGTCGTTGCGCTTGAAACGACCTCTGGAATTTCTACCGACGACTCCGAAGACGTGTCATCGCCGCCGCTGAAGAAGACGGTGTAAGCAAGAAACAACATGACGATGCCTGCTCCGACAGCGACGATTCTGATTAGGCGCTTATTTTCTCTCATCACGCAGCCTTCGTCGTTGCAGTAGTGGCGGTAGTTGAACTACTCGGAAGGGTCGTGGTGCTAGTCGAACCAGCCGGAACCGTCGTAGGCGGCGTATCGGTAACTGGCGCTCCCGGCACAGGCGGGGGAGCACTCCGGGTGAACATGCGTCCAGCAAGTGAGACGTTGAGCGTTGGGGTGCCAGTCGTACTCGAGGATTGGCCTTCCGTTGTTACTTGCGATTCGGCAGAAATATTGACGCTGTCAACAATCACCAAGCGTTCCAAATCTTCGAGGCGATTGAGGTAATCAAGCACCTGGAAGAACCCGCCTTGCACGCTCATCGACACGCTAATTGTGGTGACCGGGATCCCGGCAACCGGTGGTGCAGGTGAGATCGAAAGCCAGTCGATACCGGACTCCGCAGCTATTACGTTCGCCTGAATAATAAAGTCCGCTAGATCGGGAGTCTCTGGTATCGAGGCGTCGAGGCGTCGCAACGTCGCTTGTAGTTGTGGTGCATTGTTCGCGATCTCAGTCAACCGAGAGAGCGTCGCCTCCAGGCTTTGCTTGCGCGCTTCGCCTTGAGCTACGGCTTGGCGGGCTGTGTCGAGATCACTAGATGCCGGTGCCCAAAGGAGGAAATACCATGCGAGCAGGACGACGACTGCACCTCCTGCAATGGCCACGATCATCGAACGTTTCATCGCGTTTCCCTATCCAGGCGAGCCAAACGATCACTCTGGGCAGCAGCCGTGATCACCGCATCCGAGGAGTAACTCACGAGCGAACGTCCTCCGGAGGTGACAGTCGACGAACTCGTCGGATCTGTTGCCGTTGTCGTAGAGGAGCCCTTAGTCGCTGTTGGAACCCAAAGATCCGTGAAACTCGGAATGGTGCTGATCCTCTGGATCCACGCCGACACGGATGGAAAGTCGAGACCCATCACAGTGAAAGTCGCGTTGCCGCCAGCGACCGAACCCGCCACGGATTGAACGGGTGCCGCCGTTCCCGCTGGGGTTAAACCAAAGGTGGATGTTCCTGTGAAAGCAGTCAACCACGAGTCGCTTGGAATTGTTCGCGCTATCTCTTGGAGCATCCGCGCCCAGGAGATGTCGGTCGCAACCAGCGTAGAAGTATTTGCTCTCAACACATCGATCTGACTTTGCATTTCCGCGGCGTCCGACAGTGCGGAAATACGCGATGTGAGATTTTGGTTCGACGCCTCGATCGCCGCGACCTTGTCGTGCTCTGAAGCGGCGGAAGATTTACGTAGCCACCAAAGACCTCCGAGAAGAAGCACAAGGACTGCAGCGACGGCTGCACCGGCTCGCAAGAATTTCGCTCGATCTAGAGCGGCGCGCCCCTCGGCTCCGAGCAGGTTGATGCGCTTGCCGGTAGCTAGACCGCCTAGCGCAAGACCGACAGGAGCCGGAAGGAATGGATCTAGCGCGGGGAGTTGTGACTGAGGAAAGCCGATGTCGCCTATCGCGAAATGGCTGCGGGGTTCGGCGAGTTCAACCGGCAAGCCGAGGACATTGCGAAGTCGATCCGGCAAGCCGGGCGTGAGCGAGCCACCGCCCGTAAGGGAGATCCGCATGAGCCTCGCGGAGTCCGGCTGCGTGCGGTAGTAATCGAGCGAGCCCCGCACTTGCTCAACGAGGTCAGCTAATGGACGATCCATCGCAGCAGCAGCGCGCTGCGCAAGGTCTGGAGTTGCGCCACTTCCCTGACGCTTTAGCGTCTCAGCCTCATCGACGGTGATCGCCAAGTCCCGAGAGATTGCATCGGTCAGTGACCGCCCCGCTACGCCAAGAATCCGCACAAACCGAGGAACTCCGGCCTCGTGGACGGCAACGATTGTTACGCCACCGCCAACGCTGACGATTGCTTCGGCTCCACCGGAAGCCGCGTCAGAGTCTGACGCCATACGGGAACCAATCGACCGTATGAGCGCCAACGGCACGAGGTCGACCGCGTACACACCAAGTCCAGCAGCGCGGACAGCTCCAACAATGCTGGCAACCATGTCTTTGTGCACTGCGGCCAATAGAACGCGACTCGTTGCGGTGCCGCTTGCACCGGACTCACCGGTACCACTTCCCCTGCGATCACCGGAACTCGTCTCGACAACCTGAAAATCGAGGACTGCTTCATCCAGCGGAATCGGAATCATGTCTTGGGCTTGGAACCGCAGCGCGCCCTCAAGATCGGAATCGGGCATCGCTTGCAACTCGAAGGTGCGCACGACCACCCTCGGACTCGAAATGCCTACACGGACATCCGCGCGTCCGAGACCAAGTTCTTTCCAGAGACGTTGGATCGCGGCAGTTACGGCAGCGGCATCTACGACTTCGCCTTCCCGCATCACATCGGGAGGCAAAGCAACCTGGCCAAATGTTGTTACACGCGGTTGATCGCCTTGTTCAATTTCCGCGACGCGAACAGCGTTGGTTCCAATGTCGAGTCCGATCAATCGGCGGGCCATGTTCCACCCTCCGATCCATCATGCGCTCCGACAACGCGCGTCTCAAGATAAGAAGCGACATCGCTCTCGCGAATGCGCAGGTGCTTACCGACGCGAATCGCTCGGAGTTCACCGGATTTGATCAGTCTGTAGACCGTCATTGTTGAAACCCGCATCGCCTCTGCCACCTCACGTGCGGTCAGAAGGTCATGCGAGAGGATCGACGCCACGTTAAGTTCCCATCGTTGACTCGGCGCACACTAAGGCTTGCCTACAACATTCGTCAACACGGACAACATGGACAACGCGGACATAGTTGCCATACAAGGCAGTCACCATGTTGAATTCATCGGCACGTAGTCGTCAGTAAGTTGAATCTCTGATCCGTATGGACCGGCTATGACCCCATATATGCGCGCAATAAGGGTTGTGAGAAACACAGCGCAAACACGGTTCCGGTGGCCAGGAACGGACCGAACGGTACGTGGTCCTTGCGACCTTTGCGCCCCAGCATGATCAACGCCACACCAACTATCGCCCCGAGGAGGAAGCCAAAAAAAGTACCCAGGAACACCGCGCCCACCGATACCCAACCGAGCGCGATGCCGAGACAGAACATCAGCTTTACGTCGCCTTAACCCATTCCGGCTGGCGTAATTAGATGCAGGATAAGAAA
>CAMBEL010000010.1 GCA_945865605.1 Bifidobacterium breve
CAATGGGACCATGAACGGATCTGATCACTACACGATTATCTCCGCGGACTGCCACGCCGGTGGAAGTCACGCGATGTACCGCGACTATTTGGAGGAACGGTACGTCGAAGACTTCGACGCTTGGCGCGAGAAGTACAAGAACCCGTTCCGTGATTTGCAAGATGGCGGACGTGTACGCAACTGGGATGATGACAAGCGGAACGGCGACCTTGAAGCCGATGGGATTGTTGGCGAAGTAGTTTTTCCTAATACCGTTCCGCCGTTCTTCCCAAGTTTTGTTCTGTTCGCGCGTCCGCCGAAGCCTGACGAATACGAGCATCGTCTCGCGGGGATCCGAGCACACAACCGTTGGATGGCCGACTTCTGCGCGCGCTTCCCAAACCGTCGCGCAGGAATCGGTCAAGTGTTCCTTGACAACATCGATGACGCAATTGCCGATGCGCGTTGGATCAAGGACAATGGCTTGCGCGGCGGCGTACTCATTTCTGCAGTCCCACCCGATGTGGATTACCTGGCGCCGCTTTATGACCCGCGATACGACCCATTTTGGCGCGTGTGTGAAGAGCTGGAACTTCCGGTGAACAGTCACGGCGGTACAGGTCTTCCTGATTACGGCAGGTATCCCGCGTCCGCGTTGTTGTTTATTAGTGAAGTGCAGTTCTACTCGCAGCGCCCTTTCGTACAACTTCTTCTTTCCGGTGTGTTCGAACGCTTTCCGAAACTCAAGTTCGTGATGACTGAGATGGGTTGCGCGTGGCTGCCGCCGATGTTGGAACAGATGGATGGAGTGCTAGAGCAGATTCGAAAGACTGGACGCACAGGGGAGATGCGTTACTCGGAAGAAAACATCTTGGAGCGCTCTGCTACGGAGTACTTCCGACAGAATTGTTGGATAGGCGTGAGCATGCCCGGCCCCGCAGATGCCGAAGCCCGCCATGTGCTCGGCATTGATCGATGGATGTGGGGGAGCGACTACCCACATGATGAAGGAACGGCTCCCTTCACTCGCGAGCATCTGAGACAACTGTTCTGCGAAGCCGACCCGAAGGAGATGGCTGACCTGCTCGCCGGAAATGCTTCGCGTCTTTATGGATTTGATCTAGATGGACTCGCGCCTCTGGCTTCGCGTTTCGGCCCAACCGTCGATGAGATCGCGCAGCCGTTGCTCACGTTGCCCGATGATCCGAACGAGGCGTTGCTTAAGGCAGTGACCAGCAAGTGAGCGATGGTTCTAACAATCGATTCGCCCCAGCATGGCATCGAGTGGCTTCATGGGCAGCGGCGATTGTAAGAGATCCGGTGCGACTGTTGATAGCGACCTTGAGTGTGTTGCTCGTTGTGTTGGCGGTGCCATTGATCGTCACGGGCGCGCGTCGCGTTGAGAGGGCGTTCAATGACTGGCGTTACGAGACCAGCGTGCGCGAAGACTGGATATCCACCGAAGCGAATGTGGTGGCGATTAGAGGTGTCGACGGGCTCGCTTTGCGACTCGTATTTCTTGACGATACGCACGAGTTCCGCGAAGCAGAGGTCCATCTAGGCGAGACGGGATGGATCGACCAGCGTGTACCCATTCGGTATGACCCGAGTCACCCAAGGCGGGTGGTGCTGGTCGGCATCGATCGCCGACCTCCGCTCGGCAGCGCGCTTAGTGGTGGTGCCGCGATCGGCGCAGGCATGGCGTCGTTGGTGCTTGGGGCATCGCTATGGCGTCGCCGGAAACAGTTAGCGAAGTCTCGAAGGCCTATTAGTGCGATGAGCGGCCCCCTGGCGGTTTCGGCGACTTTGCTGGCTATGGGCATCGCATCGTGGGTTGTTGGGACCGTGATGTTGCAGGGTTGGTCCGCGGTCGGGACCAGTATTGGGAACGGTTTTTCGGCCCTATTTGGTGATCTGATCGGAATCGTGATCCCCTTGCTGGCTTTCGCGGCGGGTTGCATCGCAACTGCCTGGTTGGCCCGACACCGCCATCATCAAGAGCACGTCGGATTGCTTTCAGACGCACATCGGATGATTGATCGCGCTGCCGGTTATGCCCCGTCCCCCGAGGAGATTAAGTACGGGGCGCGTAATGCCGACAAGGTAGGAGAGGCGAGCCAAGGAACTTCTGGCGGAGACGAACCACCGCGATAGGCCAATAGCGCGCTTTGAACTCCGGGGAACACCGACCATCGCTAGATCACCAATTGTTGGGGATGGCGCGAATGGGGGGTCACGGTGTGGGAAAATGTCCAATTCGTCTGTCTTTGAGTTGGGAGTAACACCAACGATGCGACCGCCCACTGGTTCTGAGGTAATGCGGCGATTCACGGGAGATCTCGTGCCTCGCGCAACCCGAGGACCTGACGGCAGGTATGGCCCGCCGATACCGGTTGGTCGGCGCGTAGAACTCCCAGGGCGGGGAACCACATTCGTGCGCGAGATAGAGGGTCCCCCGGGTGCGCCGACCGTCCTGTTGTTGCATGGATGGATGGCCAGCGCTGGACTGAACTGGTATCGAACCTTTGAAGCCTTGGGACGAGAATTTCATGTTGTCGCGCCGGACCTGCGTGGTCATGGGCGCGGCCTGCGATCGAGACGTCATGTGCGATTGGCGGACAGTGCCGACGACATCGGCGTGCTGTTGGACGTCCTTGGCACGGGCCCGGTTATTACTGCGGGTTACTCGATGGGTGGGCCCATAGCTCAGTTGCTCTGGCACCGTCACCCCGAACAGGTATCGGGTCTTGTGTTCTGTGCGACTTCGACGCAATTTCGACGTGGAGTTGCAAGGGACTGGTTCTCGGATGCATGGCTCGGAGGGTTGGCGGGTATGGCGCGCGTCACGGAGCCGCTTGCCTTTCTTCCCGCCGCTGGGGCGCGGTTGTTGAGAAGCGCGCGAGCGCATCGGCCGGCAGGCTTTCTTGAATGGGCGACAGAAGAGGTACGTCGCCATGATCTGCGCATGTTGATGGAATCGGCACGGGCAATCATGCGTTACGACGCATCGAGCTGGATCCGCGAAGTTGATGTGCCGAGTTCGGTCGTTATAACGAACCGCGACTTGGTTGTTTCGCCGACCGCTCAGTCGGAACTAGCTGCGGCGATCCCCGGGGCGTCGATCATCGAACACGCTGGGGGTCACACGGCATGTTCGATGCCTACGTTCGCGATGCCCATGGTTGACGCGTGTCGCGATGTTGCTTGGCGCGCTGCCTGACATTGGCAGGGTAAGCGTTAGAGGTCTGGGAGTCCGAGGGCGAGGTTCGCTTCTTCTAGGCCGCCGTCTACTTCATAGATTTTGCCTGTCACATAACTAGATGCTGATGACGCGAGATAGAGCGCACAGAGGGCGACGTCGTCGGCTTCTCCGAGGCGCTTGAGGGGCGTTCCTTCGATCATCTGATTGCGGATATCTTCGTTGTCCAACACCATGTCGAGCGCGCTTGTTGCGACAGACCCGACAGCGATTGCGTTCACGCGGATCTTGGGCGCGAGGTCTGCGGCCATGAGGCGGGTCATGTGGCTGAGAGCGGCCTTCGCTGTGCCGTAGGCGATCATTCCGCGATCGCGCAGCCTCCCGATCGTGGAGGAGATGTTGACGATTGAACCGCTACCTTGCTCGAGCATCGTTGGTACCGCGGCCTTCGAGAGAACAAAGGCTGTCGTGGTATTGAAGTGGAACGCGCGTTCGAGGTAGCCGGGGCTGGTGTCGAGGAATGGCCTTGGCATTGACCCACCCGCGTTGTTAATCACGATGTCGATGCGACCGAACTCGGCAACACATTGTGCGGCTAGATCGGTGACGGCATCGTTGTCTGTCACGTCGGTGGGAACGACGATTGCGCGAACGCCTAAAGAGCGTGCTTGTTCTGCCACCAATTCGAGTTGGTCTTGTGTGCGGGCGGCAAGCAAAACGTTGGACCCTGCCTCCGCTAGAACAAGTGCGCAGGCGGCACCGATTCCGCGGCCAGCTCCGGTGATAATTGCGGCATTGCCGTCACAGCGAAAGCGTTCAAGCACATCGGGCAACGTACACCACGCCTTCCAATACTCCTTCAACCGTTTGTCGGGTAGTGCACCGTTGCAGTGCATTATCCGACAAACGGTTGAAGGGTTGGGCTGGCGTGTTGTGGTGTGGCATTAGGGGACCACTACCGCTCTGCCTCTTACGCGCCCGGCTGCGAGGTCGTCGTATGCCTTGGCTGCGTCGGCTAACTCGTATCTCACTACTTCGGCGCGCACCTTCCCCGCTTCGGCGAGCGCAAGTACCTCTACGAGTTCTGGAAGTGAACCCCAATAGGTGGTGGCGAGAGAAACGCCGTATGGCGCCGTGAAGAAACCGAACGGGAATGAACCGCCACCGATACCGACGAGGGTGAGATGTCCGAGCGGACGGATGACTGCAGCTGCAAACGCGAGAGTGTCGTTCACGCCAACAATGTCGAGAACGAGTTCGGCGCCAACCCCGCGGGTCAACGAACGTATTTCCATTATTGCTTCGGGTCCCGGTGCGAATGCATGCGCGGCACCTGCATCTAGCGCGTAACGGAGTGCATCAGGATTTGAATCGACGGCAATGATTCTTGTGGTAGTTAGGGCGTCAAGTAATTGAATTGCCATGTGACCTAGACCGCCTGCGCCAATTACGACCGCCGTCGAGCCAGGGACGAGCAATGAGAGTGATCGTTTGATTGATGAGTAGGGAGTGAGGCCTGCGTCGGTCAGTGGTGCTGCGTCCACCGGGTTTAGATCGCTAAGGGGAACAAGTAGTCGGGCGCTAGGTACAAGTAGTAGCGGCGCCATACCGCCGTCCCTGCCAAGACCGCCTCCCGCATATGGGAGTTGCGCCTGGTTGGTGCAGTAGTTCTCTCGACCCTCGAGGCAGAGCTTGCAGGTGCCGCATCCCCATGGCCCGTATACGGCCACCGGCTGCCCTACCTCTAACCCGGTAACCCCTGCACCGAGCTCCTCGACCCAACCCGCATTCTCGTGACCAAGTGTGAACGGCAGTTTGAATGGCACTAGCGATTCGTCAAAGTCATGGATCAGGTGGAGGTCGGAGTGGCAGGCACCAGCGCCGCCGATTCGTATTAGTACCTCGCCGGGGGCCGGGGTGGGGTCATCGACCTCACGAAGGTCTGGTGGGTGTTTGAACTTCGTGAGTTGGAGTGCCTGCATGGTAATTGTCCTGGTGGAGTGTTTGGTGGGGCTTACCTTGGCCCATCCGGACAGATCTCGCCAGCCGAGAACTATCCGTGCAGTGTTCATCCGCGTGATTGTCACACCCTCCCGGTACGGTCGGAGGCCATGACCAGATTCATCCATACCGCCGACTGGCAACTCGGCATGACTCGGCACTTCCTTGATGGGGAGGCACAAGCCAGGTTCAGTCAAGCCCGCATCGACGTGATTGTCACGATTGGGGCGCTAGCAGTTTCAGAGGGCTGTGCGTTTGTTGTCGTTTGCGGAGACGTGTTCGAGACCAATCAGGTAAATAGGCAGACCATTCTGCGCGCGCTGGAGGCGATGAAGAAGACGCCCGAAGTTACGTTCTATTTGTTGCCCGGTAATCACGACCCTCTAGACCCGTCGTCGGTTTTTCGTTCCCGTACTTTTACTGACAACTGTCCCGCCCATGTTGTCGTGCTTGACACGCCTGGAACATTGCCGATCGCTGATGGTGTCGAACTAGTAGCTGCGCCATGGTTCAGCAAACGTCCCCTTACGGATCTAGTTGCAGAAGTAGTCCGAGAGTTGCCTGCAGATGGAACCGTGCGAATCGCTGTCGGACATGGTTGTGTAGACACGCTTTCGCCAGACAAGGCGATCCCGGTTCTCGTTTCACTCGCGGTAGCGGAAGCAGCGATCGCTGAAGGCAGGGTGCATTACATCGCGCTCGGAGATCGGCATTCTCGGACCGATGTGGGCAACACCGGGCGGATTTGGTACTCCGGTGCTCCTGAACCTACGGCCTATGTCGAGGATGACCCTGGCTTCGTTTTAGTCGTCGACGTCGATGCTGATCACGTCGAAGTTGCCCAACGATCGACAGCGACGTGGAAGTTCGAAGAAGTTCAAGCCGACCTCGCATCACGCGCCGATATTGACGAACTGTTCAGACATCTAGATGACTTAGATGGGAAAGATCGCTCCATTGTCAAACTCGCGTTGGTGGGTCAACTGTCTCTTGCGGACAAGGCGTATTTCGACAACCTCCGAGGCGATAAGAAGCAGTTGTTCGCTGTGTTGGATGACTGGGAACGCCGTACCGACCTTGTAGTGGTACCAGACGAAGCCGACGTCGAATCACTTGGGTTATCTGGGTTCGCCCGCGAGGCGTTCGAAGAGCTTGGCGAGATCGCCAAGAGCGATGGAGACGAGGTAGTGGTCGCAAGGGACGCGCTAGCCCTCTGCTACCGGCTCGCGGGCGGTGGGTCATGAGGATTCATCGACTGACGATGCGCAACTTCCGTGGTGTCGTCGACGAAACGATCAAGTTCGCCGACACGGGCGTAACGATCATCGAAGGCGATAACGAGATTGGGAAGAGCTCAATCGCGGCGGCAATTGATCTTGTTCTCAACGAACTCGACAGCAGCACCAAGAAAGAGGTCAAGTACACCAAGCCCGTGAACCGGGATGTGGCGACCGAGGTAGAGATCGAGCTTTCGACCGGGGCATACCGGTTCACGTTGCTAAAGCGTTGGCACCAGAACAAGGCGACAGAGCTCTCAGTTCATGCACCGACGCCTGAGCAGCTCACCGGTCGCGAGGCTCACGCTCGGATGCGTACGATCCTCGAGGAGACGCTCGATGAAGATCTATGGGATGCGCTGTGGGTAGCGCAGGGCGAAGAACTTGGGCAGGCGCGCCTCGATGGTACGCCCTCGCTCGGCCGCGCACTAGACCGAGCGGCCGGGGGTGACGTCGCCGATGATACGGATGACGATTTGTGGGATCGGATCGTCGATGAACGAGCTAAGTATTGGACGAAAACCGGCAAAGCCAGCATCGATCGAGGCAAGCTCGAAGACCAATTGCAAGAAGCGCGTGATCGCCAGGAGCGCGCAAAGAATGAACTTCGCGATCTGGAAGCTGACGTCGATCTGTTGGTTCGGTATGAATCCGAAACTGAGGGGTACTCGGACATGCTCGATAGCGCGCTGGCGGCCGCATCAGACTTAGTCGAGGCAGAGCAGGTATTGGAGAAACAGAAGCTTGTGGTTGAAACGCTGCAGAATGGCCTCAAGGTCACGGAGTCACTCCTTTTGGCTTCCGAGATAAAACGGACACGCCGCGGCGAACTTGTAACAGCCGAGAAAACACGCGCTAACGATTTGGTAGACCGGCAGTCGGAGTTCGAGCGACTGGTCCCGGAGGTGGCTGAATACGAAACAACCCGCGATGAAGCGAGGACGAAGCGAGATGCGCTAGAGCTTGAATGGCGAACTTCTGTTGATTTCTGTGAAGCTGCGAAGCTTGATCTGGACCATAGGAAGAATGAGCTTGAGCTAGAACAACTTCAGGAGCGCCACGGTCGAGTTATCGGTGCAGAGGTGAAGATCGCCGAAGCCGACGCGGTTCTTGAAAGAACCTTCATCGACCAAACACAGGTCACGAATATTCAAGGAGCTCACGACACAGTTGTGGCGGCACGGGCAGCAGCGCGAGTTGGGGCCGCGAAGCTCGAAGTCAATGCACTCGATGCAGTGACACTTGAACTAAGCGGCGAGGTCGAGAATCTTCCCGCCGGGGGGTCGTTTACAAGAGAAATCACGGGGACTCTCGAACTCAGACTTCCTGGCACTTTGGAGATCAGCGTGACCGGGGGTGTGGACACACAACGCCTGGCCTCAGAGAGGGAAGAAGCCGAAAATGAACTCTCCCACTTATGTGTCGCTGCTGGAGTTAAGGATCTGCAAGAAGCGCGATCGGCAGTGCGCGAACGTGAGAACGCGTCGATTGACCGCGAGAATGCCGTTCAAGTTCTTAAAGATGCGAAGCGCGACCTTGAACCGAACGAAATCATCGGGAAGATTAAACGGCTCGAAATACGGATCGAGGAATATGCGTCTACGCGTGGCGCAGAACCGCCACTGCCTGTCGATCTTGACGTCGCGCAACACGGGTATGACACCGCGGTGGAGGTCGTAACGAAATTCGTGACCGCATTGGAAACCGCGAAGTCTTCCCTTAAGACAGCAGAGGACAATCTCAACACGAGGAAGTTCGAGTGCGCTACCACGATACAGAAGCGCGACTCCGCAAAAGAAGAACATGACTCGGCAGACACCGAGCTCACACTGGCGCGGGCGGGTGCTTCCGATGAGCTTCTCGATGTGGAGGAAGTTCGAGCTCGCGCAAGCGTTGAGGAGGATCGAGCGTTATTGAACGCAGCGATTGCAGATCTCAACTCGAGTGACCCCACAAGTCTTGAAGATAAATCTCAAAACGCTAAGGATCATGTCAAGCGAGCGCGTGTAGAGATCGATGACCACCAACAGAGGATCGCGAAACTACGGGGCTCTCTTGATACGCGCGGTGAACAGGGATTGGCTGACCGACTCGACTCGGCTGGATCGGACGTAGAGCACTTGGGCAAGAGTTACTCCCGGCTTGAAGCGCGAGCTAGCGCTGCGCTGCTTTTGCACGCCACGTTCTCTGACTGCCGTTCTGCTGCTCACCAGCGGTACGTCGCCCCTTTCCGCGAACGCGTAAAGGGGCTCGGGCGCATCGTGTTCGGGGCAGACTTTGATGTCGAGTTGGCGGACGACCTCAGCATTGCAACGCGGACAACCCGCGGCGTTACGCTCGAGTTCGACAGGCTAAGCACTGGTGCCCAAGAGCAACTAGGCATCATTGGACGCCTGGCATGTGCTTCGATTGTTTCGACCGACGAAGGCGCCCCTGTGATTCTTGACGATGCTCTTGGTTGGACAGACCCCGGACGTCTCGCGACCATGGGAGCGGTGTTGAATTCGGCAGCGCGCGATTGTCAGGTCATTGTTCTCACGTGCACACCTGGCCGCTACTCATCAGTTGGGGGAGCGAAGGTCGTCAGGCTTGGTTCCTAAATTTTTTACGTGAACCGTTTTTTCTGTACTGAGAAGATGCGATCGACCATTGCTCCGACTTGCACATAGGGTCGGATCGGTCCCACCCAGGCGATCTCAGCTCGGTCCAATCCCGCGTCGCGCATTTCCTGCAGCGCGCGAACGAGCACCGCTTGCCCAGCACCGCTCCCCATTAGGTCTGGACGCACAGCGACCGGCCCAAGAAACCGTTCACGAGATGCTCCGTACGCACACGCAGCAGTTATCCCCTCGTCGTCGTGACTGACCACAAGTGTTCCACGATCTAGGGCTCGCAACATCTCGGGTGCCCAGTGCGCCCAGTGCTTCGCGGTCCAATCCTGGACAGCCACCCGATCGGCGGCCACTGCAACCCGCGCGCCTTCGCCATCCCTGGTGAGGTCTCCGTCGAAAGTCGCCAGATCCACGCCCATGTTCCACGCGCTGTCGACGCGGTCGTACTTGGCTTGGTCGAGCAAGCACAAAAGCCCAAGCTCGGTCGTGTCTATGCCGGGCCATAAGTACCAAGGCGCTTCGGACCCGACGTGCAACCAGGGCGCACCGGCATTACGCGCCGCCGACTCTGCCCATGCCAACAACTCTTTTCCATATCCGCGCCGTCGATGTTCCCCATCAACTACAAGCAGTCGCAGAAATGCGCCTGCGGGATGTACCGCTACTGCCGCGACACCAACCTCGGGGTCGCCCCAGACTTGAGCAACAGGTTCCACTTCAAACAACATGAACTGCAACTCTTCGCGCGTCGGCGAATCAACCAACGACCGCGAACACAGGGAAGCAACTGCATCAAGATGCTCCGCGTCGACTATTCGACCAGCCAGTTGAGCCATCAGCGCAGCGCTCAGACCGTCCATGCGTAGTCGGCACGCGGCCAGTAGATCACGCCGTCACTTGAAAGCTTCTCGATGCGATCATCTGTGTACCCGAGCCATTCCAAGATCTCGCGCGTGTTCTCACCTACCCGTGGTGGAGGTCCGCCGATGTTCCCTGGCGTGTCGGAGAATCCGATCAGTTCACCGAACTGGCGCATCTTCCCCATCGTCGGGTGCTCGTATTCAGCGACAAGACCCAGCGCGACATTGTCTGAGTCGAAGAGAACTTGTTGACCGCCGTTCGTGTCATTAGGTATCTCGTTTGGAACGCCGCCTTCATCTAGTGCTCGCGTCCAAAACATGCTCGTCTTGTTCAAAAACAACGGTTCAAGAAGTGCTTCGAGTTCCGAGCGGTTGTCTGCGCGCAAATCCACCACAGCAAAACGTGCATCATCTGCGAGTTCCGGCACACCTAATAGCGCGCATAGCGAAGCCCATTCGACTTCCTTAACCGCCGCTATCTGTATCCAACCGTCTTGCGTCGCATATAGGCGGTAACAAGCACTTACGCCATGTAACCCCTTGTCGAGTCGCGGTCGTGCCAGCGCTTCGCCGTCAACTAGCAAGGCGTCCGACGCGAACAATGCTCCACCGTCGAACAACGATGTCCATAAATCCTGTCCTTCACCAGTACGACGCTGGTGGTAAAGCGCGGCGAGACAACCCACTACTGACAACATTGCATTTGCGGCGTCGCACATGCCGAAGCGGTAGTAAAGCGGCGCGTTACCAGTGTGCGCAGCGCCTGCTTCGTACTCGAGCCCCGCCGATGCTTGGTAGAGCGGATCGAGTCCACCAAAGTGGGCAAGGGGCCCTTCTAGTCCGTAAGCCCATGTATTGCAATACACAACATCTGGATTCACGCGCTTCGCATCCTCGAAGCCAATCCCGAGTCTGCTGGCAACACCAGCAGTCATGTTGTGGTGCACAATGTCTGCACGCTCAATAAGTTCGAGTGCGATCGCTAAACCGTCCGGCGTCTTCAGGTCTACAGCGATGTCGCGCTTTCCGCGTTGGCACCCGAAGAACGGTTTACCCGCTAGCCGCATGCCGTCGCCGGTGACAGGCTCAACTTTGATTACATCCGCTCCAAGGTCTCCGAGCACCATGGGACCAAACGGGCCGGCGAGATATTGACCGAAGTCAACAACCAGAACTCCATCTAGCGCTGGCATCAGGCTCTCACCGCGCTGAATTTCGCGATATCGGATTCCGAATAACCCAACTGGCCGAAGATCTCAGCGTTGTGTTGCCCCGGCATCGGTTGGGGTCCCTGAATCGCGCCAGGTGTTCCTTGCAGGTTTATCGGAACGCCGATTTGTGTGGTAGTTCCCAGTTCTGGATCCTCCACGGTCGCCACCATGTTGTTCGCGAGGAGTTGCGGGTGCGGCGTTGCGCCCGCACCTAAGGCTTCTTCCATTGTTATCACCGCTTCTATGGCGTGATTGTGCGCTTGGAAGTTACTCACCAGCACATCGCGATCGTGTCCCTTGTAGGCGACTCTTCGCTTCATGGTGAACTGTTCGCGTTCCTCTGGTGCCATCGCCATGAATGCGAAGGGATCCGGCGCATCCTCCAACCCGAGTAGTTCGTCTTGGCTTTTAGTCGGGATTAGACCACTCATCACCGATGCGTGAACCCATTTTTCATCTGCGACTTCGAAGAGCATCTGCTGGTGGATACCTGGGGGATAGCTCTTTCCCATCAGATCGTGGAACGCGGCCGGCGCCTTCTCAACGTACTGCCAAATCTGTGTCGTGAATAACAACGCGCCTTGGAACAGCGAAGTAGTTACGTGTTGACCGGAACCTGTTTCTTCCCGCGCAACTAGTGCAGCGAGTATTCCCGTCGGAACAAGAAACATCGCCCCCATGCTCGGCATTGGCATGTGCAGAAATATCGGCCCCATTCGCCACCCAGGCTGCTCCCATTGCTGACCGCTGCTCGCCTGCACAAGAGCGTCGTAGCCGGGGCGATCCGCAAGACGGTGACCTTCGGGATATGCGGGACATGAGCTGTAGATAAGACGCGAATTGCGTTCGTGTAAAGCGTCGTAGCCAATCCCGAGACGATCCATAACTCCTGGTCGGAATGCTTCGACGACCACATCTGCTTCGTCAATAAGGCGCATAAATGCAGCTTGGCCTTCAGGGTTCTTTAGGTCGACCGTCACCGAACGGCGTGAGCGGTTCCACACCGCGTAACCGCTGTACGAACGGAAGGGATCGCCGCCCGGAGGCTCCACTTTGATGACGTCAGCGCCTTGTTCGGCAAGCAGCAAGACCCCCAAAGGGCCAGCGATTCCCCATGAGAGATCGAGAACCTTGACCCCATCGAGCGCACCAGCCATGTGGGCAGCCTCGCGCATTCCTGACGCCCGTGTCATGTCCACGCGCAATAGGACTTATGGGCGCGCAGATTCGAGCTTCGCTACGCCTTCGACGTTGGCATCTTTCTTCAGTTGCAACAGGCTTGCTCGGCGCCCCTCTAAGTATCTGTCGAAGAAGTCGACCGTTGTTTCGGAGACCACTTTTTGCCATGCTCCAAAAAAGGGTGAGTGTGGAGCGCTAAGCAACGTAAGCAGGAACTTGTCCCCGGTTGCTTCGGAGTAAATAGCACTGCTTCCGGCATACGGCACCCGCGTGTCTTTGTCGCCGTGGATCAGCATGATCGGAATGTCTGGCCATGCCCAGGCTCCATCACCAAAGGGAAGTTGCATCCCAGCGATTGCAGCAACCGCGTCTATGCGTTTATCTCTGCAACAGGCGCTGTACGCAGCACCAAGGGTCGTTATCGCGCCGAGGGAGTGACCGGCTGCACCAATTTGTGACTGGTCGATCATGCCTTGCAGGGCCTTGTTACTGCGGTTCAACTTGATCATCTTGTCGATGACCAGGCTCAGGTCTTCGGTTTGGTTCTGGTAGTCGGAAATAACTGCTCCTCCGGGCGCACCCTTGCTCGACAGGGGAAATGTCGGTGCAGCCACTACATAACCAGCCGCCGCGATTTCGCTAAGGAGGTTCATCTTGTACACCTGCCCATCCGAAGTATGTCCATGAGAAAAAATTATGAGTGGGTATGGCGCCTCTTTGCGTGCGGGGGTCGCGCCGATAACTGGTACTCCACCGGGTATTCCCTTTGCGGGGTACAGCACCAGTACCGAGATCTCACGGCTAGATGAACCCGGGAACGTGCCGTTGGCATCCGTTGGCCTGGTCTTGTCGACGTACGTCTTTGTCACCTCTCCTACGGCATAACGGTGTGTACCCCGTACCGAATCGGAAGCCGCGCTAGCCGCGACTGGAGCAAAAGATGAACAGATGATCATCGTCACAACCACTGAGCATGTGAGATGCCGTTTGGTCATGCGAGCGCTGCAATGCTCGAGAGTGCAATACCGCGTCGCGCTTGGCGAAGCACGTGTTCGTCGAGTCCGTTGGTCGTGTACGCGAAAGATATTCCTGACTCAGGATCAGCCCATGCGATCTGACCCCCGGATCCGTTGTGACCGAAGGTGCGCGCGGAACCCGTCTTTCCGAATCCGCGCATGAAGCCGAGGCCGTCATCACCTGCGATAACAACACCAAGTCCGCGGTTTGCGCTTACCCCCGTCCACTTGTCGGGAAGTTTATTGCGCACTCGACTAGTCGCGTCACGCAACACCTCTGGGTCCCAGATTCCATCGAGATTGTGCAATATGGCCTGGTAAAAGAGTGCGAGGTCCGCCGCCCTCATCACGCCACCACCTCCCGGTATTCCAACGGTACGCATTTCTGGACTGTTAAAAGCGATCAATGCTGCGGGCGTCACTTCAGTTACCGGGAGTTCACGTACGCCAAGTGCAACTTCCAGTTCATCGGGAGTTGCGGGTTCTCCGACATTGACCAACTTGGCAATGTCTTCTTGGTCCGCGGCATCAAGACCGAGGACGCGGCGCTCAACCCCTGCCGGACGCGTAATGCGCTCCTCGACCAGGTCTCGATAGTCGCCACCGGTAACGCGGTCGATGATCTCAGCCAGCACCCAGTGAGCCGAAGTCGCGTGATACTCAGAACTCGTGCCAGGCTCCCAGTTCAATTTCCATTTGCCGAATCGGTTGACCCGTCCTTCGCGCGTATTCCAATCGGGCGGTGAGAGTGGCGCGTGTGGGAACCCCGATGTATGCAACATTACCTGCTCGACAGTTATGCCGTCCTTGCCATTGGTCCCAAACTCTGGCACGTAATCAGTGACGAGATGGTCCGGCGACAACTGATTCTCGCCAATCAAGATCCAAGCCAAAGAGGCAACGAATGCCTTCGTCGCAGAGAAGACCGCGTAGCGAGTGTCGACAGTGGCTTCGCCGAAGGCCTCGAAGTGCTCGATGTGGCCGGCCCTCGCAATGGCTATCTGGCAACTAGGGAGTAGGCCTGAGTCGATCTCTCGTTGTGCTCGTGTTCTTAGGGTCTCAATGGGGTAGGTCATAGAGCGTCACGATAGGCGTTCGCATTGGAGGTGTCCCGCCGGTGATGATGTGGCGGTGAACATGCCTCGGAACGTCGTCGTCGTCCTGCTTGACAGTCTCAATCGCCACATGCTCGGCGCCTATGGAGGTACGGAGTTCGCAACCCCGAACCTCGATCGCTTCGCCAACCGCGCGGTCCGGTTCGATCGGCATTACACGGGATCGCTTCCATGCATGCCCGCGCGACACGACCTGCTCTGTGGGGCCCTCGACTTTCTCTGGAAGCCTTGGGGTTCGATTGAGATTTGGGAAGAACCGCTCACGGTGCCGCTACGCCGTGCCGGAGTTGTGACGAAATTAGTTTCCGATCACCCGCACCTCTTTGAGACCGGCGGCGAGAACTACCACGTTGACTTCACGGCATGGGACTACCAGCGCGGCCATGAAAGTGACATGTGGCGAACGCGACCCGACCCATCATGGCAAGGCGCGCCAAGTTTTGGACGCGGTCATAGTCCCTATGACAATTCGCGTGGATGGTTCCAAGGCGAAGAAGATTTTCCAGGACCGCGCACGATGAAAGCCGCGGCGCGTTGGTTAGCCGAAGAAGCCCCTGAGGCGCCCGATCGCTTCTTCTTATTGGTAGACGAGTTTGATCCACACGAGCCGTTCGACACACCGGAGCCTTACGCGTCTATGTATGACGATGGATGGGAAGGCCCACATCTCGTCTGGCCTCCGTACACAGTTGGCGCTGTAGCCAAAGGTGTTATTTCCGAGAGAGAAGGACATCAGATACGCGCGCAATACGGCGCGAAGTTGACGATGATCGATCACTGGTTCGGTCGGATAGTTGAACAGCTCGACAAGCGCGCCCTTTGGGAAGATACGGCTGTTGTGCTCTGCACAGACCACGGCCACTATCTAGGCGAGAAGGACATGTGGGGAAAGCCCGGTGTCCCACCGTACGAAACTCTTGGGCATACACCGCTCATGGTGTCGTGGCCAGGAATCGGTGCGGGTTCGCGAGATGCGCTCACGACAAACGTTGATCTGCATGCGACGATTGCTGATGTATTCGGCGTGGCCGTCGAACAGCGCACACACGGCTCCTCACTTGTTCCACTCATGGTGGATGAGCACGTTTCAATTCGCGACTACGCACTTGGTGGAGTCTGGGCACACGAAGTTCAGATAGTGACCTCGGACGGACACAAATATGCACGCGCTCCCGTCGGGGAGAATGCACCGCTCTCAATGTGGTCCAACCGATGGTCGACGATGCCAGTGCACGCCTTCCCGGACTTGCGCCTACCACGTCCGGATGGCCGCGCCTTCCTCGACCGCATGCCAGGTTCCGATGTCCCGGTTATTCGCCAGCCATTTTTGCCCGATGATCCACTTCCGTTCTGGGCATATGCCAACTTCGACGGGAACCGCGCTTATTCAATTGGTGAAGACCCCAACGAGGAGAACAATCTCGCGGGGTCCGTAGTCGAAGACGAACTATCGTCGCTGCTTCGAGAGGCACTCAAAACAATGTCGGCGCCCGACGATCAGTTTGAACGACTCGGTTTGGAATAGGTCAAGTACCAAACTTGTTGGTAGTAATTGCCTCGGAGGGATACTAGAAATGACTGACGACTTTTCACCGGTGCCTGAGGACCGGTTCACCTTTGGGCTTTGGACGATTGGAAATCGTGGGCGCGATCCTTTTGGCAATGAAACGCGTCCGCTACTCGACCCAGTTGATGCAGTACGTGGCCTAGCTCGAATCGGTGCCTACGGCGTCAACTTCCACGACGACGACCTCATTCCCCCAGGGTCTACCGCTCCAGAACGCGATGGAACCTTGAAGCGCTTCCGAGAAGTTCTGGAGGAAACGGGAATCAAAGTCCCAATGGTCACGACAAATCTTTTCTCGCAGCCGATCTTCAAGAGCGGCGCATTTACTGCGAATGATCCGGTCGTGCGACGCCATGCTCTCCGCAAAACATTGAATGCGATCGACCTAGGCGCCGAGTTTGGTGCTGGCATATTTGTGATGTGGGGCGGCAGAGAGGGAGCGGAGTGTGATGCAGCAACAGACGTTCCAGCTGCTCTTGACTGCTACGCGGAGGCGATCAATGCGTGCTGCGCATACATCAAAGAGAGCGGTTATCAAATGGAGATCGCGCTTGAACCCAAACCGAACGAACCGCGAGGGAACCTCTTTTTGCCGACAGTAGGACATGCTCTCGCGTTTATTCACGAGCTCGACTTCCCTGACATGGTGGGACTTAACCCTGAGTTTGCCCACGAGACGATGAGTGGCCTCTCGTTCCATCACGCGGTTGGGCAAGCGTTGTGGGCAGACAAGTTGTTCCACATCGATCTCAACGCACAGGTGCCAGGAAAGTTCGATCAAGATCTTCGCTTCGGCTCAGAAGGCATCCGAGATGCGTTCTATCTAGTGAAGCTGCTTGATGATGCTGAGTGGGATGGCATGAGACATTTCGATGCTCACGCGTATCGCACCGAAGATATTGATGGAGTGTGGGAGTTCGCTGTCGGTTGCATGCGCACATATCTAGTGCTTCGCGACAAAGCACGGCGCTTTGCACAAGATCCTGAGATCCAAGAAGCTCTTGAGGTCACAAAGGTGAAGAGCTTGGGGATTCCAACGATGCCAGAGACGGGCGCCGATAGGTTCGAACGATTGCGCAAAGAAACAATTGATGTTGATGCTGTAGCGGCAGTCGGATATGGACATGAACGCCTCGACCAACTCGTGACTGAGTTACTCATGGGAATCCGGTAGATGGTCGGAATGGGTATCAGCCGCGCAAGAGCACTTGTGCGAACTGTGCTGATTTGAAATGTCGCTGATTGCAGGAGTCGACTCGTCGACGCAAGCAACAAAAGTAGAACTCCGCGATGCCCAGACGGGTGCATTGGTCGCGCGGGGGAGGGCGCCTCACCCTCCGACTTCGTCACCGCGTTCTGAACAAGATCCTGAATCTTGGTGGGCTGCGCTCGAGGTTGCGCGCGATGAAGCAGGCCATCGCTCAGAGGTTGCAGCGATCTCAGTAGCGGCCCAACAACACGGAATGGTTGTTGTCGATGCAGATGATCGCGTGATTCGCGCTGCCAAGCTTTGGAACGATACGGAATCCGCTCCTGACTCCGACTGGCTGTTGGGGCAACTGGATGGCGGCAGTAAGGACTGGGCTGACGCTTGTGGTTCTGTGCCATTGGCGGCGTTCACGATCACGAAACTTTCGTGGCTTCACAGAAGTGAGCCCGACGCCTGGTCGCGCGTGGACAAAGTAATGCTCCCGCATGACTGGCTGGCATGGCGACTGACGGGAGAGTTTGCGACTGACAGGGGTGACGCATCAGGAACTGGGTATTGGTCACCGATAACCGACGATTACCGGTACGACCTTCTGCGCGTCATCGACGCCGAAAAAGATTGGCAACGCGCGCTCCCACCTGTACAAGTACCGAACAATGCTCACGGAACCGGTGACAACATGGCGGCAGCTCTTGGGATCGGATTGCGGCCGGGTGATGTAGCGATCTCATTGGGGACCTCTGGAACGGTCTTTGCTGTAAGTGGCGTACCCACGTGCGATGCGACGGGATTAGTTGCTGGTTTCGCAGATGCGACCGGTCATTTTTTACCACTCGTTTGCACTCTTAACGCCATGAAGGCGACAGACGCAATTGGGCGCCTGTTGGGCGTCGATCACGAGACATTCGATGCGCTGGCTTTGTCAGCTGTTCCAGGAGCCGGCGGAGTCACCTTGCTCCCATATATGGATGGCGAACGAACTCCTAACCTCCCAAACTCGACTGGCGTGTTGTCTGGTCTTCGTTCGGACGTAAGCCGCGAGCAGATAGCACGCGCGGCGGTTGAGGGAGTGATCTGTGGATTGCTAGAAGGGTTGGACGCGTTACGCGCGGCGGGCGTCGAGTGTGATGACGGACGGCTGTTCCTCGTTGGTGGTGGCAAGAAAAGCACGGCCTTCAGGCGCGTGTTAGCTGACCTGTCCGGACGGGAAGTAACCGTGCCACTCGACGATGAACTTGTAGCAATCGGCGCGTGCGTACAAGCAGCAGCACGCAACAGTGGTGAGACCGTTCGTTCGGTGCAAGACGCCTGGGGTCTTGGCGACGGCGAAGTCATCGCACCCGATATTTCCGTTGACGCCGAAGCGGTGCGAACCGCCTACGCATCAGTTGCTAGTGGCGCTGCCCGGAAAGTGCCGGGTTCTTGAACTGCGCCTTTACGTAGTCACGGTTCAACATCGCGATGAAGTTGACCGAGATTTCTTTAGGGCAAGCCGCTTCGCACTCGCCGTGGTTTGTGCATGATCCGAACCAGCGTTCCATTTCCTCGACCATCGAGACGACGCGCGTGAAGCGTTCGGGCTGTCCTTGCGGTAGCAGCGAGAGGTGTGAATATTTTGCCGCAGTAAATAGTTGTCCTGCTCCATTGGGGCAAGCCGCTACGCACGCTCCACATCCGATGCATGCTGCCGCGTCCATGGCAGCGTCGGAGGCTTGTTTGGGGACCAAGATTTCGTTGGCGTCACGCGCTGCACCCGTCGGAGCCGTGATGTAACCGCCTGCTTCAACGATTCTGTCGAACGCCGAACGGTCGACGGCTAGGTCCTTGATTATTGGGAAGCCAGCCGCGCGCCATGGCTCGACCGTGATCGTTTCGCGATCGGTGAGTTTACGCAGGTGCAACTGACAGGTAGCGGTACCTCTTTCGGGCCCATGAGCGCGGCCATCGATCATCATTGCGCAAGATCCGCAAATCCCCTCGCGGCAGTCATGGTCGAATGCCACTGGTTCTTCGCCGCGCGTCTCGAGTTGCTCATTTAATACGTCGAACAACTCGAGAAAACTCATGTCTTCGCTCACATCGTGCATTGGGTAAATCTCGAAGCGACCAGTTGCGTCTGGTCCTGCTTGCCGCCACACCTTGAGGTTGAGGTCCATCGTCATCGCCTCCCGCTACTTGTAACTGCGCTGTGCAAGCGCCACGTTGTCGAAGGTAAGCGATTCTTTGTGCAGCTCGGGCGTGTTTCCTTCGCCGGTCCATTCCCAAGCCCCGACATATGCAAAGTCGTCGTCGTTGCGCAATGCCTCGCCCTCTTCGGTCTGGTGTTCGACTCGGAAGTGTCCACCGCAACTTTCTTCGCGATGCCGCGCATCGCGTACGAGCAGTTCACCGAACTCAAGGAAGTCGGCCACGCGCCCGGCACGCTCGAGGCTCTGATTGAAGGATTCATTCTCTCCGAGCACGCGAACGTCACTCCAGAACTCATCGCGAAGTGCGGGGATAGACGTGAGCGCCTCGTCAAGGCTCTCAGCGCTCCTTGCCATACCGCAGTGGTCCCACATGATCTTTCCAAGTTCGCGGTGAAAATGATCGACGGTTTTCGTTCCCTTTACCGAAAGGAGTCGATGTACTTGAGCATCGACATTCGCTTCGGCATCGCGGAACACCGGATCATCGGTCGGTACGGGCTCTGTACCAAGAAGTGGGGCGAGATGCGCACCGATAGTCGCTGGCAAAACGAAATAGCCGTCGGCGAGTCCTTGCATCAGTGCACTCGCGCCTAGGCGGTTCGCTCCGTGATCCGAGAAGTTCGCCTCGCCGAGCACGTAGAGCCCTGGTACGTTGCTCATTAGGTTGTAGTCAACCCAGAGCCCCCCCATTGTGTAGTGAACGGCTGGGTAAATGCGCATGGGCTTCTTGTATGGGTCTTCACCCGTTATGCGCTCGTACATCTGAAAGAGGTTTCCGTACCTCTCTTCGATGACTTCGCGGCCGAGTCGATCAACTGCGGACTCAAAGTCGAGGTACACGCCGTTCTGTATCGGACCTACGCCATGACCGGAATCGACCTCTCGCTTGGCGGCGCGCGATGCCACGTCGCGCGGGACGAGATTCCCGAACGCCGGGTAACGCCTCTCCAAGTAGTAGTCCCGGTCGCTTTCCGGTATTTGGTCCGGAGAGCGAACGTCATTCGGCGTAGCTGGAACCCAAATGCGTCCATCGTTTCGCAATGACTCGCTCATCAAGGTGAGCTTGGACTGGAAGTCATCGCTCGCGGGAATGCACGTAGGGTGGATCTGGGTGTAACACGGATTAGCCATTAGAGCGCCGCGCTTGTGTGCGCGCCAGGCTGCAGTGACGTTGCTCGCCTTTGCGTTCGTGGATAGGAAAAATACGTTTCCGTACCCTCCAGTTGCTAGGACTACTGCATGACCGGAGAACGAACGCACCGCACCAGTCACTAGATGCCGCGCAACGACACCGCACGCGACGCCGTCTTTCACAACGAGATCGAGCATTTCAGTCCGGTTATTTAACTCGACATTTCCTAGTCGCACTTGTCGTGCGAGTGCTTGGTATGCACCGAGCAGCAGCTGTTGTCCTGTCTGTCCCCGCGCATAGAACGTGCGGCTTACTTGCGCGCCGCCGAATGAGCGGTTGTCGAGTAGGCCACCGTATTCACGAGCAAACGGAACGCCCTGCGCCACGCACTGGTCGATGATGTTTACGCTGACCTGTGCGAGCCGATAGACGTTCGCCTCGCGAGAGCGGTAATCGCCGCCCTTGACCGTGTCGTAGAACAGACGCTGCACACTGTCGCCATCGTTTTGGTAGTTCTTGGCTGCGTTGATTCCGCCTTGCGCGGCGATGCTGTGTGCTCTCCGTGGAGAGTCGTGGAAGGTCAGCATCGTGACTCGATAGCCCAGTTCGGCGAGCGTTGCCGCGGCCGACGCACCGGCGAGTCCGCTGCCTACCACGATTACGTTGAACTTGCGCTTGTTCGCTGGGTTTACGAGTTTGACCGAGAACTTGTAGTCATCCCACTTTCGTTCGATCGATCCACTTGGTATTCCGCCGTCAAGTGAGATTGCCATCAGCAGCCAACTCCGACCATGTCCAAAGGTTCGTCAATTGATTGATGGGGCCGTAGTTCGTTCACTTGCCAACTACTCCCGTCACAACCAACAAGGGTATTGAGATATTGCCAACTGCAATCACCGCAGCGAAGGTGACGGCGAAGTAACGACGAATTGGGTTCCACCGCGGGTTGTTCCATCCGAGACTCTGGAACATGCTCCATGAGCCGTGGAAGATATGGATCGCCAGCGCGATGTTGGCGAGGATGTACAGGATCGCTACAGGAACGCGCTCGAAACTTGCAATCACGTTGTCGTACGTATCGCCGCGCACAAAGTCTGGATTAGTGGTTCCCCATGTGAGGTCGGCAAGGTGGAAAAGAAGGAATAGAGCGATTATCACACCCGTCCAACGCATGGTCCGTGACGCAAAATTCGCAGCCACGTAGTCACGTCGTGACTGATACCGAACCGGTCGCGCCTTGTGGTTCATTCGCGTCAACTGGGCCGCTGCGACGATGTGAAGACCGAATGCAGCGATCAACCCGAGGCGCATTCCCCAGAGCACAACGGTTCGCGGTAGTGCCGGTTCACCGAGCGTACGTAGCCACTCGGCATACTCGTCGAGATGTACGGCACCGAGAAAAATCTTGAGGTTGCCGACCATGTGAACGAAGACGAAGCCGAGCAGTGCTAGGCCGCTGACGGCCATGACCCATTTCTTTCCAACGGCACTAGACCAAAAGCGGCGTATCGGATTCGTAGGGCGGCGCGTGCTGCCCTTGGCATTATCGTCGCTCGTTTTAGTCGAGTCCTGCAGCGTCTTCATCTACTCCCGATTCGCCTTTCCAGTCGGGCGGAGTTCGGCTGGAAACCTAGCCTTCAGGATTCGCCGCTATCGATCCGGAGCCATTCGATCACGCTGTCGTAGTCGTTCGTGACCACGCCTAATGTGGGATGACTCAATGACACTCTCACTCTGGTAGTTCGCCGATCTAGATGCACATTCCCTATTAGTGCTATTCCGTTGGCGGGAACATCGCCGGTGAATCGTCGTATTTCACCGTCAAGGTCGGTAGTAATGGTTGCGTCCAAGAGCGGACCGCGAAGTTCGCTGACCACATGCACCGCACCGCCGCGCGGTTCGAGCATCGGCAGCACGCTCCGGCACGCATTCGTCAAAGCTTCGTAGCCACTCTTTGCAACCCGTTGATGGTCCAAGACCGACCAAGTGACGGAGGGGTGGCCATCAGCAAAACAGAAATGACAGAAACCTCCTGTCGGGTCGCCTTTTAGCCGTCGTAGATCTTCGATCTGCAGTTGAATGAGAGCGGACTGGTAACTCTGGGTTGCGGAGCGCCATGCATCGAAACTATCGAACAGGTCTGGTGGAACATGCCGGTCAAAGTAGAGCTTCTGACATGCATGCCGTTCTAAGAGATGGTCCCAATCAAGATTGGGCCACGTCGACGGCTCCATAAAGGATGCGGTTTCGGGCACTGCCTGTGCACCGAACTCACTCACAAACCGAGCGAGCCGAGGGACGCCCCGCAGTGCTGGCGCGAGACCGCCGATATGGCCGTGGTACCAACCGAAGTAGAGATGACTGTCGGTTCCCATGGATCCGAGTCCTGGGAGCACTCCTGAGTGGCGATCTACCAGTCGCGTCGGATCGGCTTTGTGAATAGCACGCGCAACCGAGCGGTCTAAAACGTCTTTGTTCCAAGAAGGCAAGAACATCGAAGCGCTGGCGCGCAATACATCGCGCTGACTGGGCTGAACGCCAGGGCGGATGTCCATCGCTAGCGGTTCGTTATGAACACACCACAACGCGATACTCGGGTGGTGGCCGAGCAGATCGACCATCTCGCGTGCTTGACGCACGGCCTGCCGACGAGTTCCGCGCGCGTAGCCCCATTGCAGTGGAAAGTCTTGCCATAACAGCAGTCCCGCTTTGTCTGCTGCTTCGTACATTTCCGGACGCGAGACGTGGGCATGAATGCGAAGCAGGTCGAGGTTCGCGGCGATAGCGAGGTCGACATCACGCGCAAACTCCCGAGCAGTCGCTGCAGCTAGGTCCATCCTCGTAGGACCCTGGTTAGATCCCATTACGAACAGGTTCTCGCCATTGACGGATAGTTGCCAGTCCTTCATGCGCACTTCGCGGAAAGCAGTAGACAGCCGTCGTGAGTCGCTCGTTTGTCCGTCGATATCCACCCGGACGTCGACTGTCACCATCGGTTGATCACCTAGGCGCCACGGCCACCAACGTGGCGGTCGGTCCACGTCGAGGGTCCAAGAAATCCTGTTGTCTCCTTCGGCGAGCGTTAGGTCGCGGTCGACTTCGAGCAAAGTCTCGCCACTAGGTCCGGTCACGACTGCGACTAGGCATGCTTCCAACGGCGAAGGCGCTGGATCGTCAGCACGATCGAGAGTGATGTCGAGTAGCAAGCGACCGCGAGCATCGGTCGCCTCGTTGCAAAGGACGCGCAGCCACTTGACGCGCACCGATCCAGTGTCATGCACGCGTGCTGCGCGCCAGATGCCCCCGGGGTTCCACTTTGGATCAAGGTTGTCCCAGTGTGAAAAGACGCCTGTGATAGTGCGCTTCGCCCGTTGCTCGATCTGTCGAGGGCTGGCTACTTCGATCGCAAGTGTGTGAGCGTTGCCCTGGTTACTTCGTGTTTGTTCGGTGATCTCGAAGGTGTGAGGGAAGAAGTAGCCCTCCGTTGCGCCCGAGTAAGCGCCGTCGAACCAGATATCCCCGTAGTAAAAGATTCCATCGAGCGTCAGGAACCGGCGGCTTCCCGATGGTAGAGGGACCGGTTCGACGATCCTGCGGTAAAGCAGTGGTCCGTCGAAGTCTTCAAAGTTCTGTGCTGACTGCCAGTGACCAGGAACTGCAATTTCGGGCCAGTCATTGTCGTCAAAAAGCGGATCAGTGAATCGCTTCGCGAGGTCGCCCTCGTCTCCGTGACAGCGCCATGAACCAGAGAGATCCATTGCGAAATGTGAGTCGGCCATCACGCCCGAGGTTACCGACACTGGGTGATGGCGTGGAGGTAGCGGTAAGGTCCAACCTATGAGCCGTCCAGCAACCCTTGGTGACCTCCGAGCAAGTGGATGGGAGTCGCGTCCCGTCAAAGAAGAAGTTAGGGCGAATGCCATCGCGAATATTGCGGCCGGCCTGCCGCTTGTAGATGGTGTATTCGGCTACGACGAGACGGTGTTTCCGCAGCTGGAGAACGCGTTGATCGCTGGCCACGATGTCATCTTCCTAGGCGAGCGAGGTCAAGCAAAAACACGAATCATCCGCTCGCTCACAAACCTGCTCGACGAATGGATGCCAATAGTCGCAGGTTCCGAAATCAACGACGACCCGTACAATCCCGTGTCGCACCACGCTCGCGTGTTGATTGCCGAACGGGGCGATGACACGCCGATTGACTGGGTTCATCGCGATCGTCGCTTCGGCGAAAAGCTAGCAACTCCCGATACGTCGATTGCAGATCTCATCGGTGAGGTGGATCCGATCAAGGTCGCTGAAGGCCGGTATCTGTCTGACGAGTTAACGATTCACTATGGCCTTGTACCGCGCACCAACCGCGGAATATTTGCGATCAACGAGTTGCCCGACCTCGCGGAGCGCATCCAAGTTGGCCTCCTCAACGTTCTTGAAGAACGCGATGTGCAGATTCGCGGTTACAAGATTCGGTTACCACTAGACGTGATGCTCGTGGCGTCTGCCAACCCAGAGGACTACACCAACCGGGGGCGCATCATCACGCCGCTCAAGGATCGTTTCGGCAGTCAGATTCGTACTCATTATCCGCTCGATATCGAAACCGAAATCGACGTGATTGAACAAGAAGCAAGACCACTTGGCATCGAGGGGATGACAGTGGCCGTTCCTAGTTACATGACCGAGATAGTCGCCGAAATCAGCCAGCAAGCCCGCTGTTCACCGCATGTGAATCAGCGTTCAGGGGTTTCTGTGCGCCTGTCGGTTGCGAACTACGAAACCCTCGTAGCCAACGCGATGCGACGCGCGCTCAAGAGCGGCGAAACGGAAGTTGTTCCTCGTGTGAGTGACCTAGAGGCGATCGCAGCATCAACCTCTGGGAAAATCGAGATCGAAACAGTTGATGACGGCCGCGAAGGTCTGGTGCTTGATCGAATTGTCAAGACGAGTGTGCTCGAGGTATTTCGTTCGCGTGTAAGACCGGAACATCTCGGCGCTCTAGTGCATGCCTTCGACGACGGCAAGGTTGTTCATACAGGAGAAGAGTTGCCCGCCGCGCAATACGCTGAATTATTAGGGTCGGTCGATGGACTTCCCGACGCGTTATCGGACCTCGCGACGAGTGAGAGCCCGGGCGCCGTGGCATCGGCAATCGAATTCATCTTGGAAGGGCTGCATCTTTCTAAGCGCCTCAACAAGGACTCTGTCGGAGGAAAGGCGACGTACCGCTCGCGGTCCTAGAGCCCTTTTCGTTCGTACCAACCGCAATCTTGGCCAGCTCTCCGGTTTACATCTTCGACCGCTCGCTGGATCGCTGGTTGATCTACGACGGACTTATCGCCCTTCGCTCTGCGTTTGATTGCATCGAGGAAAACCGCTGCCTGATCCGCGATGTCTTTGGGGGCGTTGTCAGCGATGGCCGTTACGAATTCGACATGTTCGTCGAGTGAGAGGTCTCCTACCTGGACTTTCTCGTCGTAACGCGCCGCGGCTACGCAGAACTCCTTCGTGGGCCGTGGCAACTGCGAGGTCGCACTCTCGCTGCTCTTGCAGGCGGTAACCGTCACGAGAACGATGGCTAACGCAATCGTCAATTCTTTTCGCACGAAGGCATTGTTGCCGCGATCGTGGCTGTGGTTCGATCCGGGCGTTGGGTAGGAGGACCCTCACGAGGTACACCAATATGGTGGCAGCCGGTACCCTGCGGGAATGGCACGTCAATCTTTTGGCTATTCCCGTTGGGACGGCTCGCAGACCGGGTTCGATTTGGATGCCGACTCGCTCCTTTCGGAGATGGCTGACGACCTGCTGTACCACGGCGACTTAAACGCCGCGATGAGGAGATTGCTCCAGCAGGGGATGCGCGATCGCAATGGCGACGAACTCATGGGCATGAAAGAGATGCTTGAGCGTTTACGCGAACGACGCAGGGAAGAACTCGAGCGTCGAGATCTCGGCGGCGTTTACGACGACATCGCAGAACAACTGAGCGCGATTCTTGACCAGGAGCGCGAAGGCATCCAGCGTCGGGTTTCAGAAGCCCGCGACTCGGAGGACGTACGGCGCCGGGAGATAGTCGAGGATCTTGCACAGCAGCGTGGGTTGGAACTCGACATGATGCCGCCCGATCTCGCAGGCAAGGTGCAAGCGATGCAGCAATACGACTTTATGGACGACGACGCGCGTCATCGATTCGAAGAACTGATGGACGAACTTCGTCAACAACTTCTCCAAAGCCACTTCAATCAGATGTCCGAAGGCATGAGTGATGTTTCTCCGGAGCAGATGGCCCGCATGAAGGACATGTTGGCGGAACTGAACACGATGCTCGAGCAGAGAGAGAGCGGAGAAGAACCAGACTTCGCTGGTTTCATGGAACGTTTTGGTGACTTTTTCCCTGGCAATCCGAAAAATCTGGACGAGTTGCTTGAGCAGATGGCTAGGTCTATGGCTGCGATGCAACAAATGCTCAACTCCATGACTCCCGAACAGCGCGCGCAACTTCAACAACTCTCGGGCGCGTTGCTCGATGACCTTGACCTCCGCTGGCAAGTTGATGAACTCAGCCGTAATTTGCAGCGTGCCTTTCCAGACATGCCGTGGGATAAGAGCATGCAGTTCAGCGGCGACGAGCCGCTTCAGTTCTCACAGATGGCAGGGTTACTCGACATGCTCGGCGATCTTGACCAACTGGAGAACATGTTGCGTAACACCACGCAACCTGGCCAGCTCGCCGAGGTGGATATCGATCAAGCGCGGGACCTTTTGGGCGAAGACGCGGCTCGATCACTAGACCAACTAAAAGAACTAGCCCGGCTCCTGGAGGAAGCTGGGCTCGTCGACCAACAGGAAGGCCGTTACGAACTGACGCCGCGCGGAGTTCGCGCGCTTGGTCAAAAAGCGCTAGGTGACCTATACCGTAAAATGTTGCAAGACAAGGCCGGACGCCACGAAGTAGAGCGCATCGGCACCGGTCACGAGCGCGCGCATGAACACAAACCGTACGAGTTCGGAGATCCGTTCCACCTCAATGTGGAACAGACGGTCCGTAACGCGATTTGGAGGCAAGGGAGCGGCACTCCTGTGCATCTATCGCCCGAGGATTTCGAAGTCGAGAGGACTGAACTGCTTACGCGATCCGCGACGGTCCTGTTGCTCGATGTCTCTCTCTCGATGCCGATGCGTGACAACTTCCTACCGGCGAAAAAGGTTGCGATGGCCTTGCACGCGCTGATTACGAGCCAGTTTCCACGTGACTACTTTGGCCTGGTTGCTTTCGGTCGGGTTGCGCGCGAAGTGAAGCCCGAGAAACTTCCAGAACTCAGTTGGGATTTCGAGTGGGGGACGAACATGCAACATGCGATGTTGTTGGCGCGTACTCAACTCGAACGCCAATCGGGCACACGACAGATCATCATGGTCACCGACGGTGAGCCGACCGCCCACATTGAGCGCGGCGAAGCGATATTCAGTTACCCACCATCGGCGATGACCATTGAACAAACGCTTCGCGAAGTGAAGCGCTGTACGAAGGCTGGTATCCGTATTAATACCTTCATGCTTGACGAGAGTCCCTACTTGCAAGACTTTGTTCAGCGCATGATGCAAATGAACAGAGGGAGGGCGTTCTTTACTAGCCCGGAGAATCTTGGTGACTACGTACTTGTTGACTTTCTTGAACACCGCCGATTGCGAAGGACGGGTTGAACGTGGCGCATTCAACGGGGATTGACATGGTGCTTTGGGTGGTAGGACAGGTTTATGGGATAAATCACGCCATGGTGACCCAGTATGCGATGCAATCGATCTAGCACCCCCGTACGGGGCATTTACCTGACTACTCCAAAGGGTCCTGGTTAAACGTGGGTTGCGAGTGCCTGCACGGGGGCTTTGGCACCCGGTGGCGCTATGGTAAAGCGGTATTTGATGCACGATGATCAGGCGCGATTTTGCGCAGCAATTGACGGCCTCTACCTAAAGAGCGCCGCATCGGCAGCCGATGCAACCATGGAAGCGGGGAGCTAGAAGCGGCCCGCCAGAGATGTCAGAAGTTAGGCGGATGGACCAACTACCAGTCGGGATCAACGAGCGCATCCGGCATGAGGCCAAGGTTGCTGGCCTCCGCTCTAAGCGCAAGCCGTCGATTGAGATGGTCGAACGTCGCCGCATGCAACTTTGGCTTGTTGTGTTGGTTGTCATGCTCGGCCTGGGAGCGGCAGCGGTCGCGGTATCGATGGCATCCGGTACCGCTTTCTGGATTACCGGACAACCATGGATCCTCGCTGCAGCAGCGGCTGCCCTCGCGATCGGCTTCTGCCTCTACGCAGTCGAAAAAGAGGTACATCTTCATCGCCTGAGTCGGTTGCTAGTCGATGAACGGGTTCTCAACGGCGCGATGGCTAAAAGACTTGAGATGAATTCAGCGTTGTTTAATGCAGGTAAGGCCTTGAACTCGGTACTCGACCTAGATGAGGTGCTCGACGCGATCCTCGCCAACGCTCTCGTCCTTTTGGGAGGTTCCTCTGGGTCTGTGATGCTGCTCGAAGATGAGGAGTACTTGCGGGTTGTGGCCATTCGAGGCTCCGAGATCGGTCGTGATACTCGCGTGCATGTTGGCGAGTCGATCGCAGGCCGCGTTGTTCAAGCGCGTGAACCGCTGTTGGTGACCCAAGAAGTGATCGATCGAGAACTTTCAGGGCACGCGGATCGCGTATCTGCGCCTGTCAGCTCGATGTGTGTTCCACTAGAAAACAGGGGACAGGTATTGGGCGTTATAAACATAAATTGCTCAGACAACCAAGAGTTCGACACCATTGATTTGCAGGTGCTGAGCCTCTTCGCCGAACCCGTTGCGGCTGCCATCGCAAAAGCTGGCCTATACGAAGCAGAACGTGCGCACGTGGCTCAGTTGCTCGATTCCGAAAGGATGAAAACGCAATTCGTCGCGTCCGTAGGTCATGAGTTGCGGACGCCGATTACGTCGATCCGTGGCGCTGTAGCTGCTTCCAGGCGAGATATTGGTGCAGAGCAACGTATCGAGTTGCTGGAGATGATCGAGCGTCAATCGGGTCGTCTTCAAACGATGGTCGAAGAGATACTGGCCAGCGCGCGCGTCGATGAGGACGCCGGGAAACCGGTATTGCGCCGCGTCGATCTCTCCGCGCTTGTGCGCCTAGCCGCCCTCGACTCCAGCGTCGCGGGGCGCCCCGTTGAGGTGATCGTGCCAACGTCTTGCGAAGTGAGGGCAGATCCCGAAGCGATGCGACGGATACTTGGGAACCTCATCGAGAATGCCCATAAGTATGGGGCGGAGCCGGTACGCGTAACGGTGCAACAGGCCGACACGCATGTTGTGATGTCTGTGGTCGATCAAGGCCGCGGTGTGGCACCAGACGATCGCGAGCGAATCTTCGAACGATTTTACCGGACTGATCCGAATGGCATTAAGCCGGGTATGGGTCTAGGGCTTGCAATTGTCCGGGGACTAGTCGAGTCTTGTGGCGGCACCGTTTGGGTGGAGGACGCGCCTGGCGGCGGAGCAGCATTCCGTGTTTCCTTGCGTGTCCGTTCGAACGATGAACTAAAGGAGGAAGCAAGTGCCCAGTAAACCGCGTGTTCTGGTCGTGGACGATGAACCTGATGTTCTCCTCACGATGCGATTGATTCTTGAAGCCGAAGGCTTCACTGCGTCGCTTGCAGCCGACGGAGAGACGGCGTTGCGGCGGATCGCCGACGAACATCCGGATGTGGTCCTCCTTGACCTCATGATGCCGGTTCTTGACGGGTGGTTCGTTCTAGCCGAACTCTCTCAGCGGGTGAGGCGTCCGTACGTGGTTGTCTGTTCTGCAAAGACAGGTGATGCCGACCGCACCCGTGCCCAAGACTTGGGTGCCGACGAGTACGTGACCAAGCCATTTGATCCAGAGGATCTCGTGGCTCTAATCAACACTCTTCTCGCTAGCGCGCGGCGCCCGGCGCGTATTTAGGGCCTCATAGAGGGGGCATCGAGGGCCCGATCGGCGATTTCTGACCCCAGAGGCTGATCTTTTCGCGCGATCTCCAAATTTCCGCTTGCTTATCTGGATTCTTGGTGTAAGAGTCACACGCGTGTAGTTTCACGGGCGTGGTTCATGGCCCAGCGTTATCGCGGGTTATGAGTTTGACCGGCTTCGGATCCTCCGTATTTGATCGAGTCGTGTTCATACCATCGCCAAGACAATGTTCCAAATTTCGACAATAAAGGGGGCAAATAGATGCGAGACATGATCGTGGCTCATATCCACTCAGGTGAAGAAGGGGATAAGAGGTGGCAAGAGAATGCCAACTGCCTAGGGGTAGACCCAGACCTTTTCTTCCCAGAGCGAGGAGCTTCCACAAAGGAAGCAAAATCTGTATGCGGGAGTTGTGAAGTCCGTCCAGAATGTCTTGAGTACGCGCTGGCGAACGGCGAGAAGTTCGGAATTTGGGGTGGCCTCTCAGAGCGTGAGAGGCGACGTCTTCGCCGTCAACGGGCACTCGCGCGTCGGGCTGCTCAGGCTTCCTGAAAGCGGCTTAGCACTGCTGGGACAATTCGTATCAGCAGCTGACCATTAGTCGTGCTTTAGGTTGCCGTGCCGCTCTGTGCGCGTGCTTCGACAGAATCTTGTGGGTTTAGGTCTGCCCACGCGAGGAAGGTCTCGCTGCATCTGGCGAGTTCGGAAGCAGGAGCCAAACCGACGAGTTCAACACGGTGGACTTGCACCCCGCGCATTGCGAGGCGGTCTCGCACCTCAAGGCAGGCTCGTTCGAGACCTGTCGCGGAGAGATCGACGAGGTTCATACTCACTTGAGCGCGTCCGGTACTTCGAAGAGCGAAGGCGAGTGACCGCACTCCAAGAAGGCCGCCGTCACGTTCCCGCACCTCGCGAGCGACCAGAGTTGCTAACTCCAGATCGTTGCTATCGAGTTCTAGGTTGACGGCGATGAGCGGCGGCCGAGCGCCAACCGCGGTCGCACCGAGAATAGGGTGCGGTTCAGATGGACCGAAGTCCGGTTCCCGCGATTTGAACGCTTGTTTTCGCGTCGTCGGCAAGGAACGATCGTCGCTGTCCGCTTTGCCGTAGAGAAAAACAGGAACCTTCCACGTAGTTGAGAACCAGAGGGCGAATGCTCTGGCCGCGGCGACAGCTACCTCGTTTGCTGTACCGGTTAGTGCGACGAACGGCACGACATCGACCACGCCTAACCGTGGATGCACTCCGTCATGATTAGTGAGGTTCAGATCTTGAGCGGCCACACCGACCAAGCGGCGCGTCGCGGCTTCGGTGCCTCCCGGTTTGGTCGAAGCGACCGTGAAAACCGACCGATGGTGGTCGGGATCGTCGTGCCGGTCTAGCAAGGCTGCACCAGCCGAAGCCGACAGAGCGTTGAGAACACGGAAGTCGCGCCCTTCGGAGATGTTGATCACGGCTTCAAGCACTCCACCAGGCTACGGCCGATAAACACGCGGTTCCACCGGTAGCCTGCTGGGCCGTGCGGCTTGGCTTGGCTCTTCCACAGTTCGACTTCTCGGTCCCCGGAGAGTCGCCCCTCAAATACGACACCATTGTCGATGTCGCAACCCGCGCAGAGGGCGCCGGATTCGACTCCGTCTGGCTTGCGGACCATCTCTTCTTTGACATTGGCAAGTACGGCGGAAGTTCAGAATTTGTCGGCGCCTTTGAGCCGCTGGTAACACTCGCCGCTTTGGCGCGAGATGTGCCGCGTGTACGCCTTGGAACGCTTGTCTTGTGCGAGGCACTCAGGCCCGCAACCGTTCTTGCCAAAGCACTCGCTACTCTCGACCGGGTTAGTGGCGGTCGTCTCGACGTGGGCTTGGGTGCTGGTTGGTACGAGCCAGACTACGAAGCAATCGGAATGGAGTTCCCGCGACCAGGTATCCGACTTGAGCGTCTTGCGGAAGCGCTATCGATTGTGACGGCAATGCTCGAGCACGATGCAAACACCGTGACCGTTGACGGCAAACACCATCGCGCTATAGCAGCGGTTAATTTGCCTGCTTCACTTCAAAAGCCAAGGCCCCCGGTATTCGTCGGGGGCAAGGGCGATCGATTATTGAAGATCGTCGCGGAACAAGCTGATGGTTGGAACACGTGTTGGACGTGGACTCCAGATACGTATCGCGATCGTTGCGGCGTGCTCGAGCGTGAGTGCGACCGGATCGGACGTGACCCACGTACGGTTTGGAGGTCGCTCGGCCTTTATGCGCTCGTCGGTGAGAGCGAAGCCGACTTGGTCAAAAGGTTCGATGCGATGCGCGAGTCGGCGCCGCCAGGCGTACTTGACAATACGGATCTTGACTCATGGCGCGAGGGGCGCCTCGTCGGCACGGTAGATCAGGTAGCCGAACAGATCGGGCAATGGCGGGATCTAGGTGTTGAGACGCTCATCGTTGGTCCAGGTGTTGTGCCATTCCATATTGGAGATATCGAACAGATTGAGCTCGCTTCGGCCGCTTTCGGATTGGCAGTAGCGGACTCGGCCGCGAGATAGGCTGTTCGGGCACCTATCGGAAGGGTAGTTCGACGTATGTTCGGTCTTGGAGCTCCTGAGCTAGTCATCATCCTGATTGTGGTCCTTGTCATTTTTGGCGGGACCCAGATTCCGAAGTTGGCGCGCTCCATGGGACAGGCCCAAAAGGAATTTAAGAAGGGCCTTGACGAGGGTGCGGCCGACGATGAGCCAGAGTCCAAGGAGCCAGAGCCACCGGTCGCGAAGCCGCCTTCAAATGGCACCGCTGGGCAATAACCACGCCTGTTTGTACGGTTCGCTGGCATTGTGGGAACTCTCCACCACTGACCGTCGTTACCTATGACCGAAGACGGAACTCCAACATGGGAGGACGTTGCTCGCGATCACGGGTGCTTTCTCTACAACGTGGCGTTCCGGTTGACCGGTAACGATGAAGATGCGAAGGATCTCGTACAGGAATCGCTGTTGCGGATCCGACGTGGCCTTGAGAACTACGAGCCAGGCTCCCTTGAAGGATGGTTAGCGAGAATTGTGACCAATGTTTTTCTCGATGATGTGCGGCGTAAACGTCGGCGACCGACGCAGGCATTGCCTGATAATCCGGATCTAGTGGTGCCTCCGAGCATGGGCGCTGAAGAGGCTTCGGCAGCTGCGCGGTTTTCTGATGAAGTGCAGGATGCCTTGGCCTCACTACCGGACGACTTTCGTGTCCCGGTGGTGCTTTGCGACGTCGCTGACCGTTCGTACGAGGAAATTTCTGAGACGCTCGGGTTACCGATAGGTACCGTTCGGTCGCGGTTGCATCGCGGGCGTCGAATGTTGCGCGTTGCGCTAGCTGAGCGAGGGGTAACCCGATGAACGGACCCGACCTAGACATGTTGTCTGCCTATCTAGATGGAGAGTTAACAGAAGACGAGCGCACGATTGTGGACGCTCGACTTCTGGAGTCAGAGGAGTGGCGTGTTGAACTCGCCGATACGGCATCGGTCCGTTCGTTGGTGCGCGGCCTTCCTGAAAAAGATATTCCCGCGGGGTTCCTCGAATCGCTGACGGCGCCAGATCTTGCTGAGGTAACGACAATCGATTCGAGACGTCGTCCGATGCGAGCAATGCGGTGGCTTACGGGTGCAGCGGCCGCTGCAGTCATTGCGGGGGTATTCCTCATTCCTAGTCAAGAAACAAATACGCCGACGGTCGCCGCTGACCTCGACCAACATCATGCTGTTCAGTCAACGCAAAGCGACCCTGTTATGGACCTAGCGTCGATCGGTGTGTCGTTGGGAACGGGCAAGTGAATAAACGTGATTGCAAAGCGCCCATTACGAAACAGTCGCTGACCCGCAGACCTAACTGCCGCGCGTCTCGAATGGCGATTGCCTCAGTGACAATCGCACTTTGTGCGTCGTTGACTGTGTCTATGGCTGTTGAGAACGCATTGGCTGGCGACGCCGATTACATCGAGACTCTCGCAACTAGAGCGCTCGATCGTGCTCGGGTGGCTTCGCTCAACTACGACTTCACCGGCAATGTAACGACAACTTGGACCGACAAGCGTCGCACTCGCACGCGCCGTGTCGCCGTAGAAGCCATCGACGGAGTCTTGAGTTTCGGCGATGGGGCAGTAATGGGCGACGCGAACGAACGAGTACGTCGCGACGGTGGTTCTTGGCTCTCGCTATGGGATGGTGCTTCGGCCGCTTTGGCTCCCGACGCGCGTAAAAAGTATGTGCTCCGCGTCGTCGAGGATGAGAATGCCGTCGGTTCGAATGCCGTCGGTTCGAATGCCGGGAGCACGACAGAGCCTTCAGAGGACCAGGACCCCAACAAGTTGGTTATTACCGCAGCGGCAGGTCCAAAGAACGCGCGGCGAGTTCACTACCGCCTGGTGTTCGACACGGCTACCGGCTTGTTGCTATCCAAGACCTACTTCGACGAAGGGGGTAAACCGTGGCGAGAAATGCATTTGGACCTCACGAGCGAACCAACTCCCCGCACCGCCGCGCCCGCCGTCGACCTCCCTGGTAATTCACGGGTAGATAAGTACCCGGTCCGAGTTCCCCCGGCCAAGCTTGTAGCTCGTCGCGAGGTCGGGAATGGGTTCGTGTTGACGAGTGCCTATCAGCGCAAGGGAGGTGGACTACACCTGCATTACAGCGATGGACTAGTCGGGATGTCTATATTCCAATCCCCTGGAGAAATCGAGTGGAGCGACCTGCAAAAGGGTGGCGAAGCAGTTGAACTAGAAGGTGCCGATGCGCTCTGGTACTCGACAGCGGCAGGCACCGCTGTCATATGGGAGAGCAACGGCTCTTCGTATTCCGCCGTCAGTGAAGCTCCATTAGGACAGATCGTCGAAGTCATTAACCATCTCCTCCCTCAGCGGAGAGGAATGGCAGAAACGGTTATCGACTTTCTCACGGCACCATTCATGTGGAACTAAACCCTGTAAGCCGGGCCTGCGCGGTTAGAAGGCGGCGTCTACAGGGAACGCGGGAGCGGCAACTGCTCCGACCTTGCGCGATGCGAGGATGCGCCGACGTTGGCGTTCTGATGCACCTCCCCAGACCCCATGTTCAATCCTGTACGACAGCGCGTACTCAAGACAGTCAGTCTGTACGGGACATGTGGCGCATACCTTGCGAGCAATCTCTACTCCGACGCCATCGGATGGGAAGAAGAATGACGGCTCGCGGTCTCGGCACACCCCCGAGAGCATCCATGTGTGTTCGGCGTCGTACTCTGGAAGTGGGTAATCGTCCATATAGAAGAAACAACGGCTGGATGCCTCGGACGGTTCCCATTTGCACAAGAGTTCTGCCAAGAGATTCTCAGGTGAGTCTCAGGTGGGCATGTAACGCTAGAGGGGAGTACAAGTGACCGCTGATACCCCTGACTCCACGGAGCCCACATTGACGGACGCCCCTGCACTGACGGAATCATTCGTGAACGATGCCCCTTGGACTTCTGTTCCTGGGCAAGGTTTCAACGCTCCTCCGTCTCAGCCTGTACAAAAGCCTGGCGGTCTAAAACTGTTTGTCGTCGGAGCCCTTATTGGAGCGCTGGTTGGCGCTGCTAGCGCTACTGGCGTCTATCTGTATGCCGACGGGCGTGACCTCGTGACCGAGACAATCGCTATCGGGAGGGGAGAAAATTCTGGCGTCACCGATGGTCGCAACACGTCTACCATCGCGCGGCCGCGTGACATTCAGGGGATCTTGGCCAAAGTTGTACCAGCGGTCGTCGCGATTCAAACCGGCGGGGGTGGTGCAGGTACAGGTTTCGTGATCTCATCCAATGGAGTAGTCGTGACGAACAGCCACGTCATTGAAGGAGCGGGCGGTCAGATAGAGGTTTCATTCTCCGACGGCACGAGCCTGAGCGCCGAAGTACTAGGGCGCTCGGTCGACAATGATCTTGCAGTTCTCAAGATCAAGGGTGAAAACCTTCCTGCGGTAGCGTTGGGAAGTTCGGATTCCCTCAAGGTCGGCGACGAGGTAGTCGCGATCGGCAATGCGTTGGCCCTCGACGGCGGTCTCAGCGTGACTCGAGGCATCATCAGCGGGATGGGCCGCACGGTCCCGGAGGCCGAGACAGGAGCGACACTCTTCAACGTCCTTCAAACCGATGCCGCAATTAACCCTGGTAACTCCGGTGGGCCACTCGTGAATTCCGACGGCGAGGTAGTCGGCATAAATACCGCGTTGGCCGGCGGGAGCCAGAACGTTGGTTTCGCGATCAGCATCGATTCAGCCAAGCAGGTGATTGAAGACTTGACCAGCGGCAAACAGGTTCGCACGGCGTTTCTCGGAGTAGAAACACGAGCAGTCACGCCGGCTCTCGCTAAGGAACTCGGCCTCGAAACGAAACAGGGGGCATTGATCCGGAGGATCACTCGGGGCTCCGCCGCACAGAGGGGCGGTCTGTCGGTTGACGACGTAATCGTGGCCGTGGGGGGCCAGGAAGTCAGTCGCCCCGACGATGTCGCCGCAGCGATCCGCCGTTTCCACCCAGGCGATTCAGCGCAAATCACCGTTGAACGCGATGGGAAGCAAGAGACATTCAAAGTGGAACTCGGAGTCAGGCCAGACGAGGGGTAGGACAGTACGATGTGCTCCTACCTAAATCGTTTCTAGGAGTATGTAATGGCCATAGAACCCCAAGCCCTCGAGCAGTTGCCCCCCGTAGGCCATGTACGTGTGGTTTATCTGGGACCAGTATCTCCGCATTGGGAAGTGCACGGGGTCTTCGGAGAGCGCCAGACGGTTGATGAGTTTCGCCAGCGTGCGATCGCGCGGCTCCAGTTGCTCCCTCCCCATGATCCGCAGTTCAGGCGCAACCGTGAGCGCGTCGTACGCGATGCGGAGCGCGAGAACCTCATCCTCGATTGGGACCTCGGATACACCGAGGGTGACGAGTAGATCGTTCTTAAGGCAGTTCAGACCGATCCGTTTGGTCTAGGCGTCGTCTTCGCCGCCGGGGTGCATGCCAGTCACCATCCATTGAACGCGCTCAGCGATTGTCACGGCGTGGTCCGCAATACGTTCGTAGTGACGCGCTACTAGCGCGACCTGAACGGCTTGCAGCACCGTCCCTTCATCGGATGCGCCCCACGACAGAATGTGGCGGAACAGACTCTTCGTTAGATCGTCCATCGAGTCATCCATGTCTTGCAGCGCGGCAGCCCAGTTGGGGTCCGAATCCGCGAATGCGTCGATCGCAACCCGCGTTTGGTTGGACGCTTGTATTCCCATGCGGTCGATGGTTCCTCGCACGCGCGGATCAAGCTCTAGGGGATAGATGCGTCGAGTTGTCTTCGCAACATTGACCATGAGATCGGCATCACGCTCAAGTTCGTGATTAATGCGCAACATCGTTACGACAGCACGGAGATCGACGGCGACCGGCGACTGTGTCGCCAGCAAGGTTAGGAGCCTGTTCTCGATGTGGTGGTAGAGCTCGTCCACCCTGTCATCACCTTCGACAACTGATTCGGCCATCCTGAGGTCCCCGTTCAGAAAGGCTTGCGTACCAGCGGCGATGGCCTCGGTAGTCAATGCCGCCAACCTAATAATATCGCCGCGGATGTCAGCCAACTCATCCTCGAGTGGGCGGCGTGCGGCCGGTGTTTCTTCCATTAGGTCCTCGGTCCAGTTAGTGATGCGTGCTGGTTCAGTTTCGCGCTTCCGTGTGCCGAGTTGTGGGCTCTGAGGTAACACCTAGGTAAACGACTGGTGAACAGGTCGGTGCGTACCGGACCAACCTGTTGGATCGCGGTAAAGATCGCTTCGTGTACTTGTCGGGTTCACCGCGGCGCAATCAGTTGTTTAGATGTCTCCCATAGGTTGAATGCCGACATGAGAATCCTAAACGGAGGTAATAACGAAATGGCTAGAACAACAATGTTGCGTCGCTACGCAACTGGCATCTTCGCACTCGGGCTGTTATTGGCGGCCTGCGGCGAAGACGTCACTTCTACCGGAGGCGACTCCTCGAATCTATCTGGTTCAATTTCGGTCGATGGATCTTCTACCGTCGGCCCTCTCACCGCCGCTGCGGCGGAGTTGTTTCAAGTAGACAACCCAGAGGTGAAGATCACCGTTGGTGTCTCGGGCACAGGCGGTGGATTCGTAAAGTTATGTTTGGGTGAGATCGACATGGAAGACGCATCGCGACCGATTAAGGAAGATGATGAAACAGAGGCGCCCGCTTGCAAAGCCAACGGAATCGCCTATGAAGAAATCCGGATCGCGAATGATGGCATAGCACTTGTTACGAGTAAGGACAACAAGTGGGCTAAGTGCCTCACTACTGCTCAACTCAACAAGATTTGGGCTGCGGATTCCAAGGTCACGAACTGGAAACAGGTGGATTCCGCGTTCCCGGACGAGAAGCTCACTTTGTTCGGCGCTGGCACATCCTCTGGAACGTTCGACTTCTTCACGAAGGCCGTGAACGGCGAAGAAGGGTCGAGTCGCTCGGACTACAACGCGACCGAGGACGACAACGTAACGGTGCAAGGCGTATCTGGCGATAAAGGTGCGCTCGGATACTTCGGGCTGTCCTACTACGAGGCGAACAAGGACAAGTTGAATGTCCTCGCAGTTAACGGCGGGGATGGGTGCGTGTCTCCGAGTACCACGACTGTTCAGAACGGCGACTACTCGCCGTTGTCGCGTCCGCTGTTTGTTTATCCGAGCGACGCGCTCTTAAACAGGCCAGAGGGCCTTGCCTTTGTCAAGTTTTACGTTAAGAACTCGGAAAACATCGCGTTGGAGACGCTTTTCGTGCCATTGACCGAGGCTCAATTGCAAACATCGCTAGCCGCAGTGCAGACGCTCGCAGCTAGCGGGACCACGACGAAGAGTTAGTGCTTAGTTGACGGCTGGCTCTCCGCCCATGCTCAGGATCCCCGGGTCATCCCCCAATGACCCGGGGATCCTGCGCGCACGACGGCGTTATGGCGAGCGGGTAGTGATCGGTATTCTGTTCTGCTGTGCTGCGCTTTCTGTGGCCGTCACGGTCGGAATCGTTCTGTCATTGATTCCTCCCACTCTCGAGTTCTTCAGAGAGGTGGACATATTCGCGTTCTTGACAGGGACCGATTGGGCACCGCTATTTGTTCCGGCGAAGTTCGGAGTGTTGCCGATAGTTATGGGCACGATCGTCGTTACGATCTGCGCGATTTCAGTGGCTGTGCCATTCGGTCTCGGTACGGCGATTTACTTGAGTGAGTATGCGCGTCCCCGTGTACGCAAGTTGCTCAAGCCGTTAATAGAATTATTGGCTGGTATCCCAACTGTTATCTATGGCTACTTCGCGCTGAAGTTCATCAGCCCGTTCGTCCAAAATCTATGGCCGGTCGGGGACTCGCCTGGTGTGTTCAATGCATTGTCTGCAGGTCTCGTTATGGGAATCATGATATTGCCGATGGTCGCGTCGCTGTCTGAGGACGCCTTGTCGGCGGTGCCCCATGGGCTACGTGAGGGCGCGTATGCACTCGGAAGTTCGAAGTTTGAAGTGTCGACTCGCGTAAGTGTGCCTGCTGCACTATCGGGAATCGTCGCGGCTTTCGTACTTGCCGTCTCGCGTGCTGTCGGTGAAACCATGATCGTTCTGATCGCGGCGGGAGGCACACCGAACATGAGCTTGAACCCCGGCGAGGCGATGCAAACCATGACCGCGTTCATCGCGGCCGCGGGAACAGGAGACTTACCTCAGGGCAGCACCGGCTACAAAACCATCTTTGCTGTCGGGTCCCTTTTGTTTGTCGCCACGTTCATGATGAACGTGTTCAGCAATCGCATTGTGCTTAAGTACCGTGAGGTTTACGAGTGAGCCTTTTGGCGCCAGACGTCGATTCGGTCGTTCGATTGCCGCAGCAATCTGTTAGGCGTCGCGTTTCTGATCGTGCGTTTCTGATCGTGCTTGTAATTAGCTTCGGCTTAGCTCTAGCTGGACTCGTCGCTTTGCTCTGGTATGTATTCGACACAGGTCTGCCCGCGTTCGGGCCCCGATTGTGGCGCCGGTTCCCTTCGTTGAATCCCGCGATCTCTGGTGCACGCTCTGCTGTGTTCGGCACCTTGTGGGTGCTGGCGGTAACTGCGTCGCTAGCGGTGCCTATCGGGATAGGGGCTGCCGTCTATTTAGAAGAATTTGCTCCGGCAGACAAGTGGTACACGCGTTGGATAGCACTGAACATTCAAAATCTTGCTGGCGTTCCATCGATTGTCTATGGAATTTTTGGGCTCGCGTTCATTGCTCGAGGGCCTATTGATCTTGGGCCGGTGGTGCTTACGGGTGGGATTATTCTCGCTTTGCTCGTGCTCCCGATTGTGATCATTGCTTCGCGTGAAGCGATCCGAGCGGTTCCGGAATCGATTCGTCACGGTTCGTTCGCGCTCGGCGCCACGCGGCTACAGACAGTTAGACGCCAGGTGTTGCCAGCTGCCGTGCCGGGTATCGCGACCGGTGTGATCTTGGCACTATCACGTGCAATCGGCGAGGCCGCGCCTTTGATAATGATTGGCGCGTTTACCTACGTACCCTTTAATCCAACAGGGCTCGATAGCAAGTTCACGGTTCTTCCAATCCAGATCTTCGACTGGATCGGGAGACCCCAGGAAGGCTTCACGCAATTGGCTGCAGCGGCGTGCATTCTCCTACTGGCGATTTTGCTGGCGATGAACGCCATTGCGATCTGGCTGAGAAATAGGTATCAGCAGCGATGGTGAATCGAGAAACACCTGATCTCATGGAGGCCGATGCGACGCGTTCGCTTCGTACGCCGGTAATAGTGTTGACTCGCGGCGTGGAAACCGAAGCCCTGTCTAACGTCGGCGAAGCAGACGATCCTCAAACAGTGTTCTCTGTTAGAGGGTTAGACGTTCACTACGGTCCTACAATTGCGGTTGCGGGCATTGACTTGGACATCCCTGCACGACAAATAACCGCGTTAATCGGACCGTCGGGTTGTGGCAAGAGCACTTTCTTGAGGTGCTTCAACCGCACGAACGATCTCATTCCGGGAGCCAAGGTCTCAGGTTCCGTCTTGTATCACGGACTCGATCTATACGGACCTCAAATTGATCCAGTTGAGGTGCGTCGCCGAATCGGCATGGTGTTTCAGAAGCCGAACCCATTCCCTAAGTCGATCTACGACAACGTCGCCTTTGGGCCGCGGGTAAACGGACAACGCAAGGGCCTGGATGAAGTTGTAGAGCACGCACTGACGAGGGCCGCGCTTTGGGACGAGGTAAAGGACAAACTCAAGAAGAGTGGTCTCGCTCTTTCCGGTGGCCAACAGCAGAGGTTGTGTATCGCGAGAGCACTGGCCGTCAATCCAGACGTGGTACTTATGGACGAGCCGTGTTCGGCTCTTGACCCGATAGCCACATCTCGTATCGAAGATCTTATGGTCGAACTAAAGCGCGACTACACGATCGTCATCGTCACGCACAACATGCAACAAGCCGCGCGTGTCTCAGACGGAACAGCATTTTTTACAGCCGAGGTAAGAGATTCTGGAGATCGGGTAGGGGTACTCGTCGAGTACGACCAAACCGAAACGATTTTTACCGCTCCTTCGGATTCGCGTACCGAGGGATACATCACCGGTCGTTTCGGATGAGTCCTGCCAAGCGACTCATCCAATCAGAAGGTGTCGATGATCCTGATCTAATGAATATGAGACTTAATCTTCTCGAACAGGCGCTCGAAACCGTTACTGACGCCGTTGTAGTCGTCGATGCAGGCGGTGACGAAGTACTTCGAAACGAGTCCGCCATGCGATTTGCTGATGGACGTCATGGAGATGCCTTGATAGCGGAAGCGATTGGCATAGCGCTAGAGCAGGCACGCGGGGGAGTCACGGGCGATCGTGATCTTGAACTGTTTGGTCCGCCACAAGAAGTCCTGAACGTGCGCGCGCAAACCCTTTCTTCTGACGGGAAGGTGGATGGGGCGGTCGCGTTTGTTCGCGATATCACCGAAGCCCGCCGTGTCGAAGCGGTGCGCCGCGACTTTGTCGCGAATGTGAGTCATGAGCTCAAGACTCCTATTGGTGCGCTCGCACTTCTGGCAGACACGATGGCATCGGGCGGGGACGAGGAGATGTTGCGGGAGATGGCGGAGCGAATAGCTCACGAAGCGGAACGCCTTGGCAACATCGTTGACGACCTGCTTGCTTTAAGTCTTCTCGATGCCGAAGAGAGTCCTGCAAGGTATTCGGTTGCGGTCGGTTCATTGATTGCCGAAGCTATTGGTCGTATCGCGTCCGTCGCAGCAGCAGCGGAAGTTTCTGTGTCGAAAGGCGCAGTGGATGGAGAATTAGTCGTTGACTGTGATCCGGGGCAGATAGTGAGCGCGTTGACGAACCTCTTGGATAACGCCGTGAAGTACTCAGATCCGGGGGATACCGTCGAGATAGCTGCATCTTGCGAGCAAGGGCTCATCACGATCGAAGTTGTAGACCACGGCATTGGTATCCCATCGCGAGATCGCGAGAGGGTATTCGAACGTTTTTATCGAGTCGACCGAGCTCGCAGTCGTGCCACTGGCGGAACGGGACTTGGCTTAGCAATCGTGCGCAATGTCGCCCAGGTCCATGGTGGCGACGTGATGCTGGAGTCCCGCGAGGGCGAGGGTTCGGTTTTTCGTTTGAGACTTCCTGCGGGCTGTGAAGAATCGAGTGAAGGAGAACGCGGACCTCGCGTGGACAAGTGATGCCAGATCCGCCGCGCCTTCTGATTGTCGACGACGAGCAGTCTTATCGAGACACGTTGTCGGTTGCATTTCAACGCGAGGGATTCGTTGTGGAAACTGCAGCCGATGGGGCAGAAGCGATCGAGCGATTTGATGCAACCCGCCCGTCACTGATTTTGTTAGACGTCATGTTGCCGAAGATTTCTGGCATCGATGTTTGTCGGCAGATCCGATCGCGGTCGCGCGTTCCGATCATCATGGTCTCCGCGCGCAGTTCCGAGATAGATGCAGTAGTTGGACTTGAAGTCGGCGCTGACGACTATGTATCGAAGCCGTTTAGGTTGCGTGAATTGATTGCGCGGGTGCGGTCAGCTTTGCGCCGAGTCCCGTTGGATGATGATTTAGATGAAATTCGCGATGAAGTATTGGAAATCGGTGACGTATGCCTCGATGCTGGTCGTCACGACGTTTCGGTGCGGGGAGAATTGGTGCAGCTACCTCTCAAGGAGTTTGAGTTGCTTGAACTCTTCATGGTTAATGCCGGACGTGTTCTCAGCCGCGAGGTACTGATCGATCGAATATGGGGACCCAACTATTTTGGCGACACGAAGACACTCGATGTACATGTAAAGCGTCTCCGAACCAAGATTGAAGACGAGCCTTCACTACCAACGCGATTGGTGACAGTCCGTGGAGTCGGGTATCGCTATGAGAAGCACCGCAATGATGGTTGAACCGCAGAGCCAGTCCGAACGTCTTATGTCAGTTTCGCTAGCGCCGCTTTGTACTCTTCTCGCTCCCGTGGCGTAGCGAGATCTACCGACGCGAATGCAGCAACAATCGTTCCATCCTTATCGATGACAAAACTTCCTCTGTTGGCACATCCCAACTTTTCATTGAATACGCCGTATGCCTTCGCAACTGCCCCATGGGGCCAGAAGTCTGCAAGGACGGGGAATGTGAAGCCCTGCTGCTCTGCCCAAACTGCTTGCGCATGACGCGTGTCACAAGAGATTGCCAACACAGCGCACTCGGAACTCTCGAACAGCGACGGATCGTCGCGGATCTCGCAAAGTTCTCCTTGGCATACTCCTGTGAATGTGAAGGGATAGAAGACCAAAACCACCGGCTGCTTACCGCGGTAGTCAGCGAGGCTTACATCGTTGCCCGCTTGGTCCTTGAGAGTAAATTCCGGTGCTAGTTGTCCAGGCTCTACGGCCATCGAGTTGATCCCCCTGTGTAGCTTTTATTGTGAGCGGCAGTGTACGAGGTTGTACGCGATCGGACTAGTTCGGTTCAGCTCATTCGCGTGGTTCGTGATGTCGGCAGAGCGTTTTCGACCATTTTCGCTGCCCCTTTGATTGTTCCTGCAACTATGCCTAAAAGGGGAGTCACGGTCGCCCAACCGGTCGTTACGAGAGCGGCATCACTTGCTGGATGCGGTTCATGATCCGCACCTTTGAATTCGATTCGAACGTCTCCCTCAGAGGGATCAACCGATGCTACCCAGAACTCTCCGTAGGGAGCGAGGTCGGCTTCCTTGACCCCGTGCACTTCGTCGAGCGGGAGGTTGGGGACGTTTAGGTTGAGCACCCGTGCCTCGCCTTTATTAGCGATGCCATTGCTAGCGATAGCCCATTCGAGTGCTGGTACTGCTAGGTCGGCAGCGGTAGACCAGTAGTAGCCGTCGTTACTCCACGTGAGGCTGACCGCGATTGCTGGAAGGCCAAGTCCGGCGGCCGTTAGCGCCGCCCCGACGGTTCCAGAGTGCAACACAAGGTGTCCGGTGTTAGCGCCTGGGTTGATGCCTGAAGCGACTGCATCGGGTCGCGGTCCGAACGCGCCGAGGCATGCGAGGTACACAGCCGTTGCAGGTGGCCGTTCTATGGCGATAACTTCGATGTCCGGGAGTGATTGCCACGTGCGTTTTGATAGTGGGATCGATTCGGAACTATGCAGCGGACCGATCGAAGCTCCGGCACCACTCAAGTCCGAGGCCGGGGCCACGACGACCACTTCGTGTCCCGCTCCGTGCATCGCTGTCGCTAGGGCGAGGATCCCAGGCGAATCGACGCCATCATCGTTCGTTACAAGTACTCTCATAGCACCCTCACGGTCAAGAAGGTACCCGCGAGATGTGTCTTAGACATTGCTGTACGGCATCGTTTGGGTTGCGCGACGGGAAATAATTGGTCAGGCGGGAGGGCTGGAGTACTCACCGGCAACCACTTGCCCGTCTTCGACGCGTAGTGCCCAGACGGATCCCTTCTCTATGCGGTTGTCGTCTAGCGGAACACCGCGTCGCTCCAACGTGATCATGAGGTCGCCAATCACGTCGCCATGACTGCAAATAACAGTCGGTCCGGCAGCAGCCTCTGCAAGTTCGAGCGCGTATTCCCATGCGCAGGCTTCTTCGAGTTGGCTGTCGGCAACGACTTGTACGCCCAGCCGTGCACTCAGGGGTTCTACTGTTTGAATGCAGCGAACGAATGGACTGGAATAGATGCGGTCGATCTCGAGCCTCCCGAGTGCATCTCCCAACGCGATGGACTGCGCTATCCCATTCTTCGATAGCGGACGTTCGCGATCATCGGTGTCCCAACGGCTTCGACTTCCAGCCTTTGCATGGCGAACTACGTAGATGTACATCGGAATCGCAGACTAGAGGCCGTCAAAGACTCTGACTAGTTCGCGATCGTGACCGTAACTAAGAGTCTCCTCGGCTTCGCCTATTGAGCACCAACGTATTTCGTCAACTTCGTCATTTGGTGTGAATTCAGCAGCATCGATCACCGACATTTTCCAGTAGCGCACAATTTTGTCTCGCCCGGCGCGATCTTGATAGCGGACCTCACTCAACGGGGCTTCGATTCTGGCTTTCACTCCTGTCTCTTCCTCTACCTCGCGCAATGCGCATTGCTCGTCGCCTTCGCCTGGGTCGGCTTTGCCTTTCGGCAAACTCCAGTCGTCGTAACGAGGTCTATGTACAAGGAGCACTTCAACGTGTTCATCGTGTCCAATGCTGGACCGCCATACAAGCCCACCCGCGGCACGAACTGTTTTGCGCTGGCTCACAGCCAAGTACGGAGCTTGGTGAGATTTAGCGCCTTCCACGTGCGCGGCCAACCAGCACGCGCCGAACGTTCGTCTTCCCTGACCATCTCCGCCACCATCCCCGCTAAGAACGCTTCATCACTTGTTTTGGCCTCGTCGGCGACATCGCGTAACCAATTGAGCGCAATAGCCGCATCTTGATGCTCCCCGAGAACTTCCTGTAGGTCTCCGGCTGCCTTTGCAAAATCGATTGCTGGCGCGCCAAATACTGGAGCCGCCGCCTCGCTCGCGTAACGCAGTCGCTTCGCTCTAATGCGTACTGCGTGTAGCGCGCCATCAAGAGGATCTGCCGCTAGGGCCTTGACATCCTGACGAAGGCGTTTCCATGGAAGACGGACGAGCGGAGGAAGAACTTCAATTGCGGGAGCATCTGCGCCTGGCATCAAGGCTGGCTCTCCAGCCGCCGCAACCAGTGCATCGAGTAGTAGCGCGTATCGGTTCGTTCGAAGTGCTGCCAACAATTCGATGCGAGCGGCTTGCCAATCCGCGATCAGGTGTTGAAGGAGCGGTTCGAAGCCAACGCGTTCTTCCGGCGACAAACGTGCCGCCTTGGTTCGCAGTAGGCCAATGAGTACCTCTGCGTCGCGGACCTTCCCGAGTTCGGAACCGAGCCAACGGAGCTCGCCTCGAAGCGATTCATCCCATTGTTCGTCGAGCAACGGTCGAAAGGTACGAAGGTCCGACCGGAGGCGCCTAGTCGCGACGCGGGTTTGGTGGACCATCTCGGGGTCATCCCCAAGACGTGCACCCGCATCGTGGGCGATCAAGCGGGCGACGGATGACGAGATTGCTGCTTGTATCGCTTCGCGTGTTGTTGAAGTTCTGCCGGGTGGCGTAGGAACAACAACATCTGGCGGTGCAGATGCGCGTGCACCAAGCGCGCGAACCACAGTGGAAACGTTTGAGGTGCTGCCAGCTCCCGCTGCACGCAAACGGCCCACAAGAAGATCAGCCGTTATCGGTGAAAGCTCGTCGCCAAGTTCTACTCCCACCTCTCGGAACATGGTGACGATGCGCCCCGCTTCCAAAACGGTAACTTCGTCGTCGACGATCTCGGCCGCGTTTTTGCCATCTCTAGTTCTCAGAGTCACACTTCGGCGTCGGGTCTTTAGTTGAGCGACGACCTGAACTTTCGAGGTACGCACCCATGCGCGGACCAGGTCGATTGCCGCGAAGGGTGGCTCACCTGGATCTCCAACGAAGTGGACCTTGTGTCGCGCAAGAAGTCGGTACTCGTTTGGTCCTGGGAGATTGACTGTCCAACCCTCTGGCTCGCTGAAGTGGAGGCTGGCACCGGATCGGGAGAGGCGTAGATCCGGGGTGTCCCAATAGGTAGAGAACAAATCAATAAGTTCTTCATTCGCTGCGCTCAGGCCGCTTGCAACTCCATGCAAACTCGGGAGTCGGAACCCAGGCAATGGGTGAAGTTTTATGTCATGACCTCGCATCGGCGGCCCAAGCTTCTTTGACCCGTGCCGCAGCGAGCTCGCACATGCTCCTATGAGTGTCTACGCCCACGACGGTCTGCACCTTGTTCCAGACACCGTCTGCGTGGAGTTCCCACGCCAAAACATCATCGGCGAGATTGATCGTAAGTATCTCGTCGAGGCGCGCGATTAGAGGAGGCGATGTGACGGGCGCTACGGCTTCTACGCGGCGGTCCAGGTTGCGTGGCATGAGGTCGGCGGATCCGATCAGGAACTCAGCCGAAGTTGCGTCTGCTCCAAACCGATAGATCCGCGAGTGTTCTAGGAACCGACCAATGATCGAGCGCACTCTGATGTTGGTCGACATTCCCGGGACTCCAGGTCGCAGACAACAGATCCCACGAACGATGAGGTCTATGGAAACACCAGCGTTAGAAGCTTCGTATAGGGCTTCGATTACTTCAGGGTCCACGAGGCTGTTCATCTTGAAGACGATGCGGCCCGCTTGCCCCTTTGCAGCCTCAGCTTTGATTCGTGCGACCAGGCCTGGCCGCAGTGTTACTGGCGCCACCAGTAACTTGCGATAGTTGCCTTGCCGCGAATAACCGGTGAGGTGGTTGAAAAGTTCAGTTAGATCTGAGCCGAGTTCCGGATCGATCGTCAGCAGACCGACATCTTCGTAGAGGTTGGCGGTGGCGGGGTTGTAGTTGCCGGTACCAATATGGCAATACCGACGGATTCCATCCGACTCTTGGCGCACCACTAGTACGAGTTTCGTGTGCGTCTTGAGCCCGACGAGCCCGTACACCACGTGCACTCCCGCCTCTTCTAATTCGCGCGCGCGCTCAACGTTGGACTGCTCATCGAACCGAGCTTTCAATTCGACGAGAGCGACCACTTGTTTGCCTGAGTCGGCGGCACGAACGAGTGAGGCAACGATTGCACTTTCTGGGCCAGCCGTCCGGTACAGCGTTTGTTTGATTGTGAGCACATGTGGATCTCTGCTTGCTTGGTCGATAAATGCCTCAACACTTGTTACGAATGAGTCGTACGGGTGGTGTACCAAGATGTCACCACCACGCAGGATGCGGAATAGGTCTGCGGGTGGATCGGTGCGCCCGAGGTTTGGCTGAGTTTGCGGATGCCACGGCTCATCTTTGAGTTCGGGTCGATCTAGCGCGTACAACGTCCAAAGACCCGATAGGTCGAGTGGTCCGTCGACGACGACGGCGTCCTGGTGCGACAGTTCGAGTTCGCGACACAGTAGGTCGAGCACTTCTTCAGTGATGCTCGCTTCCACCTCGAGGCGCACGACGTGTCCGGACCGCTTGCGTAGGGTCAGCGCGCTCTCGATGGCTTCGATGAGATCTGCGTCTTCGTCTTCTAGTTCGAAGTCTGCATCACGAGTAACGCGGAATGGATGGTTAGCGAGTATGTCCATTCCTGGGAATAGCCGTTGAAGATGTGCGGCGATGACTTGTTCGAGGGATACGAAGCGTTCGCCGTCGGGCATCACGATGAATCGCGGCAACAATTGAGGAACTTTTACGCGCGCGAATCGCTGTTCGCCGTTTTCTGGATCGCGTACGAGCACGGCGAGGTTGAGTGAGAGGTTTGAGATGTAAGGGAACGGGTGTGCAGGGTCGACTGCGAGCGGCGTAAGCACAGGAAAGATTTGGTTATCGAAGACGTCTACCAAGTACACGCGGTCGTCATCGTCGAGTTCGTCCCATCCTGAGAAAACAATCCCAACATCCGCGAGCGCAGGGCCGATTCCCTTCGTGAACGCACTCGCTTGACGGCTCATCAACTCGTCGGTTCGCAAGCGGATCGCACGCAATTGGTCAAGAGGATTCATGCCGTCTGGCGTTCGTCCTCGGGCACCTGCAGTCACTTGTTCCTGTAAGCCCGAAACCCGTACCTGCACGAACTCATCGAGGTTGGTAGAGAAGATTGCAAGAAACTTTGCGCGTTCGAGAACTGGTCGTTCTTCGTCTTCGGCGAGGGCCAATACCCTCGCGTTGAACTCGAGCCAAGAGAGTTCGCGGTTGAGTAGCCGCTCGCCCGGATCTTGTGATTCATTCTGCCGTTCCACCGTTGCATGGTACCGGCGGACCTGCCCGAGCGTAAGGGTCGAGTCATGACCAGGCCTACGGCCAACTATTTGGTCCGGACGCCGATAATCTCGGGTCCGAGATGGTCATGCGCGATCCACAAACCTTTGGCTTGAACGGATTTGGTCGGTTAGTTGCGGCCCACGCCGGGTCGGTAGTTGGCGACGCCTTCCTGACCGTCTCGTTGGCCGGGTCGATCTTTTTTAGCCAGTCAATCGGAGAGTCGCGGACCCAGGTGCTCTGGTATCTACTGCTAACGATTGCTCCGTTCGCGATCATCGGACCTGTCGTTGGACCAGTGCTTGATCGCAGCCGTGCTGGCCGTCGCACACTGCTAGCGGCCGGGTGCTTCGGGCGCGCGCTCGTCTGCTTCCTAATGATCGGGCAAATCGATAGCCCGTTGTTGTTCCCTCTGGCGTTCATTGCTCTAGTTCTCTCCAAGAGCCATTCGGTCGCGAAGTCAGCCTTGGTGCCGGCAGTTGTGCCGGATTCGGAAAAGCTGGTCGAAGCGAACTCTCGACTCACGCTCGTCTCCGTTTTTGCAAGCATCCTCGGAGGGTTACCTGCGGCCGGGCTTGTCGCGGTAGTGGATGCAGGCGCATCGCTGTTCGTTGGTTCGATCGTGTTTATCGTCGCTGGGTTTCTTTCGATGCGCATTCCGAACGCCCAGCGTGAAGCGGTGCCAGAGACACCTGAAGAACGCTCAGAATTAGCGGCGCCGAGCATTGTGTTCGCAGGGACCGCAATGTCGGTGATGCGAGGTTGCGTTGGTTTCTTGACGTTCCTTCTTGCATTTTTGCTCAAGAAGGGGGATCAGCCAGCGTGGGTCTTTGGGTTAGTGATTGTTGCCAGTGCAGCCGGTGGGTTTGTGGGCGTCGTTATGACGCCACCGCTCCGCCGCCGATTGAACGAGGAGACGATATTGGCGAGCGCGCTTCTCGTTTCTTCATTCGTGGCGTTGCTCTGTGCGCGCGATGGTGGACGAATTGGCGCGGTAACGATCGCGTTTACCATCGCCGTCGGGGCTTCGTCGGGGAGGATTGCATTTGATTCGCTATTGCATCGTGATGGACCGGCCCATTTGTACGGCCGCGCATTCGCGCGCTTCGAGACACGGTTCCAACTAGCGTGGGTCGCGGGAGCGCTCGTGCCTGTTGCGTTACTCGACGTTCTTACGAAACGCAGCGCCTTCTTCTTGCTTGCGCTCGTACTTGGCTTTTCAGGTTTCTCATATATCGCGGGACTTCGAGCCCGTAATGAATGGGGTTCTCACCAACATGGTTCGAGTTAGGAGGTGACGATAAACCTTGAGCTGCGCGCCATAACTGATGAAGATGTAGGCGCTTTCGTGCTAGCTGACTCATACGCGTTCAGCGAAAGGCGCGAAGATCGTGAGCGACACAAGTGTTCGGTATCTGCCTGTTGTCAGCATCCATCGCGTTTCGCGATGAGCGGCCACAGGGGCGATTGCGTTTTGTCGAGGTCGTCGAATCCGCACCAGTTCATTTCGCGATTTTCTCTGGCTGCGTCCGTTCGATGCTTGCAGATTTCTAGGCGCTCGTTCCTACGACGCTGCTGGGCAACTCGTGTTACAGGTGAGTGACCCGATGAGGCCAGATGGAGCGGCTTCGGGTCGTTTCTTGGTTGAAGGTGGGCCAGACGGCGCCACGTGCGATCACACCGACTTACCAGCGGACATATCCCTTGACGTGGCCGACCTCGGTTCCATCGCAATTGGAACTCCGCCGCCCCAGAGACCGCGTACCAGCTGCCTTCACTTGGTTCCGACGCGGTCAGCCGGATATATAACCGGCTAACTCCAGCCGCTGCCAGCCCCTTTGACCATGCCGAAGGGTCCAGATGGCCACCGGTAGCAGTCCATCATGAGTTGGTCGATCTCATCTGCTGTTGCGATGCCTTCCTCCAAAACCTTTTGCGCCTCAGCGACCATCGCGAAATAAACGCGGTTGGCCACGAAGCCCCAAGCCATCGCCGTGTCCTTGACTACGACCGGATTCTTTCCGCATCGCGCAGCGACGGTGCGAACCGTTTCGACGGTGTCGTCGCTCGTTTCGCGCGTTCGTACGATCTCGGCGAGTTTCATGACCGGTGCTGGCGATGCCCAATGCCACCCGACTACGCGTGCGGGACGGTTTGTAGCCGCCGCGATTGCCTGTATTGGAAAGCCCGATGTGTTGGAGGCGAGGATCGCATGCTCCGGTGCGGCATTGTCAAGGTCGCGAAAGACTCGGATTTTGAGATCGAGACGTTCGGGTACTGCCTCGACGATCAAGTCGTTATTCGCTACGACGTCGTAGTCGCCGGTAAAGGTGAGGCGAGATAAAGATGCATCGGCTTCGGCTCTAGTCAACTTGCCGCGATCAACGCCGCTTTCGAGGCCGAACCGCCCAGTCGTTGCGTGTTCTAGTCCGGCATCGAGTGCAGCGGAATCGATGTCGTAACACGCCACTTGATATCCAGCGGTCGCACACACCTGAGCGATCCCCCCGCCCATTACTCCCGCCCCCAGCACTCCAATATGTTGAATATCAGCCATCGGTTCCTCCCCGGTTGTCCCCAAGCTCTGGGAGATCGATTCGCGCAAGCCAAAGTCCCGGTGCGTCAATTTCGTTCGGCGTCGGCAACATTCTTTCGGATTTCCAAAGCCGGTTCAGGCCTTCGACATCGGCGCGTTCGATGACACCGCGCGCAAATTCCTGACCGCGTTCGTAATCTTCGCGTTTGAGGTGGAGACCGAGGAGACCCTCGACGAACCGCCCAGCTTCACCGTTTTCAACGCGATGTCGCTGCATCGCTTCATGGATTTGGGCAAAGTCGACAAGCAGGCGCGTACCGATCCGCTCAAGGAGCACGTCTACAAATCCCTCGAGAACCATCGTGAAGTTGTGGAGAGTACGCAACACGACCGTCTGTCGTTCCGAGCGCATCGCGCCCAACAGTGCATCAGGGCTCGCGGCGATTCCGGCAAGTGATGATGGGTCCGTTGGATCGATTGTCCCGAACTGTGCCTCGAAAGCCGCAGGATTTACTTCAAATGCACTTACATATTTGATTGCAAGTGAAATGAGATGCTCACTTACCCACGTGATTGAACGGACGGACGCATGCAATGTTTCGTGAAGTGCTACATAGAAGCGAAGGTCGCGACGATCGAGCGACCATGCCGTTTCGAATTCAGCGAGGTTTGTTTCGACGAAAACCAAACTGGGCGAATCATCGGTCGGCAGTGGAAGGTCGTATCTTCCGAGCGCGTGTTGACCTAGGTGACCGACCATCGAACCCGCCTGCACGCCGAGAAGTAAAGGGGCGAGCATCGGCATAATTCCTGCAAGTGGATCGACGCCGGGGGACATTCCGAAAGGATTAACGCCGCCCATCTCGAAAGGGTTCGTCCCGCCAGCCTCGTCGGGTGATCCACTATCGAGAGCGACCTGCATCGCTGACGCTAACGTTTCAAGCACGGGATGGAGCGCGTCCAAATGTAAGGCGGCCCACGCGCGCCGCCCAATGACGGCAACTCCCATCCCTAGCGGCGTATCGAGTCCCGCTTCCGAAGCGACGTATCCCTCGGCTGCTCTCGCGAGTTCGGTGAGTTCGGCGATGACACTGTCAGCGATCGGCGGTTCGTCTTGATCGCTGCCGAGGGATACGGCTGCGGCGACTTGGTGAGCGATCTCCCAATTGATTGGACCTGGAGATGAGATCCACCGCATCACTTGGCCGAGATCGAGCTGGTTGAAGTCGAATCCTGGAATCTGGGGGAACCCAAACGGGTCGGATGGGTCCGGGTCCTCGGGTTCTCCGGTTGGAGGAATGTCTTTCACGCGGTCAGTCTATGGATCCCCATGGCAGATCTCGTCGTCGCAGTAACAGGAGCCGCTGGTTTCGTAGGGCAGCGCTTTGTCTCAAAGCTTGCTACCCATCCCGAAATTGCGCGCGTCGTTGGACTCGATGTGCGGGAGCCAACGGTGAGAGCGGAGTCATGCGACTACCACAGGGTTGACATCGCTAGCCGAGATCTGAGGTCGCTCTTCGACGGCGTCGATGTTGTCGTGCATCTGGCGGGATTTGTAGACGCGATTACCGACGACGCGCTTATGGCCAGTGTGAATGTCGATGGCACGCGCCGGGTCTTAGATGCAGTAGCGGTAGCAGGCGTTGGGAAGTTGATTCGCGTATCCACCACGACCGTCTATGGCGCATGGGAAACGAATTCGGTGCCACTCACCGAAGACGCGCAGCTGCGGCCAAATAGTGGGTATGCACCCGCAGTGCAGTCGGCAGAAGTCGAACGGGTCCTCCAAGAATGGCAACAGCAATACCCAGAAGTAGTGGTGACGACTTTGCGTTCCGCACCTGTACTCGGGCCGGGTGCCGAACACCTGTGGGCGCGGCTCTTGAGTTACCCCACGCGCGTTCGAGTGAGCGGAGAAGTCGCGCCTGTTCAGGTCGTTCATGTCGATGACCTTGTCAGCGCGCTCGAACTTGTAGTGGGTAAGGATGCATGGGGAGTTTTCAACGTTGCCACGGACGGTTGGCTGTCGCGAGAGGTAGTCGATGCGTTGGTTCCGATGCCGACAATGCCGCGGTTGCCCGTCGGCGTGTTGAGGCGCGCGCTGGATCGAATGTGGGGGACCGGAATGGGCGACGTCCCTCCGGATGTGGTCCCGTACCTAATTCATCCGTGGGTAGTCGCTAACGACCGAATGAGAGCGCTCGGATGGCAACCGATGCACAGTACCGAAACGACGATCCTCGACACAGTCGATGCGCGGCCACCGAGCAATGCTCCGTCGTTGCGAACGGTCATGTTCAGTTTTGGTGCCGCTTCTGTAGCGGTAGCAGTCGGCGTGATGTACCGAACTATGCGCCGTCGGCTTGCCAACCGCAACCACTAACCAACCACCCGAGCGTTTGTCGGAGAATGCACGGTGCGCTACGCGACAAACGGCGATGTTTAGGGGGTGAGGTGTTCCTTGCTCCACTCGTCCCAGTCTGGCGAGAAGTAACGCAGTCGGACCTTCTTGTATTCCTTGATCGACCAAAGCAATGCGTAATCCGCAACGCCCGTCTCGCTACTAATCGCGTCAATCGTTGCTTCACAATCGCGTGCTGTCCGGCCGTGGACCATTGTGAAAACTGTGTACGGCCAGTCGTCGTATGTAGGGCGTCGGTAGCAATGTGAGACTGCAGCAAACGCTGCCATCTGAGGGCCAATTTCTACGAGGGCGTCCTCAGGAACTGCCCATACCCCCATCGCGTTCGCTTTGAACCCCGCGTTGCGATGGTTCATGACAGCCGCAAAACGTCGCATGAGTTTGCGATCCTTAAGGTCTCGCAATGTTTCTAGGAACTCCGCAGCCGTGCAACCAGCTTCTGCACCTAATACGGCGAAGGGTTCTTCGACGAGTTCGAGGTCACCTTGCGCGACTCGGATCACGGTTGCATCGCGAACACTGAGATCAGGTGCCGGCATATCGGTGCGCCGCTCAGGACGTTCGTGCTCTAACACCTCGGCCTTTGCGTTGGCCGCGGTCTTGCCTGTCATGTCGAGTTTCACACCAATTTTGTACAACTGGATTGTCGGTAGCTTGCGAGTAACGAGGGCTTCTGACTCGCGATGTAATGCATCTAGATGAGCGTCGAAATCTTCACCAGGTGGGACCGCCAACGTGTACCAGAGGTTGTAAGCATGGTTGCGTTTGTAGTTGTGGCTTACGCCAGGATGTTGGCTGACCGCAGCCGCCGCGTCGTCAACTCGGTCGGGATCGATTTTCGCCGCTATGAGCGCCGATGAATAGCCGAGAGCGCGCGTGTCGAAGATTGCAGAGAGTTGTCGAAGTACCCCTTGGTCCTTCGCGCGTTGTAGGCGTTCTCGTACGTCGGTTTCGTCTGTACCGATTCGTGTCGCTAGAACAGCGAATGGCCGTTCCTCGAGCGGGAAGTCCCATTGGATCGCATTGAGCAACTCGCGATCGGTGTCAGAGAATTCCTCTACGACGTTATTTTCTGATGCATCTTGAGTGGCCGAGTCCATCTCCGGTCATTGTCGCACTAGATGGGGCACTGGCGCCTACCCTGGCGATTCCGATGGCAGATCGCTTGTAGCCGAACTAGATGTAACTGTTGTTTCTTCGCCTGCGGTTGCAAGCACAATTGTGACCACCCTAGAAACCCCGTCTCGAAGGATCTTTAGTTCGACTGTTTCACCAGGAAGTCGGCTACGAACTTCACGAACAAGCGCTGTCGTGCCGTCCACGGCTACGCCATCGATCGCTGCAATTACGTCACCAGATCCGAGATCGCTCGAGGCAGATGCCCCACCCGGTTCAATCGCGACGATACGGGTACCACTTGGCTCACCTTCGTCGTCTATCTGCAGGTCTAGGGCGCCATGCACGGGTAGCGCGTGTCCCTCTTTTACGCGAACGACTGAACTCCCGTCTCCGATCGCTCCTGAAGTGAACAAGGCAGCGAGCATCGCCAAGGCGCCTATGAGCGCACCACTAACCAAGAACGCGAGCCTGTTACTGCGGGGCTTGGTATCAGTTATGACGACATGAGTAGATCGCGCGTCCGCGCGGGCGAACATCTCGGTAGGATGCATCCAGGGTCGATCGAGGGGGTGCGGAGGCGGACCGCCGAAAACCTCGTCCCTGGGTTCGTTGGCGGGCACCGTGGCAACTTTACCGACCGCCTTGGCGATTTTTCTCGCGGCCCCGCCATTTACATCAGCCTCGTCCTTTGTAGGCGCTAAAGATGGAATTATGTACACGTTCGGTACCATGGCGGCTGTGATCACAGCACCCGGTGGGCCCGACTGGATCGCGCTAACCACAGAACCACTTCATGTCGATGCAATTTCAACTTGGGCGACTACGCCAGAAGCTGGTGCGGTGGTCGCTTTTCTTGGTGTCGTGCGCAACAGTGGAGATGGGCGCTCTGGAGTAGTCGCGTTGACGTACGAGGCCTACGACCACGAAGCCGAGCGCGTATTAGCGGAGATAGCGGTCGATGCGCGCAGACGGTGGCCGGCGATTTGTCGAGTGGCTCTATTGCATCGAACCGGTGCTATCTCGCTCTCGGAAGCATCGGTTGCCGTCGCAGTCTCTTCTCCTCACCGCGCAGTTGCATTTGATGCCGCACGTCACTGCATTGATCTATTGAAAGAGACCGTTCCTATCTGGAAGCAAGAGCATTGGGACGGTGGTTTGGACTGGGGCCTTGGTGCCACGCCGATCAGGCAAGTCAGAACTGAAGCGGGAGCCTGAAGCATGGAGTTCCTCCTACTCGCGCTCGTCTTGATCATCATCGGAGTCGGCATCGTCGGACTTCGTAATCGGAGCCGCACCGGCGTCGGCGCGGGTATCGATGATTTCGAAGCGCGACGTAGGGCACTTGCTCCGGAAGTTGATGAATCAGAACAAGGCGGTGACTCGCCACGTGGGTAAAGACTTAGCGATCGACTTGGGTACGGCCAATACGCTTGTTTATTCACGCGGGCAAGGAATTATTCTCAACGAACCAACCGTGATCGCGTTGAACAGTCGTAGCCAAGACGTACTCGCGATGGGCCACGAGGCCTGGCAGATGATTGGGCGCACGCCTGGATACATAGTTGCGGTGCGTCCACTGCGCGGTGGTGCGATCACCGACTTCGAGATCACACAACGCATGATCCGGTTGTTGTTCCAACGTGCTGGCGTGTCGCGCTTAGCGAGAGCTCGCGTGCTTATTTGCGTACCGTCGGCGATCACTCATGTCGAACAACGTGCCGTACTCGAAGCCGCGCGGCGCGCAGGTGCAGCAGCGACGTATCTGATCGAGCAACCCATGGCGGCGGCCATCGGA
>CAMBEL010000011.1 GCA_945865605.1 Bifidobacterium breve
CGTCACGTTCCTGTCGTTCTGGTTCATCAAACTCATCGGTGGTAACAACGACCTCGTAGCCAAGATGATCCCGTTCGCATCGATCGAAGAGAAAGAACGGGTGCGCGAAGAGATCGGGCTCAACAAGCCGTTCTTCGTCCAATACCGCATCTGGCTTGGAAACTTTGTCACCGGTGACCTGGGCCAGATTTACACCGGGTCAGGCGCGAATGTAGCCAGCGTGCCGGTAAGCGAGCAGGTCATGAAACGGCTGCCGGTGTCCTTGGAGTTGATGCTGTACGCACAACTCCTCGCGCTTGCAATAGCAATTCCATTGGGCGTCTTTACGGCATATAGAGCTGGAAGCAAGTTCGACCGCGGGAGCAACATGGCCGCGTTCGGGTTGCTGGCCCTACCGCAATTCGTCGTGGCTCTGCTCCTCGCAACATACGTAGGAGCAAAGTGGCAACTTTTACCCACTCAGGCGAACGTAGATCCTTTTCCCCTAAACCCTGCCGATAACTGGCAGTACATGCTGATGCCCATAATCAGCCTGGCACTTGCCCAAATCGCCATCTACACACGGCTGCTTCGCTCCGACATGATCGCGACGCTGCAAGAAGACTTCATCACGACAGCCAAGGCCAAAGGCATTCCCGCCAAACGCGTGCTCTTTCGCCACGCACTACGTCCGTCGAGTCTGACGCTGCTCACGGTTGCCGGTCTGAACGTCGGCGCCCTGATCGGCGGCGCCGTCGTTATCGAGCGCATCTTCCAGGTGCCAGGAATCGGCGGGCTCCTTGCTGCGTCGATCCTCAGTCAACAGTATTTATTGACGCAATCGCTCGTTGTGCTCATCGCCATCTTCTACATCCTGCTCAACTTCTCTGTAGACATCCTGTATTCCGTCCTCGACCCGAGAATTCGCCATGCCCGCGCCGTCGCATAACTCCGGCGATGACATCGTTCAATCACTCGTTGCGGACAAGTCGCACGACTCCGCGGTCGATGAATCGATGCTGTATTTCGCTGCCGTCACCGATGGTCCCGAGATTGCGAACATCGCCAATAAGCGCAAGGGTCTCGGTGTAGGTGCATGGCTATCCATCATCTGGCTTGCGCTCTTACTCACATCGTCATTTGCCGCACCGTTCCTTCCAATCCCTGACCCGATCAACGACGTTGAACTTCCGCGTAGCGGTGGAGGTGAGGCAGTTGTTATCGCAACCCCCCCTAGTCTCGACCACTTGTTCGGCCTCGATAGTTCCGGACATGACGTGTTGTCACGCGTGATTTGGGGAGCCCGAAACTCATTGCTCATCGGAATCGTTTCGGTCGGTCTCGGCCTCCTGGTCGGTGGCGTACTCGGCAATATCGCCGGCTACTTCAAGGGCAAGATCGGCGGCTTTATCGGCTCCGTTCTAGACATCCTTCTTGCATTCCCACAACTAATCCTTGCATTGTTCGTCGTTACCGTTCTCGGACACACGGTTGCCAACGTCACCTTCGCTCTCGCGATCGTGAGCACACCCGTGCTCGCTCGCATCGCGCGCGCATCTGCGCTGTCATGGTCTGAACGCGAGTTCGTGCTCGCCGCACGCGCACAAGGAGCAACGCATCGTCGCGTGATATGGCGCGAGGTGCTCCCGAACGTGCTGCCTGCGATGTTCTCCATCGCACTGCTCGGAATCGCAGTTGTGATCGTTGCCGAAGCAGGTTTGGCAATCATCGGCGCTGGCGTGAAGCCGGAAGTTGTCACGTGGGGCAACATCATTGTCGGCGGCCAAGGCGAGCTACGCGGAGCAGCTCATATCGTTCTCGCGCCATCACTCATAATCTTTCTCACTGTGCTTTCGCTGAACTTCCTCGGAGATGTCGTACGAGCGCGGTCTGACGTGCGGGAATCGGCGTTGTGAGAAAGTCTAAGAAGTCCGCCGATGCCGCTGCGCGCTTCGAAACTGAACCCACCGAAGGACCGCTCCTTCAGGTCGTAGACCTTCACACCCACTTCCACACTGGGCGCGGCGTAGCACGCGCTGTCGATGGCGTGACGTTGTCGCTGGAGCGTGGACGGACTCTCGGCGTTGTCGGTGAATCTGGATCTGGCAAGACGGTGCTTGCGCGTTCGATCATGGGACTACTGCCGAAGAGCAACGTAGAGCGAACGGGAAGCATCTTGTTCGAGGGCCGCGAAATCATTCACGCATCTAACGATGAATTGCGCGAACTCTGGGGATCGCAGATGTCGATGGTCTTCCAGGACCCAATGACATCTCTGAACCCCGTCATGAAGATCGGTAATCAGATCACAGAGATGATCCTTCAACATCTAGATGTCTCGAAGGCTTACGCGCGTGAACTTGCGCTGGCACAGTTGAAGGCAGTGGGTATTCCTGAAGCTGAACGCCGTCTGAAGGAATACCCGCACCAGATGTCCGGCGGTATGCGTCAGCGCATCATGATCGCCATCGCCATCGCCTGTGGCCCGAAGTTGTTGTTTGCCGATGAACCAACTACCGCTCTAGACGTGACTGTTCAAGCACAGATCCTTGACCTTCTTGAGGAGCAACAACGAGAGCGCTTCATGGCAATGATGCTCGTCACTCACGACCTCGGCGTCGTCGCTGGCCGCGCAGACGAGATCGTGGTGATGTATGCGGGCCGCATTGTCGAGAAGGCCCCAACCGGACTCTTGTTCTCTGACATGCGCCATCCGTACACAGAAGCGCTCTTGCGCTCCATTCCTAAACTCTCCGCGCCGTCGCACTCGCTATTGCAAGCAATCGGCGGCAGACCACCGGACATTGTCAACCCGCCTACGGGTTGCAAGTTCAGTCCTCGATGTCCATATGTTCAAGAGAAGTGCACCCAAGAAGAACCGCCGCTTACAGATGCCGGTAGTCCAGACCATCAATTCCGTTGCTGGACGCCCGTGGGCACCCCTGAAAACCGAGCAGCCCTCGAAGCGAACCGAGCAGCCGGTCTTGAGTCTGCGCTAGCAGTTGTCGAAGATGTGCTGCCGGCTGGAGTTAACGCCGCTACCGAAACATTGCCTCCGCTAACTACGAGTCACTTGCGCAGCGGGACGATCAACCCCAAGGAAAGCATCTGATGGCTGGCAGCGGTACAGCGCATCTGCGCCCGAGCGAAGAAGCACTCCTCCGGATCGAAGGGCTCGTTGTCGAGTTCCCTGTCGGACGTAGTGGGCTCAAGGTTCATGCCGTCTCGGACATCAGCCTCGACGTTTTGCCCGGCGAGACGCTTGGGCTTGTCGGCGAATCGGGTTGTGGCAAGAGCACTACTGGCCGCGCGGTGATGCAACTCGTACGTTCACAGGCGGGTTCGGTGGCCTTCGAAGGACACGACCTCACCAAATTGAAGGGCGAGGAACTGCGTCAGGTTCGCCCGAAATTGCAGATGATCTTTCAAGACCCGATCAGTTCACTCAACCCGCGACGCCGAGTTCGCGACATCGTGCGCGAAGGCCTTGACATTTGGAAGATCGGTGACGAGGACGCCAGGAACGCAAAGGTCACTGAAGTGCTCGAGGCGGTCGGCATCGATCCCGAGACCGCGGGACCGCGCAGGCCCCACGAGTTCTCCGGCGGACAGTGCCAACGCATTTCGATCGCGCGAGCGGTCGCTACGGAACCAAAGTTGATCATTTGCGATGAACCGGTTTCTGCACTCGACGTATCCGTGCAGGCACAGATCATCAACCTGCTGCAGGAGATGAAAGACCGCTACGGCCTCACCCTCATCTTCATCGCACACGATCTCGCGGTTGTGAAGAACGTGAGCGATCGAGTTGCGGTGATGTATCTAGGCAAGATCTGCGAAGTAGCAGGACCAGACGAGCTCTACGCTGCGCCCAGGCATCCGTACACTGCGGCGCTGTTGTCGGCGATCCCATTGCCGGACCCGGCCGTTCGAGCAAAGTCGACAGAGGGCGTCGGCGGGGAGATCCCGTCGCCCCTGGCACCACCATCTGGGTGCAGGTTCCGCACGCGATGCCCGGCAGCGGCCGAGGTTTGCGCGCAAGAGGAGCCCCAGATCCGCGAAGTGGGACCCGACCACTTCGTAGCCTGCCACTTCCCGCTCTAACAAACCCCAAACCCCCGAGCGTTTATCGCAGAATGCACCGTAGTGGTGCGCTAGGCGACAAGCGCCCGATGTCTAGTGGGCGAGTTGGCTTTCGATCGCGGCTACCAGCGCTTCGTCGTCGGGTGCGACCACGGGACCAAACCGAGCTACCACTTCCCCGTCGGCGCCCACGAGGAACTTCTCGAAGTTCCATCGGATGTCGCCGGTGTGTCCGTCGTTTACGTCTACGGTCGCGGTCAACTCCTCATATAGGGCGTGACGTCCGTCGCCGTTCACCTCGATCTTCTCGTACAGCGGGAACGTAACTGAGTAGTTCGAGTCGCAAAACTTGCGGATCTCTGCCGCTGTTCCTGGCTCCTGTTCCCCGAACTGATTGCAAGGGAAGCCGAGCACAGAAAAACCTCGGTCGCTATATGTGTCGTGCAACTTCTGCAGGCCTTCGTATTGCGGAGTGAGACCGCAGGCAGATGCGACGTTGACAATCAGAATTGTCGAGCCACCAAACTCTGCAAGGCTCGACGAACTGCCATCTAGCGTGTTGAGCGAAACATCATGAACAGTCATGGATCCCCTTGTGCCGGTTGTGCACGTCACGCTATCGCTAAGCCGTGACGTGCACCCGACGACTACCTAGCTGACGACTTTGGCCTTCAACGAGTTGAACTCTGCGTCATCGATGACACCTTTTGCCTTGAGATCAGCTAAACGAGCCAATTCATCGGCCGCGCTACCGCCTGATCCAGCAGCATCTCGGATGTACGCCTTGTTGGCTGCATCCTGAGCCTGGGCCGCTTCCATTGCGTGTTGACCCATCTTGGCGCCACGTGCGATCAAGTAGACGAACACACCAAGGAACGGCAGGAGGATCACGAAGATGATCCAGATGACCTTCACGCCGCCACTCATGTCGTGACTACGGAACACGTCACTGAACACTGAAATGAGTAGCCAGATCCAAATTACGAAGAAGAAGACCTCCAGCATCGCCCAAAAGACGTCGCCTTGGCCCCATTCGGCTCCGATTGACATTTATAACCTCCAAGTAGATGTACGACTCCGGGATACTAGTCAATCCTGCACTCGCACTGTCTATTTCGGAGCGATCATTTCTTCTGGACGAACGGCGGCGTCGAATTCCTCAGCCGTAAGAAACTTCAAAGCGAGCGCGGCTTCCCGAAGCGTTGTTCCATCGGCGTGGGCCTTCTTCGCAATCGCGGCGGACTTGTCGTACCCAATTACCGGGTTCAGCGCCGTAACGACCATCAAGGATTGCTCCACATATGAAGCAATGCGTTCGCAATTTGGCACAATTCCGTCAATACAGAACCTGCGGAAATTGTCACAAGCGTCACTCATCAAATCGACAGAGTGCAAGTAGTTGAAAATCATCACAGGCTTAAACACGTTGAGTTCGAAGTTGCCCATTGACCCTGCGATGCCAACGGCAGCATCGTTACCCATCACCTGCACACAAACCATCGTCAGTGCTTCAGACTGCGTCGGATTCACTTTGCCCGGCATGATCGAGCTCCCTGGCTCGTTCTCAGGCAGTGACAACTCCCCTAGCCCGGCACGCGGCCCGGACCCGAGCCACCTGACATCGTTCGCGATCTTCATCAGACTCACGGCGAGAGTCCGCAGTGCTCCACTAGCAAACACAAGGTCATCGTGAGCAGCGAGTGCAGCGAACTTATTGGGCGCCGAGCGGAAGGGCAGCCCGGTTAGTGTTGCGATCTCTGCAGCAGCGCGATCCGCGAACTCTGGGTGCGTGTTCAGACCTGTTCCAACAGCAGTTCCACCGATTGCAAGGTCGTATAGACCTTCGACGGCTACCGCGATACGCAGTAGATCGGCATCGAGTTGCGCGACATATCCCGAAAATTCTTGTCCAAGTGTTAGCGGTACCGCGTCCTGTAAATGCGTCCGGCCGATCTTGACGATGTCAGCGAACTCGACGGCCTTCGCGTCCAGCGCGTCTCGCAAGGCGCGCACTGAGGGGACAAGGTCTTCGAGCGTTTCCGTGACCCCTGCAATATTCATCGCGGTCGGGAAGGTGTCGTTCGAACTCTGAGACATGTTTACGTGATCGTTCGGGTGGATCGGTTCCTTAGACCCGCCAATACCGCCGGCCAACTCGATCGCACGGTTGGAGATCACCTCGTTGACATTCATATTCGTCTGCGTGCCTGATCCCGTCTGCCAGACATAGAGCGGGAAGTGATCATCGAGATCGCCAGCAATTACTTCGTCGGTCGCGCGTACGATCAAGTCGGTTTCGGCTTCACCCAACTTGCCAAGATCTCTGTTCACGACGGCTGCGGCTTTCTTAAGCAGCGCCATCGCGCGTATCACGGGAATCGGCATCAAATCGTTGGCTACCGAGAAGTGGTGCAGGGATCGCTCCGTCTGCGCACCCCAATAACGATCACGTGCAACATGGATCGGCCCCATGCTGTCAGTCTCTACGCGATGCGTTTCTGTCGATTCGAGGGACATGGTTTCCTCCGTGTCGGTACGTCCCGACGGTATCGCGCTAGACGGGGCGGTCGAGCACGGTGACTGTTTCAACATGGCTGGTATGGGGGAACAGGTCGACAGGCGTCACCGAGACCGGCTGGTACCCGGCTACAGCGAAAAGACTCACATCACGCGCCAGGGCGGCAGCGTCACACGAGACGAGGATGACCCGTTGCGCTTCGGTTCGCGAAATCCGATTCACGACCTTGTCGCCGAGTCCCGCACGCGCAGGGTCCGCTATAACAACATCGGCAGGCTGTGGCTCCCAACGCGCCACATCGGATCGAACAACAACCACATCGAGCCCCTTCAAATTGTGTCGGGCATCTTTGACGGCACCTTGGTTTCCATCGACAGCTTGCACGCGCCGTCCACGTTGAGCAACCAACCCTGCAAAGAAACCTACGCCCGTGTATAAGTCAACGACGCTTGTAGCCGAGTCTGGAACTGCAGCGAGCACAAGTTCGGCGAGTGCCTCCGCGCCATCAGTACGAGTCTGGAAAAAAGACCTAGCCGAAATTCGCCAGCGGCGACCTGAGGCTTCCTCTGTGATTGCGGCTACGCCTCCGCGTTCAAGTTGGTCGGACCCAATCGTGACTACGTCTTCCGGAAGTGAGAGGTAGCGCGTCGTTGGGTGAGCAAGCACGAGGCGTTCTCCCGTATTCGTGCCACAGCGCAACTCCGCTTCCGTGACTCCGTCGAAATGCGCATCTCGCATCAATGAATCAAGAAGTGGGTGAGCTACGAGACAAGAACCCACGGGAACCGGATCGTGTGTTTGGGCGCGGCGAAATGCTGGGCGCCCCTTACGAATCAACACGCGCAATGTGTTGCGATAGCCAACTGCAGGCAGCAGCACCGGCGCGCCGACGATCGCTTCCGCATCGGGCATCTTCGCAATTCGCGTCAAAGCGTCAACGACGATCTCGCGTCGGAATCGAGGCTGTGCATCAACAGCAATGTGTTGCCAATCACACCCGCCGCACCCGTCTGCAACGTATTGACACGGCGCACTCACTCGGTCCGGTGAGGCCTCCAACACTTCCACAACGCGAGCGCGCGCGAATGACCGCTTCGTTTCCGTTATCTCTACCGTCACGCGCTCCGCTGGCAGTCCACCTGCGATGAGGACGACCCGACCATCAGCATCTCTCCCTAGCGCGTCACCGCCAGCAACCATTCGGTCTGCAACTATTTCCATTGCTATCCCTCAGCGCGTTAGCGGCTTGTAGGTGATGCGATGCGGTTGGTCTGCCTCAGCGCCGAGTCGCTTGTGTCTGTCTGCCTCGTAGTCCGAGAAGTTTCCCTCGAACCACCGCAGTTCGCTGTCTCCTTCGAATGCGAGAACGTGAGTTGCTATCCGATCGAGGAACCACCGATCGTGACTAATCACAACAGCGCAACCACCAAACGTGATCAGAGCATCTTCCAACGCACGCAATGTGTCTACGTCTAAATCGTTGGTCGGTTCGTCGAGAAGCAAAAGGTTGCCGCCCTCCTTCAACACCTTGGCAAGTTGCACGCGGTTGCGCTCGCCTCCCGAGAGTTCGCCAAGTTTCTTCTGCTGATCAGAACCTTTGAAGTTGAAGCTCGCTACGTATGCACGCGAGTGCACCTCGCGACCACCGACGATGAGCCGGTCGACACCACCCGTGATCTCCTCGAACACTGTCGTGGAGGCGTCTAGGCCGTCACGGCTCTGATCCACATACGCGAGTTGCACTGTCGAGCCGACGCGCAACTCGCCTGCGTCTGGTTTTTCGGTACCAACGATCATCCTGAACAATGTCGTCTTGCCTGCTCCGTTCGCTCCAACAACACCGACGATCCCACCACGCGGGAGAGAGAACGAGAAGTCATCGATCAATAGGCGATCGGCGCCACTACTGCCCTCTGGCGCCGAGTATCCCTTGACAAGATGGTCTGCCTCCACCACGATGTCGCCGAGACGCGGACCTGCCGGTATCGAAATAAGAAGCGATTCGCCACGATCAGGTGCCTCCTGGGCTTCGGCCATCAAAGCGTCGTATGCATTCACACGAGCCTTGCCCTTTGCCTGTCGCGCTCGCGGCGACATCCGAATCCATTCCAACTCGCGCTGCAAGGTTCGGTCTCGCACCTTGTCTTGCTTTTCTTCCTGAGCGAGCCGCGCCTCTTTTTGTTCTAGCCATGAGGAGTAGTTGCCCTCCCACGGAATGCCTCGCCCGCGATCGAGTTCGAGAATCCAACCAGCGACGTTGTCAAGGAAGTAGCGGTCGTGCGTAACGGCTACAACAGTTCCCGCGTATTCAAAAAGGAACCGTTCGAGCCAAGCGACGGACTCTGCATCTAAGTGGTTGGTAGGTTCATCGAGAAGCAAAAGATCTGGGCTAGCCAACAGCAATCTGCACAACGCAACCCTGCGCCTTTCGCCTCCCGACAAAACCGTTACATCGGCATCGGCCGGCGGAAGGCGGAGCGCATCCATCGCGATATCGATTGTCCGCTTGAGGTCCCACGCCCCTGCAGCTTCGATCTTCGTCTCGAGTTGCGATTGCCGTTCACCAAGTTTGTCGAAGTCGGCTTCTGGGTCACCCCAGCCAGCGAGAACCGCGTCATACTCCTCGAGGAGTTTCGCGGTTTCTCCAACACCGTCCATCACATTGCCAAGCACATCTTTATCGGGATCCAAGTGCGGTTCTTGGTGCAGCATCCCCACGCTGAAACCGGGAGCGAGACGGGCTTCACCGGAGTATCCGTCATCCTCGCCCGCCATGATGCGAAGCAAACTTGATTTACCGGAACCATTGGATCCGAGCACACCGATCTTTGCTCCGGGGTAGAACGAAAGGTTGATGTTCTCGAGAACTTGTCGGTCGGGTGGATAGAAACGCGCCAAGCCGCGCATCGTGAAAATGAACTGCGCTGCCATCGCTACAGACTCGCCACTCGGCCGGTCGCGATGGCCGCTGCTTCTGCCGCTTCCAATTGCTCTTCGAGAATCGCAAGACCGCCGGTCCAGAAAGCTGGATCGGTTAGATCGCAGTCGACAATGCGACCGAGTTCTTCTGGTGGAAGCGACCCACCCTTGGACAACATTTCTAGGTACGCAGGTACGAAAGCGGACCCGCGCTCTTCGTACTTTCGGTACACCGCAAGCGCAAGCAGTTGTCCGTACGCATACGCGTACACATAACCGGGAGTGGCTATGAAGTGAGGAACGTACGACCACCATGTTCGGTAGCCGTCGGTGATCTCCACTGAGTCACCGAGCATCTTCTTTTGGGAATCGGTCCAGTGTCCATTGAAGTCATCGATCGACAACTCGCCGATATCGCGTCTGTGTGTATGCACCGCGTCCTCAAACCGATTCATCGCGATCTGTCGGAACACCGTTGCAATCTGGCCCTCGAGACTTTCCGCAAGCAATGCAAGACGCGCTTCTGGATCTGTGGTTCCCGCGAGAAGGCGTCCAAAGGTAACTGTCTCGCCAAACACCGATGCGGTCTCGGCCAGCGTGAGCGGAGTGGACTGGTGAAACACACCTTGGTCGCGCGCTAGATACGCATGCAGTCCGTGCCCGAGTTCGTGAGCGAGGGTGAGCACATCACGGCGGCGGCCGGTCCAGTTGAGCAACAGGAACGGGTGTTGGCTCGGGACCGTGTAGGCACAAAAAGCGCCGGGGCGCTTGCCGTCACGCATCGGGGCGTCTATCCATCCTTCCGAGAAAAAACGGCCGCCGATCTCAGCGAGTTCGGGCGAGAACGATGAGTAAGCATCCAGAACTATGCCGCGCGCATCGGACCAACCGAACGACTCCTCGGCCGACGCAATACTCGCCATCCGGTCGTAATCACGGAGGCGGTCTAGGCCGAGCATGCGGGCCTTCAGCCTGTACCACCGTTGCGGTATGTCCGACCGTTGCTGCACCGCATCCACAAGTGCCCGAACGGAGTCGTCGCTCGCCTCGTTTGCAAGGTTGCGCGATGAGATCCACCCCGAAAAGTTCCGAAGTCGGTCGTCGGTCGCCTTGTCTGCGAGCAAGGTATTGAATACAAACGCGCGCGTTCGAAGGCCTGGAGCGAGCCCATCTGTAACAGCGGACGCAGCTGACTCGCGCACCGAACGATCCGGCGACATGAGCATTGAGAGCCCCTGCTCAAGTGCGATCGTCTCATCATCGACAGTCAACGTGATCGCGGATGTGAGTTCGCTAAAAAGTCGCGACCACGCCGAAGCACCGGTTACGTCCTTCTCGGTAAGGATCTGCTCTTCTGGCTCGCTCAGTAGATGCGGAAGATAACGGCGAGCGGAACGGAGATAGTGGCGACAGAAATCGAGACGCGAATCCGCCAACAATTCCTCAGCGCGATCGTCGGATAACTCCACCCATTCCAACTCGAAGAAAATCACACGGGTTTGAATGGCTGTCGCCTTTTCTTCAACCCTCTGCATGAGCGCGCCGCGTTCTGGATCGGTCTGCTCGACAGCGAAGCGAAGCCCCGCATACGATGCCGCGCTTCCAACAAGCTCTGCCATGTGTGCCAATACGTGCATAATTTCCGAGAGTTCCGTCGCATTGAGTTCTGCGACTCGCCCGCGGTAGCCCTCTGCGACAGTCGCTAATGCATCCGCTTGATCCAACATGGAATCGACGCCATCCGCGCCTCGCCCAGAAACCAAAGGCTCCAGGTCCCACGCGATTTCGGAAGCAGTGAGATCTGCATCTACTTGCGTCATAGATGCGCAGGCTAGGCGGGCGTGGCTAGCGGTCCCGGAAGCGGCCGGGAATGAAACACCGACAACGTCTGCGTTGCTCGCGTGAGTGTTACGTAAAGGAGTCGAAGGCCAGCCGAATCCTGGGTCACCAACTGTGCAGGTTCCACCACAATCACGTGGTCGAACTCAAGGCCCTTCGCTGCCACCGGCCCGATCACACCGACAGCGGCATCAAGAACCGTGGGCGAGTCCGCTACCGCGCCTACATCTTGAAGCGCTTCAGTAAGCGTCGAGTGGGCCTCGTCGGGCGCAATGACGGCAACCGTCCCTCCGAGCAAAAGGGTCTCGCGCACACATTGGATCGCGGCTTCCACCGGATCGGCGACAAGTGCGAAGAGGGGTTCTATCCCCGTACGACGTACCGACTGAGTCGGCTCAACATCGGATGCAGCTACCGCGAGTATGCGGTTGGCAACATCCATTATTTCGACAGGCGTTCGATAGTTGACGGTCAGCGTCGCGCGGCGAGGCGCGTCGAGACGCGGCAGGTGTCCTAATACTTCGGTCCATCCACTCGATGCACCGGCTTTGGATGCTTGCCCGAAGTCGCCGACGATCGTCATGGAGCCGTGCGGGCAACGGCGGGCCAACATCCGCCATTGCATCGGAGAGAGATCCTGCGCTTCGTCGACAAGGACATGTCCAAAAGTTCTCAATTCTGGGATGGCTCTTGTTGCTCGCGTGTTCGGATCGGCGAAGCGTGCCTCTAACGCCGCCGAAGTCATGTAGCCGCCAAGCCCAAGATCACGCATGACGTTTGAAGCCGTCTCACCATCGCCATGCCCGTTGTCCTTGGTATTGCGTATCGGGCGAGCGGATTCCACTGCTCCACATAGTGCGTCGGCCTCATCTACCAGTGCGCAGTCCGCGTCGTTCCACGCGACCAGCTTTGTGTTCTTTGCTCTCGCGCGGAAGAGCAAGTGCTGTTCGGCATCCGTGAGTAGTTCACGGCCAGCGGAGCCGATGAGCACCTTGAATGAACAGAGGTCGTGCACGAGATCCGCTCCAGATAACACGGGCCACATGCGTTCGAGAAGAATGATCACTTCGTGGGAGCGGCGAAGGCGTCGGCGAAGATCTTCTTCGAACTCAGGAGGGAAGTCTTCCTTTCGCGCCTTTGCGTCTCGATACTTAGACAGCAGGCGATCGACAACCATTCTCTCCACGAGAGGGCGGCGGCCGTTGTGATTACCAGGCCGTCGGCGAGCGCGGTCAATGACCTGACGGCACTCTTGTCGCGTCAGACGAAGTATCAGTCCATCGATGAGCACTTCGACATTGCGGCGAGGTATGTGCTCGCGATCCCGAAGCGCGCGCTTTAGTACAGAGACCATGCGAACATCACCCTTGAGCCGCGCTTCTGCTGGGTCCGTGCAGATTGTTGCTCTCAGACTGGACTTCAAACCTGCGACGGTGGCGAGTTGTACTTCGTGTTCGCCAAGACTTGGGAGTACCTGCTCGATGTAACGCAAGAAGATTGTGCTTGGCCCGATAAGCAGCACGCCTTGGGCACCCAATTGCTTGCGGAATGTGTACAACAGGTACGCCGCTCTATGCAGGGCTACCGCTGTCTTGCCTGTACCCGGTCCCCCTGAGACGATCAATACGCCTGGCAGTTCTGCACGCACTGCTGCGTCCTGTTCTGCCTGAATGGTCGCCACGATGTCACCCATGCGCCCCGTGCGTTCACGTTCCAGCGCCGCCATGAGTGCGCCCTCGCCCATGACAGCAAGCCCTGAGCTTGCGGCGGCGTTCGCGTCAAATACTTCGTCGTCTAGCCCAATCACTTCGCGGCCGTTTCGCGTGAGCAGATGACGGCGGCGCATGACCCCCATCCGTTCAAGTGCTGTTGCCCGATAGAACGGCTCCGCTACGGGCGCCCTCCAGTCAACAACGAGTTGCGTGTGTTCATCGTCCTCTACGCCCAGGCGGCCGACATAGAAGCGTCCACCTTCATCAAGATCTATTCGTCCAAAGCAGAGCGGCGTGTCGCCGATCTCTAATGCCGCAAGACGGCGTTGCGTGTGATCTACGGCGATGTCGCGTTCGAGGCGCGCCTGGTGTGTACCGCCACGGCGGACATCGCCATAGGCATCAGCGACCGTGGACGCGGCTAACCGCATCGCATCAAGGCGCTCGTAGACAGTGTCTAGGTATTGCTGCTCTGCGACGATCTCGGGATCGACTTGGGGGCGTTCTAACACCCGTCCTCCGGCATTCAGACTCAATTGGGGAAACCGTCAAGTCTACGGGATCGGGTTACGCCACGTCGCTGCGGATCAGATCTGTTGAGGGGTGGTGAGCTCCACACTCTCCGGATCTATTAGGAGTACCCGAGACACATGTTCAAAATTGCCGGAGCGCGCAAGAACCACGGTGCCGCCGAGGTTGGGTACGGCTGGCGAATCGACCCCGAGGTGGCGTTCAACTGCCCTGATCAGACCGCCATGAGTAAAGGCCAAGACCGACTCTCCGCTGGCCCCCCCTTCGATCGCTTCGAGAACAGCGAGAGCGCGCTTAACGACTTCGTCATCACCTTCGAAACCCGATGGCCTGCCTTGCGATCCAAGGAACCCTGGCCAACCTTCATCGATCTGGGTTCGAGTGAGTCCGGTCCACTCCCCCGCATCGCGCTCCATCAGACGATCGTCGATCTGCACATCGAGGTCAAGCGCGTCACCGACTATCTGCGCCGAACGGCTTGCTCGCACTAACCCCGAAGACCAGATCTGAGTGATCCCGTCTACGTGCTCGCTGGTCGACGCGTTCGCCGCCTGCAGTTCCCCTAGCGCGGAAAGCGGCGGATCGGCGCGACCTTGCCACCTGCCGTCGGCGTTCCAAGTGGATTGACCGTGACGCACTAGCAAGATACGCGTCGTCAAGGAACGTCTGCCTCGACAAGTTCAAACTCGCCGTTGCGGTAAACGAGCGCCGCAAACTTTCCCTCGAGGGGAGGTCGAAGATTTCCCATCGCCGGATCTGAGTAGACGCGTACCGTTCGCTTGCCGGCTGCCGTCGGCATGACCACGCGATCGCTTGCAGACCACTTGAGGGCTGCCGGTGCAAATACGAACGACTGGAAAGCCCCAAACTTCTGGCCCTTCAGACTTTGAGTAACACGATCCGCGCTTGGAACATTGAACGCGGCGGGCAACTTGAAGCGTTCCAACTCTTCTTTCACGAGTGTGCGCAACTCGGCCTTGTTCGAAATCTTGCCGTCGATTGCTCTAATACGCGCGGCGTTACAGGCTTTGTTGACGCGCTCCAGTGTCGTGACCAAGAGATCGTGTTGGTCGGGATCCGGGATTAGGTGGACAGATACTTGAGATGCCATACGGGTTAGATCGTGCCTGATAAACGGCCCTCACGGCGAAAGGACGCGCTACGACGATGCGTCAGGAGGAAAGATTTGCGACGAGTTTGCCCCAAGTACCGCGAGTCGCCAGGCTTGCTAGCCCGGCAGGGATCTCCTCAAACTTCAATATTTGGGAGATCAAAGGAGCTATCTGTCCTGTCTCATGCAGCGCCATCAGGCGTTCGTGGGTGGCGTTAATCAGGGCAGGATTCATCATGTTGTAAAAGCCCCAGTGAACTCCGACGACGGAATAGTTCTTTATGAGAACGTGGTTGGTGCGCGCTTCGGCAAAACGCCCTCCCGTGAATCCAATAATCAAGATGCGGCCTTCGAAGGCAATGCACTTGGTGGATCGGTCGTAGGTGTCGCCACCCACCGGGTCGTAGATCACATTCGCACCGAGACCACCCGTCGCCTCTTTCACGGCATCGACGAAATCGCCAGCGCGGTAGTCGATCACCAGTTCCGCCCCAAGGTCCTTGCACACCTGCACCTTTTCCGGACCACCCGCTGTAGCGATTACGCGGGCTCCCGCCGCGAGCCCTAACTGGATCGCCGCGGAACCAACACCACCTGCGCCAGCATGAACGAGCAGTACCTCGCCGGGTTGCAGCGCCGCGCGGCGATGTAGCCCGACATGGCCGGTTTGGTACGTGACATGCATCGCCGCCGCGGCTTCGTCTGAAAGCGAATCCGGGATCGCAAAGACGGTTCCTGTCGGGGCAACAGTGCGTTCGGTGAACCCACCATCTCCGAAGCGCGGGAGCGCAATCACGCGTCGCCCCAGCAACGCAGGATCGGCCCCCGGCCCTAGTCCGGTCACGGTGCCTGAAACCTCGGCCCCTGGAGTGAACGGCAAGGGTGGGCGCACCTGATACTCGCCGCGACACATCAACACGTCGGGAAAATTCAGAGATGCAGCTGCGACGTCAACCAGCACCTCACCTGCCGCCGGTTCCGGAGTAGGCAGATCCTCAAGTGTGAGGACTGCTTCGGGTTCACCCAACTCGTGCACTCGCCATGCGCGCATGTTCCTACCGTAACCTCACTGCCTAAATGAATGTCGATGTAGAGGAGTAACGATGGGCCGCTTTGATCCCCAAGAGATCGAAGACGCGTATGCGAACTTTCGAGCGGTAGCCACAGAGTGTGGCGCGAGCGGCAAGTGGGATGCATGGGCAGATCTGTTCACCGAGGACGCTGTCTATTACGAACACCTCTACGGCACGTTCACCGGTCGCGAGGCAATCCGCACTTGGATCACCACGACAATGGCGGAGCCGATCAACCGAGAAATGACTGAGTTCCCTGCAGATTGGTGGGTCATCGACGCTGAACGCGATCGCGTGATCTGTGCCGTATGGAACCGGATGACAGATATCGGCGACGGTGAGGTCCACCAGGCGATCAACTGGTCCCGTCTTGATTATGCGGGCGACGGGCGGTGGTCGTATGAGGAAGACATCTACAACGTCGACGAGTTCGCAGCGATGATCAAGGGGTATCTAGCGGCGAAACGCTCGCAGCAATCCTGAGCGTGCACGTAACGGGTTCGACCCTGTGTGTTTCTCCATAGTCGCGTAGGGTCAGCAGTCGCGATCTACGCCTGGAGGAAATCATGCGTGCAGCCATTTTTACCGGAGACGCCGAGCTATCAGTCGAGGACGTCTCTCCGCTAGACCCAGGGCCGAATGAGGTAGTGGTTCGCATTGCCGCGAGTGGCGTTTGCCATTCAGACCTGTCTGCGACGAACGGCACGCTTGCCATGCCACCACCGTGCATCCTCGGGCATGAAGGATCGGGCGTAGTCGAATACGTCGGTCCGGAGGTAACGCGTGTGAAGGTTGGCGACAAGGTGATTGCATCGTTCGTTCCATCCTGCGGACATTGCTTCTGGTGTCTCAACGGACAGGCCAACCTCTGTTCGCTCGATATGAGCGTGATGATGACGCCGAAGGCAACCCGTACCGATGGATCGGTCGCTATCGGCTTCACCGGGCTCGGAACGTTCGCCGACCAGATGACGACGCACGAAGCAAGCCTCGTCAAGATCGAAACGGATCTTCCCCACGAACAACTCGCGTTGATCGGATGCGGCGTCACTACCGGAGTCGGTGCGGCTCTGAACACAGCCAAGATTGAACCCGGTTCGATCGTCGCCGTGATCGGATGTGGTGGCGTAGGCCAGTCCGTGATTCAAGGAGCACGCATTGCAGGCGCATCACGGATTATTGCGATCGATCCGGTCGCCCTGAAGCGTGAAGCGGCAACGAAATTCGGAGCTACGGACCTTGTGGACCCAACCGATGGAAACGCTATCGGCCAAGTGCAATCCCTAACTGGCGGCCGTGGCGCTGACTATGTCTTCGAAGTGATCGGCCTCCCCGAAACAATCGTGCAGGCATACGAGATGACAAGGCGTGGAGGAACCGCGGTTGTTGTTGGAATGCCGCGTATGGATTCCATGGTGACGCTTCCCGGTTTCTCTTTGTTCTACGGCGAGAAGAAGTTGCTCGGCTGCGTCTACGGATCCGCGCAAGTACGCCGCGACTTCCCGCGCTTCATCGACTTGGTGGAAACGGGCCGTCTCGATATTGCAGAGATGGTAAGCCGAACGATCGGTCTCGACGACGTCAATGAAGCATTCCGCGCCATGGTCGCTGGCGAGGTAATCCGCTCAGTCATCACCAACACATGATTTACCAACACGTGATTCGCCAAGACCCATGAATGCCGAGAACGACAAAGAACGAGAGCGTGGGCTGCAACGCGAGCGTCTTGAGAAATGGGTAAATAGCACCGAAGTAGTCGAGGCAATCCCTGCTGCGACCGTGATCCTCTTGCGCGATGGTGCCGATGGTATCGAGACCCTCATGCTCAAGCGCAACTCGAAACTTGCGTTTGGCGGGATGTGGGTGTTTCCCGGAGGACGCATCGACGAAGGGGACTACCCCGATGAATCCCGCCAGGACATTGTTGCCGCAGCGCAGCGCGCCGCTGTGCGCGAGACGATGGAGGAGGCGGGACTTGATGTCGAGCACGATTCGTTGGTTCGGCTCTCTCACTGGGTCCCACCGGCACAGACCCCCAAGCGTTTCGCTACATGGTTCTTCGTTGCGCCTGCGCCCGACGGCGCGGTAACAATCGATCAAGGTGAGATCCATGACCACATGTGGGTATCACCCATCGATGCGATAGCCAAGCGCGATGCGGCGGAAATCGAACTGGCGCCGCCTACCTGGGTAACGCTTCATACGATTGCGCTCTCGCCTACCGTCGCGCACGCAATTCAGCGCGCTAGCGAGAACGAACCCGAACAGTTCACAACTAATGCTGCAGCTACCGACGAAGGCATCGTCACGATGTGGCACGGCGATGCTGGCTACGAGACTGGCAATGCCTCAGCAGAGGGGTCGAGGCACAGGCTCATCATGGATGCCACGGGATGGCGCTACGAACGCTGGGGTTTTTAGTGGTCTCTGCCCATGAAGTGATTGAGCAACGCATCGGCTTGCGCGTTGGGCAGAGTCGAACCGCCGTCAATCAATAGGTTCTGGCCGGTCACATAGGCAGACAGCGGTGATGCAAGGAATACAACGACATTCGCAACGTCTTGTGGAGTGCCGACTCGACCCAAGGGCGTTGCTTCCTCGACAACGCTCCGAAGTCCTTTTGCCGAAAGCACTCCCGCAGTAAGCGGCGTCTCAATCAGTCCTGGCGAAACGCAGTTCACGCGAATGAAAGGCGCGTACTCGAGTGCGGCGTCCATCGTTAGAGAAATCACGCCGGCTTTGGCTGCCGAGTAAGGGCCTTCAAAACGCGTCGGGCGGACACCGGAGACCGAAGCATGGTTCACGATGCTTCCACCGCGGTCACGCATCAACGGAACGGCCGCGCGAATGCAGTTGAACGTACCGGTGAGGTTCACGCCGATGAGTCGTTGCCACTCGGCGTCTGGGTATTTATGCAGAGGCATCGCATTGCCAACTCCCGCGTTGTTGAACAACACCGTCAGACCTCCGAGGGCGTCCGCCATCTCGCCAATCGCTTCAGAACACGCTTCGGGATCCGAAACATCGGCTTCGATCGCGAAACCACCAATTTCGGCGGCGACTGCGCGCGCACCTTCGCCATCGATATCTAACACCGCGACCTTGGCGCCTTCTTGGGCCATGCGCCGCACTGTTGCGAGGCCAATGCCCGACGCACCACCGGTCACTATCGCCAACTCACCATCGAGCATTGCCATATGTGAATCCTCTCAGACGCGACGGAAGGGCCCGAAGGCCCTTCCGTTGAGATTGCTATCGCCCGAAGTGGGCAGGGATTACTTGCTCGCTAGGACTGCATCCTTGAAGGCCTTGAGCGGTGTAATGCGGACCTTATTAGAGGCCTTGATTGTGATCGTTTCCCCTGTCGCTGGGTTGCGACCCTGGCGTTCCGGGCGGAAGACCTTGGCGAACTTGGCGAAGCCACTGATGGCGACTGGGTCACCCTTGGAAACGCTTTCGGTGACTACTTCGGTAAAGGCCGCTAAGAAGGCTGTTGCAGTCTTCTTGTCAGTCTCTGTTTTCTCGGCAAGCGCATTGATGAGCTCGGTCCGGTTCACGGATGCTCCTTTTGTATGAGGACAGGACGCCGATTGGCTGTTTTGCAGCCTTGCACGTTCCGCTCCGAAAAACGTGGATTTCCTAGGCCTTTTCTTACACGATCGTGCCAGAACGCTGTTGATCCGTGACTGGTGTGGCTGGTGTTGTGAATGTGGCTCGTGCAACTAGTGGACTGCGGAGAAACGTCGGCCCTACGGCGTACCCTCGCCGCCGGATGAGGAACCCATGACTATCGCGGCTGACAACCCAGCTGACAACCAAGTGACCGCGATACCTCTGCTGAATCAATGTGTCATTGCACTTGGGGGCGACGACCGCGCAGGCCAACGCGACCTGTGCCTTGCCATTGCCGACGCGTTCGCCACGGGTCACCACCTTGCTGCAGAGGCGCCTACAGGATCAGGGAAGAGCCTCGCATATCTCGCTGCAGCTGCCGCTTCGGGGAAACGCGTTGTGGTCGCTACGGCAACTCTCACGTTGCAAGACCAACTCTGGACTAAAGACATTCCGCATCTCCAGGCGAACGGCGGCGGCAACATGACCGCAGCGCTTCTAAAGGGACGCTCGCAATACCTCTGCCTATCAAAGTTGCGCCGCGCAAAAGACGGCAGTGCTCTCTTCGATGAACGACCTGGGCCAAGTTTCGATGCAGATATAGAGCTACTTACGGAATTCGCAACTACTACCAAAACTGGTGACTTCACCGAGGTCAGCGTGGCCGACCGATCGCGCCGCGCTGCGAGTTCCACTTCACGCGAGTGTCCAGGCAGAACCAAGTGCTCCGACGGCGAAGACTGTTTTGCCGAACTCGCGCGTGACCGTGCAACTGCTGCCGATTTGCTCGTGGTTAACCACGCCCTCTATTGCGCCCACCTAGCGTCGGGAGGCAACGTTCTTCCTAAACATGATGCGGTTGTATTTGACGAAGCGCATGGCCTGGCCGATGTCGCCACCGACGCGTTCGGTCTAGACATTGCACCGCTTGGATTGCGTCAACTCGCGGGAAGGATGGCGGCTGTCGGAGTGCCGCGCGGCGATACCGCTGCCCTCAACGCGGCCGCTGATGCGTTAGAGCGCGCGTTGGAGGGAGTTGAAGGGCGGCTCGACTCCACATCTGGTGCGCTTGCGGACGCGCTCGGTTCAGCGGCAGAACGCCTCGCGACCGCATTACCAAAAATAGAAAGTGCGTCTGATCCTGCGGGTGCGCTAGAGACCACCCAACTGGCCACATCTCGTCTTGAAGCATTGCGGCGCGCGCAGGCTCCTATCGATGGAGATGTCGTGTGGCAAGAACACGGTTCACTGTGTATTTCGCCGGTCTCCGTTGCCGGCGCGCTATCGAGTCGGTTGTTCACCCAAGTTCCAACGGTCTTGCTGTCCGCCACGCTTGGCTCTGGCAAAAGGTTCGCTCCGTTGACGTTGAGGCTCGGACTTGATCCGGAAGCCGATCCCGGCGTGGCTGATGCCAACGGCAAGGTTCCCCCCGACCGCGGAGATCCGACCGGCGGGGACGGGGATGGACCGAATCCAGGAACGGGTTACGTAGCGATGCGCGTTGACTCGCCGTTCGACTTTGCGGAACAATCCATGCTCTATGTGGCCAAGCACCTGCCGGAGCCGAAGGATCCAGCATGGCCCGACGCGGCGACAGATGAAGTTCGCAAGCTCGTCGAGGCCGCTGGCGGTAGAGCACTGGTTCTATGCACATCGCGCGCAGCGGTAACGCGGATCTCTGCGGGTCTGCGCGCTGCTGACGGCACGGAGACCCATCCACTATTGGTACAGGGCGAGTCATCGAAGTCGGAACTCTTAGAGCGGTTCAGCACGGAAGAGACTTCGGTACTTGTGGCCACACGAAGTTTCTGGATGGGCGTAGATATTCCCGGTACCGCGTGTGTTCTCGTTGTTATCGATCGCCTCCCATTCAGTCGCCCCGACGATCCGCTCTCCATCGCTCGCAGGGAAGAAGCGGAACGCGAGGGCGGAAACGGGTTTCGTGATATCGATTTGCCGGCTGCCGCGCTTGTGCTTGCACAGGGTGCAGGGCGCCTCATTCGGACGCGCACCGATCGCGGCGTGGTCGCAGTTCTGGACCGACGCCTCGCAACCGCTGGTTACAGGCAGGTGCTGCTAGACGCGCTGCCTCCTATGCGGCGAGTAGTAGACCCCGGTGTGGCGTTCGCGTTCCTAAAAGAGGTCGCCGCGGGACAGGGGGAAACTCCACTGCCATAACCCACCCACCATCCATTGGGGCGCCTTTGCGTCGAGCGCGCCGCCACGGTGCATTCTGCGACAAACGCTCGCAATGTCTAGGTGGCCAACTGAACCCGTCCCCCGTCAAGCGAGGAAGCGCGACACCGTGTCTACAACTGCGGCAGGTTTCGCGGAGCCTTCAAGTTCGATTGTCAACCGAATCACGGCTTGCGCCCCTCCTGGTACTTCAGTCACCGACACGATCTCACCAGACGCGCGCACGCGGGAACCGGCTATCACCGGCGCAATGAAGCGCGCCTTGTCTATTCCGTAGTTGATGCCCATCGAGATCCCACCGACATGCACAAGTTCACCGAGGAACGGCGCGCACAACGACAATGTGAGGTAACCGTGCGCGATCGTGTTGCCGAATGGACCGGCCTTCGCCTTCTCTATATCGACATGGATCCATTGATTGTCGCCCGTGGCTTCGGCGAACCCATTGATGCGTTCTTGACTGAGCGTTGTCCACTCCGTCGTGCCGGTCGATGTGCCTGCGGCGCCGAGCAGTTCCTGAATTGATGCGAAAGAAATCATGGGAGGGTTCTAGCACTCCGCGCATAGTGCCCGCCACGCCGATCATGCGATGCGCAGCCAGGTCACCATCCCCCGCCCTCAACGATTGCGCACATAGGTTGCATTCGATGTTTCATCGACATCCAGGCGGAATTCTTGGTGGGCCTGTCGATCCTGCGGAACGCATCGCAGCTTCGCTTCCCGCCGTCGAGGCTGTTGTTGGCTTGCGCATTCTCCATCGCTCTAGCGGGTTTGTAGGCAACTTGGTTTCGTTCGATGATGGACTCGTTATTCTGCGCGGAATCACTGGCGACGAGCGGTCGTGGAAGTATGGGCACGGAACCTTTGCGGTGGACGGTCGCGCGGTGCGCTTGATCCCGAACGCGTCCAAGTCGCATGAAGGAGAAGCGGCCGACGCGGGCCCGGACCTGCGTGGAGGCACGCTTAGCGACGCGCGCACTGCGTCCGGGAGCCGCGCGGTTCAAGGTGCAACAGCGCGCGTTGCGCGTGACAGTCGCATCTGGGTGGAGGGCGTCCACGACGCGGAACTAATTGAAAAGGTATGGGGCGACGACCTGCGCGTAGAGGGGGTGGTTGTCGAGCGCCTAGACGGGATTGACGAGTTGAGTGATGCTGTTGCTGCTTTCGGCCCGGGGCCTGGCCGTCGGCTTGGAATTCTTGTAGATCACTTGGTTCCCGGTAGCAAGGAGTCGCGCATCGCCGCGTCGATTGCCGACCCAAACGTGCTCGTGACCGGAACACCGTACGTCGATGTATGGGCTGCAGTTCGGCCAAAGAGTGTTGGTATTCCCGCGTGGCCCGATATACCTATGGGCAGGTCATGGAAAGAAGGAGTGTGTGCGCAACTAGGCGTGGGAGACCCAAAGGAATTCTGGCGAGTCGTGCTCGGATCGGTAAATAATTGGGGAGACCTCGAACAACCGCTTGTCGAAGCGGTTGAGCGTTTGGTGGACTTCGTGACCGGTTCTCCTACGATGGACGAATGACAGATACCAGCCCTTCGCAAAACCAAGAAGCCTCTGCGAACATCCAACCGGTCGGATGGTTGCGCGGAGTCATTGTCGACGCCGTCGACCCCGAACGCCTCGCCACGTTTTGGCGTCTGTTGCTCGGGGTGGGCGTCGCCGAACAAGTCCCAGGGTGGCTCGAGTTGTGGCCTGGTCAGCGCGGATCGTTGATGGCATTCCAGCCAATCGACTCTGCGGACCATGTGCCAACGCGAATCCGAATCGACGTGGAGATCGAGGATCTCGATGTCGCCACAGACCAGGTCGTAGCGCTCGGCGGCAGCCTCGTACGGATCGTGCGATTCCGGCCCGGCGAGGAGCACCGCGTCATGGCCGATCCCGAAGGCAACGAGTTCAACTTGGTGCATCCATTCCCGCCGGAACATGGGTAGTGAGCCGCCAGCAGCACATCCCCCCCGATCGGGTCGAGCCCTTCCTGCGGGCTGCACTCGGCAGCGTGTCCGTTGGCAGCGGCCCGAGCGACCTCGCGCTCGACCTGCTCGACCGGCTGGCCCGAGTGGCCTTTCACGCGGATCTCGACGTCAAATCCCTCACACCGCTCGATCCGGCGGCTACCGCAGAGGCGCTACCCTGGCATCCAGCGCGCGCACGTCTCGTGCAGTTGATGGTCGTACTGGAACTCCTCGATCACCCCACAAGACCCGAAGTCGTCGCCCAGGTCCAGCGTTATGCCAACGCCCTCGATGTCAAGGACCCGATGGTCAATGTTGGCCGAAGGCTCGCAAACGACCATCTCGCGACAATGTATGCCGACATCATGCGCAACAGCTACTACACGGCCGAACTCCGCCACGAGCTGTTCCACGGCCACTTCTGGGAGATGCTGCGTTCCAAACTCGCCTACACCGCGATCCGCGGGGACCAGAAGATCGCGACCAAGTGGCAGTCACTCGGTGACCATCCGGAGGGAACCCTCGGTCGCATGACCTATGAGTTCTACCGGACGCATAACTTTCCGTTGCCCGGGGAACGCCACGGCATCGGCGAAATCGGTGCCCACCACGACTTCGTGCACATCCTCGCGGACTATCCAACCGATCCAGAAGGCGAAATCGACGTCTTCGCATTCATCGACACCTCGTCCGACGACCCCAAGGCCTTCTCCCAACTGGTCCTAACACTCGGTCTTTTCCAGAACGCGTCGATTCACCATGTCGCTGGCAAGAAGGTCACAATCGCTCGCGCCGACACGCTCGCCGATCCTGGGGCCACCACGCGCTTCGCCGATGCGCTCCAACGAGGTACCAGATGCACCGTCGACGTGCTCGGTGGTATCGATCACTTCGCACTCGCCGGCGAACCGGTAGACGCGCTTCGCGAACGCTTCTCGATCGCGCCGAAGGCGGATCTCACGAGTCCTGGCGCGCTCGACCGCTTCGGAACTTAGGGACTAAGAGGGCCGGGATGATCCCCGCCAGCGCGACGAAGACAACCAACAACATGGTCGGACCGAGCGCGGCGACGAAGTTTTCCGAGGCGGTGCCCGTGCCATCTCTGTACACCGAGATGAAGAGGGCCTCAGCGATGGCAAGGCCGACCAAGCTCCCGAGTTGTCGTATCCCGTTGATCAGCCCCGAGGCGATGCCCGACTTCTGGGCCGGCAACGCTTCCATACCCACAACGTCGGACACGTTGTAAATCAGGCCTTGACCGCACCCAGAGAGAAGAAGCCCTGCAGCAATCAGCAATGGCGCTGCGGTGAGTCCAAGATTCGCTAACACGAGGAACGACGCCGCGACGAGCAGCAGACCGATCACCATTAGGAGGCCCGACCAGACCCGTTCGACCAGGTACCCAGCAGCGGGGGACACCAGGATCAACGGGACCGTCAACGCGAGGAAGATGAGGCCAACCATCCCCGGATCAAGATCGAGCACCCGCTGGAGATAAAGGGACACGAAGAAAGTCATGGTTGCGAACGCGAAGTTTCCGATGAACGCGACGGTCGCTGCTCCCCGGAAGGCGCTCATCCGCAGTACCTCGGGATCGACCAAGGGGTCAGCGGAGTTGCGATCGACACGCCAGAAAGCGACGAGCAGCACTGCTCCTGCGACGAGAGCCACGAGCACCGATGTTGCCGTCCAACCCCATTGCGGTCCTTGGATGAGCCCGAACGCCGCGAGTGCGAGGCCGGCCGTGAGCAGGCCGACCGAGGCCAGCGGGAGATCACGGAATCGCCCTACGCCCCTCGCACTTTCGCGGATGAACACGCATGTGAGAACCAGTGCAACGAGCGCGCCCAAAGTGGTCAGTACGAAGAACGCTCGCCAGTCAAGCTTCAGCGCGACGGCTCCTGCAAGGAATGGCCCCAAGGCGGATCCGACTGCGCCGATGGCAGCCCAGATACCAATCGCGCGTCCCCTCTTTTCGGCCGGAAGGGCATCGCTCACAATCGCGAGACCCGTTGCCGTCAGTGCGGCAACAGCGAGGCCCACCATTGATCGAGCCGCGACCAGAACCCCGATGTCGCGCGCAAACACCGCGGTCACCGATCCGATGACGAACATCGCGAGTCCGATCATCGTCAGTCGCCGATGCCCCACCGCGTCGGCAAGTCTGCCCGCCCCCACAAGCGGAGCGACGAGCATCAGGAAGTAGGCGTTCGTCATCCAGACGAGCCCACTCGTCCCGGCGCCGAGGTCTTCACCGATCTTCGGCAGGAGCACCGAGACGCCCAAGTAGTCGACACAGACGACGAGGTTTACGAGCGCCATGATCGCGACGACGCCCCACCCTTGGTTCGAGCCCCCTGTCTCTCGTCCGAGGCGACCAATCCGGTGGAGCATCACGCGTCCTTCGCGGAAGCGACCGAGTCGACTAACCCGAGCGCCGTCGCGGCCCTCGCCTGGACAGCCAACGGGAGTGCGCCCCGGCCGAGATGCAGGCTGAGCCACTCCCCGAGTACGTCGTCGTAAAAGCCGTGCTGTTGCACGCCGCCCGAGTCGGCCAGACCCGAGAGGACCGCCCTAGCTGGTTCGCCTATCGGTTCGCCGTCGGCGCTCGGCGAAGCAAACGGCACCGACCAGAAGTCGGAGGTCTGCATGGCGGGATTGCCGCCGGGGATCGTGCCCGGGCCGTCCGGTGCGCACACCGAGATCCGCGCCTCACCCGGATGTCGCGAGTTGCACAGTGTGATTGCGAGGGAGTTCTGCCGACGTGCGAGTTCGGTGCCGAGGAGTGCGATCGCGGGAGTGCGAGCAAGCAACTGCATGTGCACAAGAGCTAAAACAGCGTGCAACGCAGCTTCTTCTGCGTGGCCGGCTCCAGGGCCGGTCCAGCAGAGACCGTGCACGAGCGAGGGCGCGAGCAGCGCGAAGTGCTCGGACCGGTACCGTTCATTGACGACGCGCGCCGCCGGGTCGTCACCATTTCCGGCTGGACCGACGACTCGTCCTGGCGTGATCGGACTGCCGTACCGGACGCTCGAGACTGGGCCCGTTCCCGCCACGAAGTGTTCCAGGGCAGGCTCGCCCGCGGTTCCGACCAACGCGGCAAGTCCAGCTCGCACGCCGGCATCGGGGATCCGATCGGAGAGCGATTCGAAGTGCGACCATGCGCGCTCTAGGCCTTTGGAATCTGCGCCGTGGTGCGCCGCTAGGAACGCCCCTAGGAGCGCGCGGACCTGCGCGTCGCCGGGTGGAGGCCCCGGCGCTGGTCGCATCGCTGTTCCTTGGGGGTATATACCAGGCTCACCAAACAAGGTACCTGAGGTGAACAGCGAGATGTCTCGGGGCACTCGCGGCGGCGCACTGAGTGCCGACTCGAGGCGTTCGTCAGGGTTCACCGGGAGACGATGCGATCGCCGACGTACCGCGCCGCCGACCGCATTGGAGTTCCGGTTCCTCGTAGCGGATTCCCGCTCGGGTCCGCCACCTACGAGCAACCGCTCGTGGTTCCACACGATGGACAGGCGTAGCAGGAACCTGCACGCTGCATGATGTCACCACACACGTAACAAAGCACTGTGTCTCGCGCCTGGATTGGCACGGTCGGTTGTGCTGGCGGCGGTGCGGAGGCGTCCGATGGCGCACGGTCCTCCATCGGCAACATGTCAAACCCGGATACCGCTGCTGCTTCCTCAACACCCGGAAGCGTTGGCTGTAGGCGCTCCCCCACGGTGAGGATGCCCAAGTCGTGACGTACGTCTTCTGGCAAGTACTCGACAGCGAGACGCCTGAATATGTAATCGGCAAGGCTCGTCGCGAACCGCAGGTCTGGGTCGTCTGTCATGCCGGCCGGTTCGAAGCGCATATTCGTGAACTTCTCGACGAACGCCTTCAGCGGCACTCCGTACTGCAACCCGAGGCTGATCGAAATTGCGAACGCATCCATAATGCCTGCAAGCGTGGAACCCTGCTTGGCAACCTTTAGGAACACTTCTCCGGCTCGGCCGTCTTCGAACTCACCGACGGTTGCGTACCCGTGGCAGTCGGCCACACGGAATGAGAACGTCTTGGACCGCCGCACCCGCGGCAACTTCTGACGTACTGGCTCCTGCACAATCACGTGTTCGACAATCCGTTCGACAATCCGACCGGGACTCGACTCAATTATTTCACCAATCGGCGCGTCGGTGCCAACCTTCTTTTGGGTCGACAGCGGTTGACCAACTTTGCAGTTGTCGCGGTAGATAGCAACTGCCTTGATGCCAAGACGCCATGACGCGATGTGGAGTTCTTCAATCTCGTCGACGGTGACTTCTTGTGGCATGTTCACGGTCTTCGAAATGGCCCCCGAGATGAACGGTTGCACTGCACCCATCATCGTTACGTGGCCCATGTAGTGAATGATGTTGTCACCCATCGAACACGCGAAGACCGGCAGGTGTTCGGGGTTGAATCCGGGTGCGCCGACAATCGTCTTGTTCTCGTCGATGTATAGAGCGATGGCGTCGACCTGAGCTTCGGAGTATCCGAGGCTTCGCAATGCTCGTTGAACAGTCTTGTTCACAATGAACATTGTTCCGCCACCGACCAACTTCTTCGCCTTCGTAAGTGCGAGGTCTGGTTCGATGCCTGTGGTGTCACAGTCCATCATCAAACCTATAGTTCCAGTAGGTGCCAATACGGTGGCTTGTGAGTTACGCACGCCGTATTGCTCACCGAGTTCCACGGCGTCGTCCCACGCACGTTGTGCTGCAGACAACACCTCTGGCGGTACACGTTCTTCGTCGATGTTTGCCGCTTCGGCGCGATGCATGCGCAACACGTTCAACATTGCATCTGCGTTGTCGGCATATCCCGAAAAGGGACCCATCCGGCTTGCAGTGCGCGCGCTTGTTGCATAGGCGTGCCCTGTCATTAGCGCCGTTAGCGAAGCCGCCCAAGCACGTCCGTCCTCTGAGTCGTAGGGCAATCCCTGCGCCATCAGCAAAGCGCCTAGGTTCGCGTAACCGAGGCCGAGCTGGCGGAACTGCCTGGTCGTTTCGGCAATCGCTGGTGTCGGGTAGTCGGCGTTACCTACGAGGATCTCTTGGGCTGTAAAGACGACTTCGATGGTGTGGCGGTATGCATCTACGTCGAAGGTGCCGTCATCGTTTAGGTACTTCATCAGGTTGATGCTTGCGAGATTGCACGCCGAGTTATCGAGGTGCATGTATTCGCTGCACGGGTTAGAGGCGTTGATGCGCCCCGTGTTTGGCGCTGTGTGCCAGCGGTTCACAGTGGTGTCGAACTGCATTCCTGGGTCCGCGCATTCCCATGTCGCCATCGAGATCTGACGCATCAACTCACGGGCGCGCACGGTCCGAATTGGTTCACCAGTTGTTACCGAGTTCAGAGACCAGTCCTTGTCGTCAACGACCGCCTGCATGAATTCGTCGGTCACTCGCACAGAGTTGTTCGCGTTTTGATACTGGATCGAGTGACTGTCCTTGCCGTCGAGGTCCATGTCGAATCCGGCATCTTTGAGCGCGTGGGCCTTGCGTTCTTCGATGGCCTTGCACCAGATGAACTCTTCAATGTCGGGGTGGTCAGAATTGAGGATGACCATCTTGGCGGCGCGACGGGTCTTGCCACCGCTCTTGATCGTTCCCGCCGACGAGTCCGCTCCACGCATAAAACTCACTGGACCGCTTGCAGTGCCGCCGCCCTTGAGACCTTCTTCACTCGACCTGATGTTGGACAGGTTGATACCGGACCCTGAGCCACCCTTGAAGATGGTGCCCTCTTCGCGGTACCAGTTGAGGATCCCGTCCATGGTGTCTTCAACGGCAAGAATGAAACACGCCGATGCTTGCTGAGGCACATTCTTCACGCCGATGTTGAACCACACCGGCGAGTTAAACGCTGCGTGCTGATTGACGAGTATGTGCTTCAACTCGTTGCGGAAAGCTTCGGCTTCTTCGTCACCGATGAAGTATCCGTCACGCATCCCCCAGTCGGTAATCGTGTCGGCTACGCGGTCAATGACCTGACGCAGCGACCACTCGCGTTCAGACGTGCCGAGCGTGCCGCGGAAATACTTTTGAGCGACGATGTTGGTGGCATTGATTGACCACGCTTTGGGGAACTCGACGTCGGCCTGAAAGAAAGCGTCGGTGCCGTCCTTGAAGTTCTGGATGCGCGCATCGCGCTTCTCCCACTCCACGGACTCATAGGGATGATTCGCCTCGCTGGTGTAAAAGCGGCGTATCCCTATCCCTAGTTGCTCCGGCGCCATCGACATAAGTGCTCTCCGTTCGTCCTATTTCCCAATATTTCGCGTGCACAATCACGGTTCTCGGTGCGATCTGCCCCCCGGCGCCGTATTTAGTTGTTTCTGATGTCTTCTGTCATAAACCACAACATCTTGTGGTTGCTCGTTGCGTAACCGCGACAGGTAGTGAATTACACCACTGAAGTTCCCCCTTGTCAACGTTAAGCGGCGCGTCAGGCGCGATAACCCTCGGACCTGCGGCAACGCTCGCGTCATGGAACCCGGCAGGCCTTGCAGAACTCAAGACCGTGCCCGAGAACGCGTTTTTGGAGCGGTGCTTTTTTGCAGATCCGATACCTCGGCCTCGAAGTCTGAAATGTCCTCGAAGCCCTTGTAAACAGACGCGAAGCGTAGGTACGCAATCGGATCTAGGACCCTCAGGCGATCAAGTACCGCAAGGCCAACCATCTCGCTAGACACTTCTGGACCCGTCTCTCGCAATTGTTCTTCGATCTCTACCGCAAGTGCATCCACCGTCACTGTGTCGATAGCGCTACCTGCGACGGCCTGCGCGATCCCCCGCGCAAGCTTCTCGCGATCGAAACCTTCTGACTCGCCGCCGCGTTTGACTACTTGGAGCGGCAGCGGATCAAGCCGCTCGTATGTTGTGAATCGGCGCTCGCATACGAGGCACTCCCGGCGACGCCGAATGGCCTTGCCGCCATCGGCCATACGCGAGTCAATGACCTTGTCCTCGACCTCAGAACAGTAAGGGCAAAGCACGTCGCCACCGTAGCCCTCCGCAAGGTCAGCGGCTCGCCCGGTGAACCGACGGCGGTCAATGTTGCCAGCTAAGGACCTCGCCTGGCATTAGGGGCGATGTGCCGCGGACATCTGCGAGCGCATCGACCACGAGACGAGGATCTTCGTGTGGCGCGATTTTATTAGCAACCGTCCACAGCGTGTCGCCGGGCGCGACTAGGTGTTTCACAACGGACGGGCGGCGCTCGGAGGCAAAGGGGGATGAGCTCCCGAGCGCCGCTCCTACCCGACCCATCATGAAGACCGCCAACGCAATGCCCACCACGACCGCTATGCGGCGACGCGTGAAGGTCGCAGCACTGGGCCTCTGGATGCGCTGGGCGATGGGGGCTGCATTCAGGTCGGATCCACAGTCCCCAACAATTTGCAGGTGTACCCGGCGCGTAGCAGCAGGCACCCCCGTTGGGACCGGAACCGAAGATGCCGCGAAGCGCTTCTGCTCGGCTGATTGAGGTGTGGACATGATGGCAAGCATTTGGATCTCCTTGGGGGAAGTTCTATAGAGCATGGAACCACGGGGGTGTGACAGTCACTCCTGCACCGCTAGGACTGAGCGGTTCTGATCGGGTGTCTCCTAATAGGCTTCTAAGTGCCCGAACACCCGTTCGTTCAATACGATAAACACGAACATCCGTTCCCGTCAATAGTATTCCCGAACAAATGTTTGCCCCGAACGCCTGATCGTGCTATCTTGACTCCATGCCCAACTCCCGCAAGCAACCAAAAGCGCCCACAATTCCGCAGAGTTCGCTCACCCCACGCCAACGCCAGGTGCTCGAATTCATCGATGAAGAGGTGCGCCGCAGGGGCTACCCGCCCAGCGTCCGAGAAATCGGTGAGGCAATCGGGCTCTCATCGAGTTCCACCGTCCATGCCCATTTGGCTGGGCTAGAAGCCAAGGGTTTCCTCAAGCGTGACCCCTCCAAACCTCGAGCTATCGAGATCTGCTTCGAGCCCAGTTCCGGTGCAGTCGTAGACCGACGTCCAGTACGCCACGTGCCGCTAATCGGTGATGTGGCCGCTGGCACCGGGGTTCTCGCGGCAGAAAACATTGAAGAGTCCTACCCCCTCCCCGAGGACCTGACGGGCGACGGGCAACTGTTCATGCTCCGGGTGCGCGGCGACTCCATGATTGAAGCTGGCATCTTTGACCGCGACTTCGTGGTCGTGCGTCAGCAGCCATCGGCCGACAACGGCGACATCGTCGTAGCGGGTATCCCAGGCGATGAAGCGACCGTCAAGACCTTCCTCAAGCAAAACGGCAAGATCGTCTTGAGGCCAGCCAACTCAGTACTGGTCGACATGGTGTTTGATCCGTCAGAAATCACCATCTACGGAAAAGTCGTCACGGTTTTGCGTCGGCTATAACTAGCCAATGCCTGTCCCTGCAAGAATCAGCCTCATCACACTCGGCGTCTCCGGCCTCGTGCGCTCGACGACAGGGCCTTCCCAGTCATCCGCTAACCCACCCAACTTTCACATCGAGCGCTTGTCGCATGATGCACAGGGGCGGTGCGCTACACGACAAACGGCGAATGGGTAGGGGCCTGTCGAATGCGGTTTGTTTTAAATGGCTCCGATGAAACTGCCGAGCACGGCGTAACAACTTTCTAGAGATTCGCCGGTAACGCATTCATTCGCTGCATGGGCAACAGTCGGATCACCCGGGCCAAAGTTGAGGGCTGGTATTCCCGCAGCGGTAAAACGCGCAACATCAGTCCATCCGAGTTTCGGGCGCACACCCAGGTCGAACTTGCCTATGAACTCGGCGATTAACGGATCCCAAAGATTCGGTGGAGCGGCGGGTGATGCGTTGAGCACTTCAACTTCGTCGGCACCATCGAGCAACGCAATTACCTGTTCGGTCGCTTCATCGACCGTGTAACACGGAGCGAAGCGCCTGTTCACGATGAGCGTTGCATGATCTGGGATGACATTGTTTGCCACTCCCCCATCAACGCGCACAACCTCCAGTGACTCCCTGTATGCCAAGCCGTCTACGTCCACCGTGTCGGCAGCATGGGCAGCAATGCACGCCAAAACATCGGACATCCGGTGGATCGCATTCACGCCCATCCAAGGCCGGGCGGAATGTGCGCGCTCGCCTTTGAACGTTGCGCGTAGGTGCAACGTACCTTGGCACCCCGCTTCTACCCAGGCACCGGTCGGTTCCAACAGGACTGCCAATTCACCCGCGACCCACGCCGGCCGTTCGAGAAACAAGTGTCGCAATCCATTGAACTCTTCTGCGACCTCCTCTGCAACATAGAACACCAACGTGGTGTCGAATCGCGCCGTTGCTTGCATGGCTTCAAGGTCTTGCGCAAGCGCAAGCATTACGGCCAACCCACCCTTCATGTCCGCAGATCCAAGGCCATGAAGAACATCTCCATCGATCCGAGGCACCGCATTGCCATTCGCTGGGACCGTATCCAAGTGCCCGCCAAGCACGACACGCTTCTCAAGACCGTGTTCGGTGCGCACGACGATGTTGTCGCCAAACCTGTCGACGCGCAAGGACGGCGCGCTCTCGCGTATCTTCGCCTCTACGAGATCTGTGACCGCCTTCTCTTTGTGACTCTCGGATCGAACCGCGCAGAGTTCCTCGGTGAGTGCGAGGAGATCGAGCGCGGTGGTCACGTAGTCACACCGCCTTCACGCAGGATGCTATTTAGCTGTGCCTTGTCGTGGCGTTCACCGGGAGTCAATCGTTTGATAACGAGTGCACAGGGCAGACCGAATTCGCCGCCGGGGAATTGTCGCGGCCGCATCGCAGTCACGCAGACAGACCAATCCGGTACCACTCCCCTGCTCAATTCCACCCCAGTCTCAGCATCGATCACAGGCACGCTGCCAGAAAGAATCGTGCCTGCGCCAAGTACCGCCCCCGTTCCAACGCGGGCGCCGTCGACAACCATCGACCGAGACCCAATGAACGCATCGTCGCCGACAATGATCGGTGCCGCCTGCGGTGGTTCGAGGACGCCGCCAATTCCGACACCGCCCGATAGGTGCACACGCGCACCGATTTGGGCACACGATCCAACCGTGGCCCATGTGTCGACCATCGTGTCGGCGCCGACAAACGCTCCGATGTTCACGTAACTGGGCATCATGACTACGCCGGGAGCCAAATAGGCGCCCCAACGCGCAGACGCACCCGGCACAACCCGCACGCCCGCCGCTTCGAAGTTCCGCTTCAACGGGATCTTGTCCCTGTACTCGAACGGCCCGACTTCCGACACGGCCATTTCGGTTGTGCGGAACAACAACAGGATCGCCAACTTCGCCCACTGATGCACGACTACTTCGCCGTCGATTAATTCGGCTACCCGCACTTCGCCCCGGTCTAGAAGATCGATCGCTTGACGAACAACGGCCGCGGAGTCGGCAGTATCGATTCCCTTGCCGATGTCGTCGCGCTTTTCCCACAACTCGTTGATTTGCGCTTCGAGATCAGCCATAGTCAGCCAGGCTACGCGGCCACGTACCCCGAGCACCGATATTCAAGCGCGGGTCCCGGATGCATCTAACCGTTCCATCGCCAGCACAAGTCGATCGAGTGGTTGCGTTAGTGCGAGGCGAACATGGTCTGCACCTGCTGGGCCATAAAGTCCGCCAGGGGCCACGAGTATCCCTGTTTCAGCCAAACGGGCGGCGATTTCCCAGCCGTCGTCCGGTGCACCACCTGCGCGCAACCAGAGGTAGAAGGGCGCCGGTCCCCCGTCATGAACTAGTCCATGCGCTTCAAGGCCAGCGAGCATGTAAGCGCGGCGTTCGGCGTAACGCCCGTACTGCAGAGCGACGTGTTCGTCATCGTTGAGCGCTGCTGCCGCGGCCGCTTGTGCCGGGGCGGGAAGCATCAATCCGGCGTGTTTACGCACCTCGCCTAGATATTGGACAAGCGCACGATCGCCAACAACGAACCCGACGCGGAACCCCGCCATATTCGATCGCTTCGAGAGCGAGTGGATGCAAAGCACGCCGGTCGATTCGGTATCGAGTGCCGTGGTCGGCGCGCTGCCTGCGAATTCTGCGTAACACTCATCCGCCACAAGAACGATCTCATGCTCCCGCGCCCACACGACCTCGGCGGAAATCCGGTTTCCGTCTGACACGGCGGCCGTAGGGTTCCCCGGACTATTCGTCCAAAGCAACAGCGCGCGTGAGGCATCGGATTCGCTTACCTTCGAAAGATCCATGTGCCACGACGCATCCAACGGGACAGGAACCGCCCGCAGACCGGCCAGGGTCGCTCCCATTGCGTACGTCGGATATGCAACGCCGGGGTAAAGGACGGTGTCGCGGCTCGGGTCACGAAGGTTCAACAACCGCGGCAACGAAGCGACGACCTCCTTCGTTCCCACGCACGCCATCACCTGATCGATGTCTGTATCAATGCCGAACTTGCGGCCGATCCATGCGATGGCCGCTTCGCGCAATTCCACGGTGCCGATCGTCGGCGGATACGAGGTAGCCCCCGCTGCGGCGGCGGACATCGCATGCACGGCCGCGGCAGGAGGCGGGTCAATTGGATTGCCGACTGAGCAGTCGACAACACCACCAGGGAGCGTGTCGGCGAGCAAACGAAGCGCGTCGAGGCGATCGTGGGGATAGGGAGGCGGCACAAACCCTTCCTGCGACGCCATAGCCCCGAGACTACCGGGCGCACTAGGTATGTGCGGTAACCATTATCCCGGCAAGACCGACGTCGCTATTTCGCGGTAACGGTTCGCGATGGACACCGGTAGACGGACGCGCACCCGTGTCCCTTCTTCGTCGTGGACTTCTACGAGCACTTCGCCTTCCCTATAAAGCGCCGCTAAGAGATCACCTCTGTCGTAGGGAACTCGTATCTCTAGAACTTCCTCTAGAACGCGCAGGCATTCTTCGAGGTGTTCGGTGAACTCCGCCACGCCGTCGCCCGACTTTGCCGAGAGCATCAACGATTCCGGATTACTTCGAAGCAAATCGGCCACTGTTGCCGGATCAGTCGTATCCGACTTGGTGAACACCAATATCGACGGCAGTTCATCCGCTCCTATCTCGCGAAGAACCATCCGGACTGCGTCGTACTGCGCATCGATATCGGATGATCCCGAATCAACAAGATGGACAACGAGGTCCACCTCTGCAACCTGTTCCAGAGTCGATCGGAAGGCCTCGACCAGTTGGTGTGGCAATCTCCGAACAAAGCCAACCGTGTCCGAACACAACACGGTTGTTCCGCCACCGAGCCGCAAACGACGAATGGTGGGATCCAGGGTCGAGAAGAGCCTGTCCTCCACCAACACATCTGCTCGGGTAAGGCGGTTGAGCAACGTCGACTTGCCAGCGTTTGTATATCCAACAAGTGCAACAGTTTTCATTCCGCTTTTCTGCCGACTCTTGCGTTGCGTTGCCCGCGTCTTGCCGAGACGAACGAGGTCGCGTTCGAGCTTGGTGATTCTGCGCTGGATGCGGCGGCGGTCGACTTCTAGTTGCGTCTCACCCGGGCCACGGGTAGCGATCCCTGCACCCTGTTGTGAAAGCGTTATTCCCCTGCCCCGCAACCGAGGCAATCGATAACGCAATTGAGCCAACTCGACCTGCAACATGCCTTCCTGGCTTACCGCATGTTGGGCAAAAATATCGAGGATGAGTGCCACGCGGTCCACAACATCGCGTTCGAAGAGTGTTTCAAGATTGCGTTGTTGTGCGGGAGAAAGCTCGTCGTCAAAAATCACCAGATCGACATCGAGCGCCTCAGCGAGTTCCCGGATTTCCTCCGCCTTGCCCTTGCCGATGTAGGTCGCTGGATCTGGCGTCGGACGCCGCTGAAGTTCGGAGGCGACCGCGTCTGCACCCGCTGTATCGGCGAGCAATACAAGTTCTTCAAGGCTTGCCTGTGCATCTTCCGCCCCAGTTGTTCCAGCCCCAGTTCCAACCACCAGAGCTTTTTGGCGAACTACTCCTAGGTCGGTTTCGGTCGCGGTAAGGCGCTTCCGCAGGCGACCAGTTGCTTCTCCCACCCCTACGTCCGCCGATCGCGGAGTTCCGAAAGATCTATCTCGCGGTCGAACTGGTGGACGACTGGACCACCAAGTCGAATCCTGCTGCCAAGGGCGACCGATAGATCGCCACCGCGAACATGCACCGACACTTCATCGCCAACGAGTCCTCGGCGATGCGCGACCGCCGCGCTCGCACAAGCGCCCGTGCCGCACGACAATGTTTCACCGACACCGCGCTCCCATACGCGCATATCAATCGCGTTGGCCTCGCCTGGCGTGCAAGAAATGAACTCAACATTGGTTCGCGTCGGGAACCGCACATCGTGTTCCAGAACGGGTCCATGATTGGTGACATCCACTTGCTCCGGATCCTCGACAAGCAAAACCAGATGCGGGTTACCTATTCCTGCGGCGTCGCCGATGTATTCAACGTCACCGACTATGGCAATGAGATCGAACGATGACGCGGCATCAAGTGGAATCACAGATGGATCAAACGTGACCGCACCCATGTCGCATGTTGCGTATCGAACATCGCCTTGCGCATCCAACACAAGATCAAGAGCCCGTCTGCCGCCGCCGGTGTCGACAATCAAGCGGTCTGGTGAGCCATACCCGGCGCGGCGCGCCGCCCATGCAATACAGCGAGCACCATTGCCACTCATCTCGGCAGATCCGCCATCCGCGTTGAACAGGGTCATCGTTGCGTCGGAACCGTCGGCGCCCGGCCCCAGCAGCAGGAGGCCGTCCGCTCCGATCCCATGCTGCCTATCGCACAACAACACGGCCTCGGCACCAGCAACCTTGGCGCGCGTCACGATGAAGTCGTTACCGGTGGCGTGAAGTTTGGAGATCTGAATAGCCGTCATGGTCGACTCCAGAATGCCATCAACTGTGCTTCCAGATCACCCATTTTGGCGTCGAACCATTCAATGCGTGGATCACGCCTAAACCACACTCGCTGCCTCCGCGCGAATTTGCGCGTGCGTCTTACGGCGAGGTCGAACGCCTCGTCAAGACTAAGGCCGCCCTTTGCAAAATGTGAAAGCACTTCTTTGTAGCCAATCGCCTGCTGGGCAGCACGCGACCACCCATTTGGATTTTCCGCGAGTGTCCGTACCTCGTCCACGAGGCCGGCCGCTCTCATCGTCGAGAACCGAGCGGCAATTCGAACCGTCAAGTTCTCGCTTGTTTCCGACATGCCCGCGATACGTACAGGGAACACGGTCTCTCCATATGCCCCCACGCCAGCGCCTTGGGCGGAGAACGGTTTACCTGTCACCTGCATCACCTCAAGCGCGCGAACTATTCGCCGCGCGTTTCCCGGTTCAATCCGTGAAGCTGCGACAGGGTCTGCTCCCTGCAAACGCGCATACGCCGCAGTCAATCCAGATTGGGTAGACACTTCGGCATCGAGCAACGCTCGCAACTCCAGATCTTCGCCAGGAAAATCGAAGTGATCGACCACTGCCTGCAGGTATAGGCCAGTTCCCCCCACAAGCAGTGCGCGCAGCCCGCGCTGCTCAATATCTGCCACCGCCTCGCGCGCTATGGATTGGGTGCGCGCCGCAGACCATGAATCCCATGGATCTACAACATCGATCAAGTGGTGTGGAACGGCGGCCTGGTCTGCGGCAGACGGCTTGGCCGTGCCGATATCCATGCCGCGATAGACCTGCATCGAATCAAGCGATACAAGTTCTATATCGCCAAGCGCGGCGGCGATGCGCATCGCTACGGCGGATTTGCCGATCGCTGTCGGACCTACAAGGGCTAAGTGAACGGCCGTACCTCAGCCCGCAGCTACAGGAATAAGTACGCGTCGATCCGGAACCGAATCGACTTCCCGTAGTTCCCCGCTCAACCAATACGGAGCCGCATCAACAATTTCTACCTGAGCGAATGACCCGGGAGTCAATGCCGTTTCGCCCTCCACGAAATGAACAACCTTGTTCTGGCGCGTACGGGCGGCGAGCACTCCGGGATCCTTCTTAGAAGTTCCCTCAACCAACACCTCTTCGATTCGACCGATACGCGCTTGGCTTCGCGCAAGAGCATCGCGATCACAGATCTGCGTGAGGCGGTCCATGCGCTCGCGGATTACATCTTCAGCGATGAGTTCGTCGGTGAGTTCCGCCGCCGGGGTGCCCGGGCGTGGTGAATATACGAATGTGTACGCTGCGTCATATGCGGCTTCTTCCACAACTTCTAGTGTGCGTTTGAAGTCGTCGTTGGTTTCGCCGGGAAACCCGATAATTAGGTCTGTGGTCACCGCGAGGTCGGGGATCGCAGCGCGCGCTGCAGCCAAGCGATTCAGGTAACGCTCCGCCGTATATCCCCGGTGCATACGAGCCAATGTGCGATCGCTGCCCGCCTGTAAAGGCAAATGCAAATGTTCACAAACACTTGGACATTCGGCCATCGCGGCAATTGTCTCCGTGCGCAAGTCCTTCGGGTGCGGAGACGTGAAACGAATGCGCTGTATGCCGTCGATGGCGTCTAGTTCTCGGAGAAGATCCGCAAACTGCGGACGCCACTGGCCTGCCCCAAGATCACGTCCATACGAATTGACGTTCTGACCGAGCAACGTGATTTCACTAACACCATTCGCGGCAAGTTCTGCAACCTCGTGCACGACATCGCCGAGGCGTCTACTCACTTCCGGTCCACGGACAATCGGCACAATGCAGAATGCACACGCATTGTCGCAGCCGATCTGAATGGTCACCCAAGCCCGGTGGTCAACGTTTCTCCTGGCAGGCAACGCCGACGGATAAGCCTCATGCTCATCGAGAATCTCAACGACGGACTTACCCGTTCTACGTGCTTCGTTGAGGAGCGCAGGTGCATGCGCGAGGTTGTGCGTTCCAAAAACGACATCGACATGGCCCGCCCGCTCAACAATGAGGTCCCTGTCCTTCTGGGCCAGACAACCACCGACAGCAATCTGCAGGTCTGGCCGCGTCACTTTGAGGGCCTTCAACCGCCCGATATTTCCGTAGAGCTTGTTGTCTGCATTTTCCCGAACACAGCAGGTGTTCAAAATCACTACATCGGCTTCTTCGAGCACGGTCGTCTCGACCAGGCCATCGGCAGCCATCAACTCAGCGAGACGCTCTGAGTCGTGTTCGTTCATCTGGCAACCGAACGTACGGATCAAGAAGCGCCTAGGCATGGCTTCGGATTCTACGACCCCAATAGAGTCTTACGAATGGTCGAGTCCGGATCAGGCGAATTGTTGTCTATAGGGGAACCTTCTACGTGCCACTAGACGTAACTGGCTGGGACCTTGCAATCTGCATTGCGATCGTTGTGGCTGCTGCCGTTGTTCAGGGGTCCATTGGCTTCGGCATAAACCTTATGGTGGCGCCGGTCATGGCTGTACTGGCGCCAGGATCGGTTCCGGGCGCCATGGTGCTTCTCTCCCTACCTCTCACAATCACCATGCTTCTCAGGGAGCACCATGCGATCGACTGGTTCGGGGTGCGGTGGATTACGGCTGGTCGCCTTCCCGGCACGTTGATCGGACTTGTAATTCTTGTAATGGTCTCCGAGTCGATGCTGTCTACCGTCGTCGGAGTCGTGATCATTGCGGGAGTGATCTTGTCCGTAGTTCATCGTGGTGTTCATGTAAACCGCCACACGGCATTCACGAGCGGCATTGCCGCAGGAACGATGGGTACTGCAGCTGCTGTCGATGGGCCACCAATGGCGCTGCTGTACCAACACCACGAAGGGCACACAATCCGCGCGACCCTCGCAGTCTGCTTCGTCATCGGTGCCCTAGTCAGTGCAACCGCTCTCACCGTCGCTGGCGACCTCACCCTTGAGCAAGTCAAGTTCACGTTGGTTCTGCTTCCGGGGCTGTTGCTGGGCCTCGGAATCAGTCATTTCGTCGCTCCGCGCCTGCACCCGAACGTCTTGCGTCCCGCAGTTCTCGTGTTCGCCGGCATAGCAGGAGCAGTAGCGATTATGAGCGGCCTCACCTCTTCATGAAGTGAGACCGCTCGTCTCGCTCCTAGTTGGTGATCTCTGCTGACTCCTCAGCATCTGCATCTGCATCTGTATCTGCATCTGCGAACTCGGCCTCATCGATTTCTTCCGCTTCTCCGATGCCGACGGCCTTATGTACTTTCTCGGAGATCTCGACCATCAGATTCACATTGTCTAGCAAGTACTGCTTGGCGTTCTCTCTGCCCTGGCCTAGTTGCTCGCCCTCATAGGTAAACCAAGCACCCGACTTCTTGACGATGCCTAGGTCCACTCCGATGTCGAGCACCGAACCTTCTCGCGAAATACCTTTGCCATACATGATGTCGAACTCGGCTTGCTTGAACGGCGGCGACACCTTGTTCTTGACGACCTTTACTCTGGTCCGGTTTCCCATTATCTCGGTGCCGTCTTTGATCGCTTCGATACGCCGAATATCGAGCCGCACCGACGAATAGAACTTGAGCGCTCGCCCACCAGGGGTGACTTCAGGTGAACCAAACATCACACCGATTTTTTCGCGCAGTTGGTTGATGAAGATTGCGATAGTGCGCGACTTGTTGAGGTTTCCTGTCAACTTGCGCAGCGCCTGACTCATGAGGCGGGCCTGAAGACCAACGTGCGTGTCTCCCATTTCGCCTTCGATCTCGGCACGCGGTACCAGAGCAGCTACCGAGTCAATCACCAACACATCGAGTGCGCCTGAACGAATGAGCATGTCGGAAATCTCCAACGCCTGCTCCCCCGTGTCGGGCTGGGAGATCAAAAGGTCATCGACATTGACGCCGATTGCACTCGCATAAACCGGGTCCATCGCGTGCTCTGCGTCTATGTAGGCGCAGATCCCGCCATTGCGCTGGGCCTCGGCAACGACATGCATCGCCAAGGTCGACTTGCCGGACGACTCAGGCCCGAAGATCTCGACTATTCGGCCTCTGGGGAGGCCTCCTATGCCGAGGGCCAGGTCGAGCGCTATGGCCCCCGTTGGGATCGCAGCGATACCCACATGACCGCGTTCGCCGAGACGCATGATGGCGCCCTTGCCGTAGTTCTTCTCGATCTGCCCGAGGGTCATTTCTAGTGCCTTGTCACGATCCATTGTGTGTCCTCCATGGTCTACCGGTGGTACCGGCTTTTCGAAATTGGGTGGGGGAAGTGCCGTGCAGTGACCCTACGGCAGGGGTGTGACAGTCATATTTGATCGGAGTAAATGGGCTGTGCTGGACCAAGTAACTTCACGTCCCTTACCTTAGAGCGAACACCCGTTCGATGCAAGGACCCTCGGCGATTACTTCGGGAGACGCAGCGGAATCCGAGAAACTTCTGTGTGGACAGCGCCCTTTGATCCGGTCTCGCTCTCGATGAGAACGACCTCTGAAGCCAGCCATTGGGGGCCTACGGCGACACCTTCCAGAACTTCGACGTCAGGACGCAAATCTGTCGCGCGACGCATTCTCGCAAGCGTGAGGTGCGGACGGAATGCCACCCGATCGCGTCCCCCAACAAACGCGCCACTCGCATCCTTCACGGCTTCATACAACCGCACGAGCTCTAGAGATGTTTCCATGCCAAGCCAGAACACATCGGCCTTCGCGGGTTGCGGGAACGCGCCAGCGCCACGCAATCGAAGTGTGACGGCTTCAATCTCTGCGAGTGAATGTAACAACGCATCGGTCAATGCTTCGGCATTGGCTACCCGGCCATAGAACTGCAGCGTCACATGCCACTGTTGCCATGCCGTCCACACAAACCGTCGATCCGTCGAACGTTCTAACAATCCGTCGACAGCATCCAACACCGCTTGCGGCGGAGTGATCGCGAGAAAGGCGGTATGCAGTGATGTCACGCTTCGAGTTCCGCCAACGCGTCAAGGCGCACGCGCAACAGGTTGAGTAATGAGATCGTCGAGAACTGCCTGATGCGCTCGCGATCTCCGGGGAGTCGCGTCGAAATGACTTCTACGGGTTGTCCCGGCAACGCAATCGCAAAGAAAACCGTTCCTATGGGTTGGCCGTCTTGCTCGTCTGGCCCAGCTACGCCCGTGACGGCGATTCCAACATCGGCGCCGAGCACCCCCCGCGCGCCTTGCGCCATCTGCTGGGCACATTCTTCGCTCACAACCTTTTCGGCTGTCACCCCCAACACTTCGCGCTTGACATCCGATGCGTATGAGGCGACAGAACCGCGGAACGTCCTGCTCGCGCCCGGAACGCCAGCAATGCGAGCACCAATCAGACCTCCTGTGAGCGACTCTGCAACTCCAAGCGTCCATCCCCGCGCTTCCAACCTCTCGAGCACAGCCTGTTCCATTGTTTCTTCGTCCACCGCAAACACAAGATGCCCAATCACTTCCCGTAGCGCAGTTTCCTCGTTCTCGATCAACGACCGCGCCTCTTCATCAGTCGTTGCCTTCGCAGTGAGACGTACGACTAGTCCCTCTATCCCGCGTGCCAGGAATGCGATCGTCGGATTCGTCTGCACATCGACGCGGTGAGCGATCATCTCAGCGAGCCCCGACTCTGAGACGCCCCATGTCTTTAGGGATCGACTGACGATCGCACTCGACTCGCCCGAACGCTCCAGCAAATCGGGCAAGACTTGTTCGTTGATCATCCGATGCATCTCATAGGGCACACCAGGTACGGCGTAGATGATGCGACCATCAATAACCGCGCGCACGCCAGGTGCTGTTCCGATCGGGTTTGGAATCGCGTCGGCGCCGACAGGAATTTCGGCTTGCCGTAAATTGTTCGCAGGCATATTGGCCGCACGCGTACCGAACATCGCAGCGATCGTCTCGACAAGATCTTCGCGGCGTTCAAGTTCTACGCCCATGGCAGCCGCTATCGCCTCACGCGTGACGTCGTCCTGCGTCGGTCCCAGTCCTCCACACACAATGAGCGCGTCGGCGTTGGTCAGCATCTCATTGATCGCTGCCGTCATGCGCCCGAGGTTGTCGCCGACCTTCCGATGTTCCATCGTGTCAATACCCACATCAGCGAGGCGTTCACCTATCCAACTGGAGTTGGTATCGACAATCTGTCCGAGTAGTAGTTCGGTACCGATTGCGAGAACATCACAACGCATCCATCACACACCCTGCGCGTTTTCGCGCCAACCGCGTATGACGATGTCAGCAGCCGAGACGATGGTAATTGCAACTGCGACCCAAAGGGTTGCGAGCTTCAACATTGTCAGGTTCTCGAATGGCGGCAACAGATACACGCCAACGGCAATCATTTGAATGAACGCTTTCCACTTCCCAAGTTGGCGCGCTGGAAGCGATATCCCACGCTTGCTCGCTAGCGACCGATAGACCGATACAAAGACTTCGCGGGCGGTAATTAGTGCGACTGGAAGCCACCAAATGTCGTGGCGCCAGTACAACGCTATGAAACCACCGATTGTCAGGAATTTGTCGGCCATCGGGTCAAGAAACGCACCCGACCTCGTCGTACCCGAGCGCCGCGCCATCCAACCGTCGACACCGTCACTGGCGGACAGCCCAAACCAAAGTAGGAAATTCAGCCACGTCGCACCGTCGCGCACGATCAGGTACAACGTGGGAACCGTGAACAACACGCGCGCGATCGTCACGTAGTTGGCCGGAGTAGCGATCGCGGTGGATCCAAACCTCATGCGTGACCGGTTTTCGTTCATGCGAAAACATGCCCTTTAACTTCGGCGACCAGGTCGGTACCCGCGCACGACGTGACCTCCACATTTACGATCGCTCCAGGCCGCGCAAATTCACCGCCATCGAGTCGTACGATGCCATCGATCTCTGGAGCTTCGCGGTGGGAGCGGCCCACAAGTACGCCATCTTCGTCGCCGTCGATAAGCACATCAATCCGCGAGCCCACAAGTTGCTCGCGTTTAGCCATGGTGATCGGATCTTGCAGCTCACTGCACTCACGGAGTCGTTCGTTCATCAACTCGTCCGACACCGAACCATCCATCCCAACAGCAGCGGTGCCGACCTCTTCCGAAAACGGGAAGAACCCCGCCCAATCAAGGCGCGTTTCCGACAAGAACCCGAGAAGTTGTTCGTGGTCCTCTTCGGACTCGCCGGGGAACCCAACGATGAACGACGAACGGAACGCTGCGTCGGGCTGCACTTGCCTTATGCCGTCGATCATTTCTGCGAATCGTTCACCATCGCCCCAACGCTTCATCCCACGCAAGAGAGATCGGGATGCATGTTGAAGCGAAAGGTCAAAATACGGAACGACCGTTTCGAGCTCGAGCATCGTGGAGATCAACGGATCACGCACTTCGCTTGGATACAGATACAGGAGTCGGATCCGCGCCAGTCCTGCATCCGAAAGAGCATCGAGGCGTCGAAGAAGTGGGACAAGCGCACCGGGCGAGCCGGTATCGCGTCCGTACCATGCAAGGTCTTGCGCTACGAGTACGACCTCAGCCACCCCACCCGCAACGAGCGAGCGAACTTCGGTCTCGATCAATTCAGGATCACGCGAACGCTGGGCGCCACGGAAAGATGGGATCGCACAAAACGCACATGCCCTGTCGCATCCTTCGGCCACCTTCACATATGCCCACGGTGCAGTCGGCGCGGGGCGAGCGAGTTCAAGCAGGTCACGCACCCCCAACGGCTTGCGCCCCAACAGAACGACATCGGAAAGCGATCCCTCGCCTGCAAACCCCACGACAGCGTCGGCCTCTGGCAACGCAGCAGCAAGCTCTTCGCCATATCGCTCTGCCATGCAACCCGTAAGAACCAACCGCGCCCCGTCGCGCTTCTTGTCAGCCAATAGAAGGGCGACATCGATCGATTCTTGACGGGCTGCTTCGATGAATGCACACGTGTTCACGACGATCAGATCGGCATCTTCAGGGCGGCTCGCTGCCGAGAGCCCATCACCGATCAGCGAAGCAACGACCTTGTCTGAATCAACGGCATTCTTGGGACATCCAAGAGTTTCGACGTAGTAGGTCTTGTTCACAAAGCCGATCCTACCGGCGGCACAATGCCCCACCCCTGCGAGCGCTTGTCGCAGAATGCACTGTGGCCGTGCATTCTCCGACAAACGGTGATCGGGTATGTAACCCTGTAGCGCCTTCGATGGTCTGATCTATGCCGCTCCCCGACTGGGCAACCAATCGAGGATCGGCACAGGAGCCGCATCACACCGGCACAGAAGCCGGACGAAGGTGATCGGCACCCCGCCGTAACCACTGGCTGCGGCGGGCTCTGGAGGTGACTAGATGTACACATTTGCCATCGTCGCCCTTCTAGGGCTGGCGACTGTGAAACTTGTGGACGTTCTCTGCGACCACGTTTCAAGTCTCCGCCCTGTGCGGTCGATACTTACCTTTGTCATAGCAATCGGTGCCGTCTGGGCCCTCGACTTCTCGATGTTCGAGAGTTGGGGTGCAACGGTCCGTAACCCCGAACTTGGAATGGTGATCACAGGAGCCTGTGTGGCTGGCTTCACGGTTACGTGGAGGGCGGCGTTTGCCTACCTCACCCATGACCGTGCAGAAGTCGATGAAACTCTTGGCGGTCATACGACGTTAAAGAGAGCAGCCTGACCAACAGGCCCAAAGAACCTAAGTCGCCGCCAACGAAGTCGGTGACACCAGGACCCTCGAGGCGCCCTAAGGGGCGCCTCGGGCGCGTTCTAGGCGTCGGTTACCTGCATTGCCTCGAACTCCTCGACCGTCATGAGAACGCTACGAGCCTTCGATCCCTCACTCGGACCAACAATGCCTTTGCGTTCCATCAGGTCCATCAGGCGACCAGCACGGGCAAAGCCAACCCGCAACTTGCGCTGCAGCATGCTCGTCGATCCGAGCCCGCTGCGCACCACAAGTTCCATCGCTTCGGCGAGCAAATCATCGTCGTCATCGGTATCGCCTGCTCGCCCTAATCCAACCTTCGCTTGTTCTCCCTGGAGGCCTTCGATGTACTGCGGCACCTGCACTTGGCGTCGCCAATGTGCAACGACCTTGCGTACACATTCTTCATCTACCCATGATCCTTGAATGCGTTGAGCGCGCGATGACGAAGCCGCCATCAACAGCATGTCTCCGTTACCAATGAGCTTCTCCGCTCCAGGCTGATCGAGAATCACCCGTGAGTCAGCAAGCGTGCTGACCGAGAACGCAAGCCTGCTCGGAATGTTCGCCTTGATAACACCCGTGATTACATCAACCGAAGGACGCTGCGTAGCAATAACAAGGTGGACTCCGACAGCACGCGCCATTTGAGCGATCCGACAGATGCTCGACTCCACGTCACGTGCGGCGACCATCATCAGGTCATTGAGTTCATCGACAACAAGAAGGATGTAGGGCAGACGCTCGTACTGCTTTCCATCGACAGGATCAGGATTCTCCGCCGTAGGTAACTCTCCACGGTCATACATCGCGTTGTAACCAGCGATGTCGCGCACGCCCACGCCAGCCAAGAGCTCGTAACGCATATCCATCTCGCGCACGGCCCAGTCAAGAGCATTCGCTGCCTTTTTCGGATTCGTTACAACTTCGGTGAGCAAATGGGGCAGGCCGTTGTACGCCCCAAGCTCGACGCGCTTGGGGTCGATCAGGATCATGCGCACTTGTTCTGGGGTGCAACGCATCAAGATCGAAGTGACGAGACCGTTGATACAACTCGACTTACCCCCACCGGTCTGGCCTGCGATGAGCAAGTGAGGCATCATCGAAAGGTTGACCATCTGAGCCTTGCCCGCGATGTCTCGCCCAATCCCGACTTCCATGGGATGCGTCGCTTGCTTCGCTTCTGGCGAGGTGAGGACGTCTCCGAGTGTTACGAGTTGACGCTGTTTGTTTGGCACCTCGACACCAACTGCCGAACGACCTGGGATCGGAGCCAAGATCCGCACATCGGAACTCGCCATCGCATAAGCAATGTCATGACTTAGCCCTGTGATGCGATTGACCTTCACGCCTGGAGCAAGTTCGAGTTCGTAACGCGTCACCGTAGGGCCGACTGTCATGCCTATAAGGCGCGCGTCGACACCAAAGTCCTTGAGCGTCGCCTCGAGAACTTCTCCACCCTGCTCAACAATCCGTTGGTCCACCTCTTTAGCTGCACTCCGCTTGAGGAGATCGCGTGGAGGCAAGACCCAGTCTCCGTGCCCATACGCGCTCAGGTCGATAGCCATCTGACCCTTGTCGGCTTCAACCGCGCTGATGTCGGCCGCATTCACCTCTGGCATCGGCGCAGGCGACACCTCTTCTAGTTCGTCTTCATCATCTACGACTATCGCTGCGGCGGCATCCTGCTCGGTCTCATCTTTCGCTTGGTCGTAGACGCCTGCGTTGTCCACGGTTACTCGCCTTGCCAGAGCAGGCGCTTCGTCTTCAGTAAGACCTTCAACCGTCGCTTCGACCGTAGGACGCGCGAACTTGGCCAACTTGCGCACCGCACCGACAAGCACCTCAACAGATCTGCGTATCGAAACGCCCGGAGCTAGCAGCGCGCCCAGAACCAAAACGGCGACCAGGACTACGGACGCGCCAACTATGCCGAGTCCCAATGCCAGCACGCCAGAGGTCGCAGCTCCTAGATAACCACCGGCATCCCGTAATTCATTGACACCCGAAGACAACGGTGGCGCGCCGCCAATGACATGCAGCAGGCCAACCCCGGCTATCACCACGAGGACTACGCCGATGCCGACACGCAACGGCGGTGCGGCGGTATCCGCATCTTCACCGCGGTGTGAAAGAAGCAAAAGTGCCGCCGCGAGAAATGATGCGGGAATCAGGAAGGCGCCGTTCCCGAGCATGGCGGTCACGGCTGCCGCTATCCCGGAACCGATAGGGCCTGCCATGTCCGTCGCCAACGCGAGAGCAGTGATTAGGAACCCTGCGATTAGGCCAAGAGCAATTGCATCGACCCCGTGACCCTGCAGTTGTTCCCTAGCGGAATCGCCAAGAGCCGAGCGTTTCGTAGGCTTCTTCGCCACCCTCGAAGCGCGCGAACGCTTCGGAGGCCGCTTAGAAGATCGGGATGCCGGTCGGCGGCGGGATTTGGTAGTCGCCACGCCCTAGACCGTAACACCAACAACACCAGCCACAAAGGGATACCTAACCATCCCTGGCATCGGTTATGGCAGCGTTTATGGCATCGTTTATGGCATCGTTTTGGGGCTATTCCTGGTCTGTGGCCAGTTCAACCGTCTTCTCGAACCAGTCGTGCTGCTCGTGAACACGCATCCCAGCATCTGCATAAACCTGGGTCATCTCGGGCGCTACGTCTGCGTCGATCGAGACGAGTACCCGCATTTGTCCCCTATCGCGCAACGTCTCGAATGCATCGCGTAACAATGCCGGCCCCACTCCGCGACGGCGCCATCCCGGGCGCACTGCGAGTGAACTCATATATCCGGTCTGTCCCACGTCATAGACGAGCACGACTCCGACTATCAGATCCCCGCACAACGCGACCCGCCAGAGAGTTGGGTCAAATGCGGGATGCTCGAGACGTAGCTCCAACCACTCTTCGAAACGACGGTTCGTGTAGCGGCCATGTCCCGAATACACGTCGAGCATCATCGAACGCACGGCTTGCTCGTCGGCTGGCGTGTAAGCCCGAACCTCAACACCTTCGGGCGGATCAGCCGCTTTCGGCGGCCTGTGTTCAAGGTCAATCTTGAGGCGTAGCGCAGCCCTCACAGGCTGGAACCCGCGCCTTTCGAGAAGGTCCCGTTTCCCATCGTTCACCCGCGAAGTGAATATGCCCAAGCGCATCTCACGTCCTGCCGCTACCTCTGCCGCTCGATCTTCGATGACTCCAATCAAGTGGTTCCCTAGACCGCGTCCCTGATACTCAGGCAACAGGAACGCGTCGGCCTCGATGTCTTCGCCGGGCAGCGCTTCCCACACATACGCATAACCAACAATGCGTCCCGTCGGGCCGATTAGCACCCACGCGTCGTCCCCGAGATTGAACCGCGGGCGCTTCCAATCATCGAGAAGGTCATCCTCCGTGAAGTCCGGTTCCCCGAAGTCGGCAATGTCCTCTGCCACGACCACCTGGGCGATCGCTTCAGAATCCCGCGAGCCGGGGTGTCGGACGAAATATCCGGTAGGCAGTTCCACGGCTACATCAAAGCGCGGGTGAGTACCCGCCGTCGACCGGATAGACCTGCCCTGTAATCCATTCCGACGCATCGCTGCACAACAACACGGCCAAAGGAGCGCAATCGTCGACTCGGCCGATCCTGCCGACCGGGTATGCACGAGCCAACTTGTCCTCTAGTTCCGGGTGTTTTCCGATCGCATCATTCAATTCTCCGTGGTTCATCGTTCCGAGCGCGATGCAGTTCACTGTCACTCCGTCACGACCAACTTCGGCGGCAAGTCCACGCGAGAATCCCATCGCAGCGGCCTTAGCTGCTCCATAGACAACTTGCTTGCGTTCGCCACGACGGCCAGCATCGGAAACGATCGTAAGTATCCGACCCCATTGCTCGTCGATCATCGCGGGCAGGTAGGCGCGGGTCACGTGCAACACAGCGGCCATATTCAAACGAATCATGGGATCCCAATCTTCGGGACCTGACTCGACGAACAACTTCACTTGGAATCCGCCGGGCGGAATGCCAGCGTTGTTAACGAGGATGTCGACGGGTCCGGTCTCTTCAACCATGCGCGTTACCTGATTGAAGTCACAAACATCGGCAACCACGGGGTGCGCAATGCAGTTCTCCCCGAGGATCTCGTTGCAAACGGATTCGGCGCGTTGCGCGTCTAGATCGTTCACCCAAAGTTCTGCACCAGCTCTAGCCATCTGCATTGCAATTGCGCGGCCAACGCCGTTCCCGGCTCCAGTCACCAGAGCTTTGCGGCCAGAAACAAAATTGGACCAGTCGCGAATCATCGCGCGTCAAACTTCCATTACGACGGGGATCACCGCTGGCCGACGGCGCGTTCGTTCGTTAATGAACTTTCCGAGGGTGCGTCGGGCATGTCGACGAATGGTCTCGGCGTCGGTAGAGCCATCCGCTACCACCTTTGCGATCGCGTCACGAACGGCAGCCTTCGCCTCATCTAGAAGTTCTTCTGCCTCGGGTGCGTATACCCAACCCTTCGTTGCGATCTCGGGACCCGTCACGATGTCTCCGCTTCGCGAATCAATCGTGATGATCACCACAACGACACCCTCTTCGGCGAGCTGTCGACGATCGCGCAACACACCTTGGCCAATATCGCCGACAATTCCATCGACGTATAGGTACCCGGACGGCACGGCACGGCGTTCCACGGTCATGCCTTCTTCGTCGAGCGTAAGAACATCGCCGTCTTCGCAGACGAGTACGTGTTCCGGCGCAACGCCGCTCATTTCGGCGAGTTCTGCGTGGTGGACCATGTGCCTGTACTCACCATGTACCGGCACAAACCATTCCGGAGAGAGCAGATTGATTACAAACTTCAGCTCTTCCTGTGACGCGTGCCCAGAAACATGCACAGGCGCATTTCCGCCGTGCACAACCTCTGCTCCCGCGCGATACAGGGAATCAATTACCCGACTAACACTCGTTTCATTGCCGGGAATCGCATGCGCAGAAATCACGACAACATCGTCTTTGTCGATCTTGACCCACTTGTGTTCATGGGCTGCCATGAGCGACAAAGCGCTCATCGGTTCCCCCTGTGAACCGGTACAGACAATGCAGACTTCTCCTGGAGGGCGCTCCGTAGCTTCTTCAATTTCAATTACACGATTCGATGGGATCTTTAGCATCCCCATCTCGCGAGCAAGCGCGACGTTGTTGATCATCGACCGACCCACAAAACAGATTTGGCGCCCGTTCGCGAGCGCCGCCTCAGTGACCTGCTGCACGCGGTGAAGATGCGAAGCGAAACTCGCAACGATAAACCGCTTGTCTTCGCGTTCGCGGAAGAGTGAGCGCATCGCCTCGCCAACCGTCGACTCCGAAGGCGTGAATCCCGGTCGTTCTGCGTTGGTTGAATCCGAAAGCAAGAGCCGTACGCCGCCAGGGCGACACGCGATCTCGCCGAGTCGCGCGAGATCAGTCCTGCGACCATCTACGGGCGTGAGATCCAACTTGAAATCGCCGGTGTGCAGGATGGTGCCGTGCGGTGTGTGGTACGCCGCCGCGAATGCGTGGGGAACGGAGTGCGTGACCGGAATGAACTCGACGTCGATTGGGCCGATACGTCGGGTCTCGCCGTCAGCGACCGGTATGAACTCCGTGCGTCCGAGCATCCCCGCTTCTTCGATGCGATTACGAGCAAGGCCGAGAGAGAGAGGAGATCCATAAATTGGGCAACTGACATCACGCAACAGGTACGCAAGTCCACCCGCGTGATCTTCGTGTGCGTGCGTGAGGACTACACCTTCTACGTCGTCCGCGCGCTCGCGCAGGTATGTGAAGTCGGGCAGGACTAGGTCTACGCCTGGCATATCGACGTCTGGGAACATAATTCCGCAATCAACGACGATGATTCTGCCTTTTACTTCGATGCAGAAACAGTTCCTGCCTATCTCTCCAAGCCCACCGAGAAAGATGATCTGGACAGGCTTAGGCACCTTGGGCGATTTTTCAGTTCGTTTGGGTTTTGTCATCGCCGTGGCAGGGTAGCAACCATCGCGCTATCGGGTTAGAGAGATGGGCATCAACGCAGGAGCCACGTCTGAACCTATCGGCCACACGATCCCGAATACCCCCTCCTTGGCAGCCCTGCAACTGTCCGCAGTGCTCGTAGGGCATCGCACGGGCAACGTGGGTGTCGGATATACGTCAAGTGGTCCTTCGACGGCTAACCGCGTACTGAACACCGTCTCCCGCGCGTCCAGGAATGTTTGGAGTCGTTTCGGCTTACCGGTGATCAACCCGTCTACGCCCATATCGAGCAGACGGCCCCACTCC
>CAMBEL010000012.1 GCA_945865605.1 Bifidobacterium breve
CGCCCGACAGGGTCAAGGAAGCGTTGTTCGCCGCTCTCGGGCCGAGTCGCATTATTGGCACTCATGTTCTCGACGGTTTCGCAGGTAGTGGTGCTCTCGCCATCGAAGCTCTATCGCGCGGCGCATCGAGGGCGCTCCTTGTAGATCGAGACCCCTTGTCCGCGGATGCGATTCGACGCAATCTTCAAACAACGGGACTGGCTGATCGTGCAGCCGTGCAGCGCCGGGGTCTCGGTACCGTCCTACGATCGAATCCGCCGGATACTCCGTTTGATCTCGTGTTCCTCGACCCCCCATACGACTATGCGGGTACCGACCTGGGGGCGATTATTTTGCAGTTATCCGCGCCGGGATGGGTGAGTAATGACGGCACGATTGTCATTGAAAGAGCGGAGTCTTCCGGACCACCGTCGCTGCCGCCGGGGTGGATGGTCACGTGGGACAGGGTGTACGGCGATACGCTCATCGTCATTGCTGCCCGAGACTCGGGCATTGTCGAATCCGCCTGACTAGGAGCCTCGTTGCGTGGCCACTGCACTCTGCCCGGGATCCTTTGATCCGGTCACCCTGGGTCACCTCGACATAATCGAGCGAACCGCGCGCCATTTCGACATGGTGGTAATTGCTGTTATCCGAAATCCGCAGAAGGCGCAATCACTATTCACGCTCGAGGAACGCCAAGAAATGCTTGGAGAGGTGACTGCACACATACCGAACGTACGCATCGAGTTCTTCAAAGGTCTCGTTGTCGATTTCGCCCGCGATCATGGCGCTGAAGCGATTGTGAAGGGTCTGCGCGCGATCTCCGACTTCGACTATGAACTACAGATGGCACAAATGAATCAACGCCTATCTGGGATCGATACGTTCTTTATCTCAACCAGTCCACAACATTCGTTCCTATCGTCGAGCCTCGTTCGCGAGGTAGCGCGATTTGGCGGCGACGTATCGAGCATGGTTCCACCGCTCGTAGCCGAGCGATTAGTCGAGCGATACAAGATGGCGGAGGGAGCTAAATGAGCCAGGTCGAGCAACCTCCGGAGCCACCCGATACCGAAGAGGTCCTTCTAATAATTAGAGACCAGATCGACGCAGCTCGGTCTGTGCCTATGTCGGCTTCGGTGATGGTCAACCGTGACGAACTCCTCGGCTTGATCGAGGAGGCGACCACCGCGTTGCCCGTGGAGATTCGCCAGGCTCGTTGGTTGCTCAAAGAGCGTGAAGAGTTTCTCGCCAAGGCGCGGCGAGAGGCAGAAGACATCATCGACGCAGGTCGCCAGCAGGCGGAGCGAATGGTCGAACGGACCGAGGTGGTGCGGGAGGCACGACGTCGCTCGCAACAGGTAACCGACGATGCCGACGCAGAGGCGCGTGCGATTAAACACGAGGCCGAGGACTACATCGATCAGAAACTTGCGAGTTTTGAAGTGGTCCTAGACCGCACGATGCAAGCCGTTCAACGGGGTCGTGGGCGCCTGCAGGTAGTGGTCGACTTGCCAGAGGCAGAGGTCGTTGACGAGGCAGAAGATGCACCGTTCTTCGATCAAGATATCGAATAGCCCTGTCAAAATCTGGTAAAATAGTCTCACCTGCTAGATTCGGCTCTTCTGGACCCGACCCGCGGGACCGACGTCTACCGGAACGATGACTGCTCTGCGTTGCAATGTCGCTGATTTGTTGCACCATCCGGCCGCTCGTCGGCCAGTGCATCTAGAGACTGATGGCACCGACTTCGGTGCTGTTGGCGGTACCCGTCTTGACGCGGATCCGCTTGTAATTGATGTGGTCATTGAACGAGTTCCGGATGGGGTTGTTGTGCGGGGAACTGTTCAGGGGGTAATGACAGCAGATTGCAGCCGTTGCCTGCGACCGATTACAAGAAGCTTCACATGGAACGTGAATGAATTATTTGAGAGTCATCCTCTCGAAGGCCAGACATACCAACTTGAGGGCGAGGAGATCGATCTAGAACTTCCGATTCGCGACACAGTGCTTCTTGGACTTCCATTGATGCCGCTGTGTACTACAGATTGCGCTGGCGTCTGTCCGCAATGCGGAATAGATCGAAACGAAACAACGTGTTCTTGTAATAACAATCCAACTGATGCCCGGTGGGACGCATTGAGCGCACTCACCTTCGACGACTGACCAGGAGCCAGACAATGGCTGTTCCAAAACGAAAGACTCCAAGATCGAAGACGCGTAGCCGCAGGGCGGCTAGTTGGACGCTGGAAGCCCCGGCGCGGTCTATATGCCCTAACTGTGCGGCCGTAAAACTTCCGCACACGGTGTGTGGAAACTGTGGCTGGTACCGGGGACGCCAAGCCCTCGAAGTCGACTGAGCCCCACTATGAAGATCGCGCTCGATGCAATGGGGGGAGACAATGCACCGGCAGCGATCGTGGCAGGTGCCTTAGAGGCCGTCGAAACACATGGCGTTGAAGTTTTGTTGTTCGGCGTTGAGGCAGCGATGCGCGCTGAACTCCCCGGAGGGCAACCACCCGCTGGTGTCAAGCTTGTCGATTGCACAGAAATCATCGGCATGCACGATGAGCCCGGAACATCGGTACGAACCCGCAAGGATGCGTCCGTCGTACGCGCAGCCGAGGCGGTTCGTGACGGAATAGCGGACGCCATGGTGGGTGCAGGAAACACAGGCGCAACGATGGCTAGCGCGCTCCTGCGTTTCGGACGCATCAAAGGTGTTGCGCGTCCCGCAATAGGAGTTCCAATACCCGTGCCTTTCGCAAGTCCGCATCTGCTCGTAGATGGTGGGGCGACCGTGGACTGCAAGCCCGAATGGCTCTTACAGTTCGCGCAGTTGGGACGCGCCTACGCGAAAGTGCGTCTAGGTATCGACTCGCCGACCGTTGGGTTGTTGTCGAATGGCGAAGAGGCGGGCAAGGGTGACGAGTTACGCAAGCTCGCATTTTCGTTGCTCGAAGGCACGCCCGGTTTCGTTGGCAACGTTGAGGGGCGAGATTTGATGACGGGGAAACCCGACGTCATCGTTACAGATGGATTCACGGGAAACGTTGCCATAAAAACGATTGAAGGCGCGTTGAAGGCGGCTGCGGGATTGGTGTTCACCATCCTCGACTCGAACGATGAAGCGAAGGCCGCAGCGAAGGTCGTGGCACCACTCTTGCTGCAAGGCGTAGCTGACTACTTAGACCCCGACACGGTTGGCGGTGCGGTATTACTCGGCGTCGATGGTGTTTGCGTGATCTCGCACGGTTCGTCCTCGGCGCGCGCCATTTCGAGCTCTATCGCGCTAGCTGCTGAATGTGTTCGCGGAGAGATTGTGGAGTCGATGAAGCGGGCAATCGCCGAGGACCCTGGCGCAGCAACCAACAAGGTGATGGAGGATCAACATGCCAGCTGAAACTCACTCGACGCGGGATTCACTGAGTGCCGAAGAAGTGCACTCAGTGATTAAGACCCATCTAGGCGAGATACTCGACATTGACGAGGCTCTCATCACTCTCGATGCCAGTTTCGCTGATGATCTAGATGCAGACTCGCTTGCGCTGATCGAGCTTGTCGAGGCGCTTGAAGAGGATCTCGGCGAACGCACCGTTGGCTTTACATTCGTAGACGAAGACCTCGGTGATCTGAAGACAGTGAGAGACGCAGTCGATTATGTAGTTGCACGTTTGGGGATGTCGGCGGCTTGAGGCGCTCACAACAATGACCCCAGAGGACCGTGCGAACTTCGAGAATGCGATTGGCTGGTCGTTCGACGACGACGAGTTACTTGAACGAGCGCTCTCGCATCGCTCGTGGTGTTCGGAGCATCCGGGTGATGTCTCCAACGAGCGCCTTGAATTTCTTGGAGACGCGGTGCTCGGAATCGTTGTAACCGATTATTTATGCCGGAACTATGAGCATCTTGCAGAAGGAGAGCTTACGAAGGCAAGGGCATCGGTGGTCAATGCAGAGGTGCTCGCAACCGTTGCGGTGGATATGTGCCTGGGGCCATGTTTGCGTTTGAGCAAGGGAGAGGATGCCTCTGGCGGCCGCACCAAGTCGTCAATCCTCGCCGATAGCGTTGAAGCTGTATTTGCCGCTGTCTATTTGGACGGCGGGCTTGAGGTGGCGCAGTCTGTGATTATCGGATTGCTCAGTGAGCGCATTGCGCGAGCCGCGAGCGGTCCGGGTGGCGACGACTACAAGACACGGCTTCAAGAGTGCGTAGCGCAACGATACGAACGGCTTCCTCGCTATCAGATCAGCGATGATGGTCCGGATCATGAAAAGCGATTTTTCGCGACCGTGCTCATCGATGGCGAGCAGTTTGGCGCGGGCGAAGGTGCTTCAAAACAGCAGGCTGAACAAGGTGCCGCTCGAGAAGCCCTAGAGCGTTTAGAAGCGAAAACAAAAACAGACCTAACGGTGTCGACTGATGCGGGCGAGAGTCCTGCCTTAATGATTGGTGTAGACGGTGCCTGAACTTCCTGAAGTCGAGGTCATGCGGCGAGATCTTGAACGTGAGATCGTCGGTAAGAAGATCAAGGGCACTGAGGTCACTGGCATGCGCACGATCCGTCGCTATCGCCAGCGCAAGCAGTTTACGAGCGCGCTTGATGGACACAAGATTTTGGGAGTCGAGCGCAAAGGTAAGTACTTGCTTGTCAAGTTGGATGGCGGGGATGTGCTCGTTATCCATCTTGGAATGTCGGGACAATTGCTGCGGGCGGCTAGCTCCCGCGAAGCGATGCCTAAGCACACACACGTTGTGATCACGTTCACCGTCGGAGGGCAACTTCGTTTCGTCGATCCCCGCACATTTGGTGAGATGTTCGTCGCCACCGTCGACGACCTCGCCCAGGTCGAAGAACTCGCGCACCTAGGGCTTGATCCCCTCACCTCGAATATGAGTTGGGATCGTTTCGGTGCTCTGGTGGCAGAGCGTCATGCACGACTCAAGGCAGCCCTGATGGATCAGAAGTTGCTGGCGGGCATAGGCAATATCTACAGCGACGAGATCTTGTTCCATGCTGGACTGCGTTGGGACCGCATGAGCGATTCCCTGTCGCCGGAGGAGATCAGGCGCCTATATCGCGCCGTGATGGAGACTCTCCAGGAAGCGGTCAAGCAACGCGGCTCGTCGCTGGCCGATGAGCAATACGTAGACCTGTTCGGGAAGAAGGGTTCCTACCAGAACTTTCACCAGGCGTATGCGCGTGAAGGTGAAGCATGTCGTCGATGCCGCGGGGTAATCGTTCGAGAACGAGTCGGCGGCCGCAGCACCTTCTTCTGTAGTTCTTGCCAGGTTTGATCCCGCCAGGTCCGCATTACGGCCATCCTGCGTCACTACGCTCGCTCCTCAAGGAAGGAGTGGTGGAGTGTTCTTAAAGGCGCTTACCCTTCGTGGGTTCAAATCGTTCGCAGAGAAAACCGTGCTCGAGTTCGAGCCTGGCGTGATGGTCGTCGTCGGGCCGAATGGGTCGGGGAAGTCCAACCTCGTTGATGCGGTCGCGTGGGTATTGGGCGCGCAAGGTCCGCGCACGTTGCGGGGTCAAAAGATGGATGACGTCATCTTCGCTGGGACGCCAGACCGTCCCGCTTTAGGTCGCGCCGAAGTGTCGTTGACGATCGACAACTCGGCTGCACTTCTGCCGATCGATTTTTCCGAAGTAACGATCACCCGTACGTTGTTTCGCAACGGTGATTCTGAGTATGCGATCAACGGTGCACCTTGTCGCCTGCTCGACATCACCGAGTTGCTTTCCGATACCGGCATCGGACGTCAACAACATGTCATCGTTGGACAGGGCCAGATTGACGCGATCCTTAACTCGCGCCCCGAAGATCGCAGAGCAGTAATTGAGGAAGCGGCCGGTGTACTGAAGTATCGGAAGCGTCGCGAGAAGGCCGAGCGTCGGCTGGAGGCCACAGAGGGCAGTCTGATACGGCTCAATGATCTGCTTCGCGAGGTACGCCGAGGGCTCGCTCCACTTCAACGTCAAGCCGATGCTGCCCGCAGACACGGTGGACTAGTTACCGAACTTCACAACATTCGCTTGCATCTTGCGGGTCAAGAGTTGGCTGGTCTTATGGCCAAAGCGGATCGGCTTACCGAGCAGTCGCATGAGCTCTCTCGTAGCGACGCGACCGTCAAGGCGCGTCTTAACGAACTGGACTTGGCTGTGCTGGATGCCGAGCAGGCTTTGACGGTTGCGGGTCACGGCGATGTTGCTGACGCTCTCGTGCGGGTCGAGTCGATGCGCGAGCGCGCTCGTGGACTTCGTGCATTGCTTGCAGAGAAGCAACGTGGGCTCGCGAGAGAGTTGGTTGCAGCCGCGGATGAAGGTGTGGTCGAAACGCTGGTAGCCGATTCTGGGGCGTTGCGTGCAGAACTTCGTGGGATTGAACATGAGGTTGGATTACGTTCCAACAAGGCGATCGAGATTGAAGCAGCCGAAGAACGGGTCGCGGAAGAGTTGGCTGAGTTTGAGACTGGCCAACCAAGTACGAATGTTGCAAACGATCTGCGTGTTGTTGAGCGCGAGTTGGTCGCGCGTCAGGACTCGCTTTCCCGAGTTGAAACAGATCTAGGGCGAATCGAAGGGCGAATCGAAAGCCTGCGCGGTCGCATTGGCCGACTGCCTGCACCGGAAGCTGTTGATTCGGTAGAAGATGCGAATTCGGCACTCCTGACAAGCGAAAACCGATCCTCTGCGGCAGAGGCGGATTGGCGTGACGCGGCGGCCGAACTGAGTCGGTGGAGAGGTCGTGCGGACGCTCTTGGTCAAGCGCTAGATGACGCGAAGAGCAATAACAGTTCTCACCTACTAGACGGCCTCGACGGTGTAGCCGGAAGCCTTGCCGACCACGTTGCAATTGAGACTGGCGCTGAAGGAGCGGTGGGGGCTGCGCTCGGCGATTCCATGAAATCGGTTGTCGTATCTGGAGGGTCACGAGCGCGAGACGCAATCGCGCGCCTCGCCCAAGGAGATGGGAGTGCGTTGTTACTCGTGCTCGACGAGCGCGATACCGAGGTCACAACAGCGGCAACACTTGCGCCTTCAGGCTCTCGAGCCCTCGCTACATGCATCAGTACGAAGTTGCCTGGCCTCGGCGCAACCGTCACCCGCTTGTTGGCAGGGTACGTCTTGTGCGATGGCGACTGGAAGCAAGCAGTCGACTTCGCGGTTGACAATCCTGATCTCACGGTAATGATGAGGAACGGCGATCGCTTTGGCGGAGGTTCACCTTGGAAGTTCGGAACGGCTGAAGGCGCGGCGGTTACGCGTGCCTCGCTAGACGAGGCTCTGAGTAAGGCGGCCCTCGCGGAATCAGCCGAACGCGATGCCGAAGCCGCGGTAAATGCAGCTCGGCAGTCCGTCGTTGCAGCGCGTGATCATGCGAACACTGCCGCCGACGATCATCGCCGCGGTCGGGAACTGGTTGAACGGCAGACTGAACTCGAATCAGTAAGTGCGGAACGCGTCAGTTTGCTCGATGGACTTTCATCTGATCGTCTACGAATAACGGAACTTCAATCTCAGTTGGTCGCGTTAGAAGCGGATGCGGAAGCAGCTACCGCCTTGGCAACTGCACGCGAAGTGGACCGTTCGGAACTCGACGAGCGCCTAAAGGCAACAGCGGCATTGCGCCGCGAGTTCGATGTGCGATCTGCCGCGACCGATGAACGGCGCTCGGTTCTTACTAAGCGCCTGGGTGAGGTCGAAGAACGACTCGCCCGCGATCCAGAGGCGAAGGCGACTGCTGAGCGATACCGAACGGCGTTGCTTGAGAAGGTTGAATTGTTTTTAAGTGTTGAAACTCGGCTTGAAGATCAAGTCATGCGTATCGATCTCGTCCTGGGTCGATTGCGCGAAGAGCGTCGAGCACAAACCGAACGCGCTAGTGCGGCAGGTGGGCAACTTGAGACATTGCGCGCGGAACGGGCCGGCTTAGAACGGGAACTCTCTGAGGTGCGCGAGCGTCAGCAACGGCGCGAGATCGATGAGACAGAGACGCGTATGCGTCGCGAAACGGTGGTCGAACGCATCCGTAATGATTTCGACACTGAACCGGCCACCGCGCTCGCAGCCCCTGCCCCCGAAGTGGCTGAGGGCACGACGCTTGCAGGCAGGGCTCGTGACTTGGACCGCGAATTGCGAATCATGGGCCCAATCAACCCGCTTGCTCTTGAAGAGTTCGAAATGCTTCAAGAGCGCAACGACTTCCTCGGCAAGCAACTTGAAGACGTAAAGGACAGTCGCCGCGAACTCCAGCGCGTAATCAAGGCCGTAGACAAAGAGATTGTGGCGGTATTCGAGTCCGCGTTCGCAGACGTGCAAGAAAACTTCTTGGCGCTCTTTGCCACGCTGTTCCCCGGTGGGTCGGGACGCATCTTTTTGACTGATCCCGATGACCTCTTGGCGACCGGAATCGAGATTGAGGCGCGACCGTCAGGAAAGAACACGCGGAGGCTTTCGTTGTTGTCAGGCGGCGAGCGGTCACTGACTGCGATGGCATTCCTCTTCTCGGTTTTCAGGGCGCGGCCGTCGCCGTTCTACCTGTTGGACGAGGTCGAAGCGGCGCTTGACGACGTGAACCTCCATCGCTTCCTTGATTTAGTGCAGGAGTTTCGTAACGACGCGCAGTTGGTGATCGTCTCGCATCAGAAGCGCACGATGGAGGCCGGAGACTGCCTATATGGGGTGTCGATGCCCCCCGGCGGATCCAGCCGTGTGATTAGCCAGCGCATGCGCGGTGAGATTGTGATCGACTGATCCAGTGATAAACGCTGTAGCTCTAACAGGAGTGGCCGCGTCTGAGATCGAGAAGGTCGAAGCCTGCGGTCAACCGAAGTTGCAATCTTGGGTTTGCGCGTCCGTTTATGACCTAACGGGTAGCCAAAAAGTGGCGGAAGTGGCGGATTTCTGTTCTCCGGTATTGAAATCCCTAGCCCTGGTTGCGGTCGCTTACGTAGCTGTGTTGATTTCCCGCGGACTAATTGGGCGCACGGTTCGTAAGTTGGCGAAGGAGGAAACTGGACAACGCATCTCGGCAGTTAAGAAGCGAACAGGTATCTCGAAGTTTGAGATTTCGGAGCAAGAAACCAATCGCCGTGCATTGCGCGCAGAGACACTTGGCGCGGTTATGCGGAGCATTGCTGCCGCTGTGATTTGGATTACGACGACCATGATGATTTTGCGTGAACTCGGCGTCAATCTCGCAGCAATCGGCCTGAGCATCAGCATTATTGGCGTAGCGCTCGGATTTGGATCACAGTCCCTGGTCAAGGACTGCCTTTCGGGAATCTTCATGATCCTCGAAGATCAGTACGGTGTCGGAGATTTAATAGATGCCGAAGTGGCTACTGGAACCGTCGAAGGCTTGGGCCTTCGGACGTTGCGGTTGCGAGACTCTGACGGCACCGTGTGGCATATCCCGAACGGCGAAATTCGTCGCGTCGGAAACAAGAGTAAACAGCGGACCAATCCGTAAGCAGGATCAAAGGTCGGGCGCGACCGGTTGAAGGTGTCGCTGAGGTTGGCCGTTAGCATCGCCGACCAATGTCCGTAGCAGCGATTGTCGCAATTCTTGTAGTCCTTGCGGTGGTTGTAGCGGCCGCGGTCGTAGTGAGGAAACGTCGCTTACGCGGCGCAGTTGGGAAAGGCGCCGGCGGTCTTCCGCTGCAGACACCGCCCCCGCAGACACCGCCCCCGCAGACACTTCCTCCTACTTTTGATGCCCCATCACCCGCGCCCGCGGCTGAGCCGCGACTGCGAGACCGGTTGGGCAAGACACGCGCAGCGTTCGCAAGCGTTGTGGCGGGCTTTGGCAGCCGAGGGGGAGCAGATTCCGAAGATTGGGAAGATCTGGAGGAAGCGTTGATACTCGCCGACGTTGGCGTGGCAACCACTTCGAAGATTCTTGATGGAGTGAAAGCGAAGGCCACCAACGAACGGGCTGACGCTGAGCGTGTGCTCGAGTTGCTCAAGAACGAGATCCTTTCAATCGTTGCTACCGGCGATCGGGACCTCGCGTACGAGCAAGGGGCACTGAACGTTTGGATGTTTGTCGGCGTCAACGGGGTCGGGAAGACAACAACAATCGCGAAACTCGCCGCACGCGAGGTAAAAAGCGGTCGCAATGTAGTGATGGCGGCGGCCGATACGTTTCGCGCTGCTGCCGCAGAACAGCTCGCGCACTGGGCCGAACTTGTCGGCGCGGATTTAGTGCGAGGTCAAGACGGCGCGGATCCAGGGTCGGTTGTGTTTGACGCGATGAATGCGGCGGTGCACCGCGGTGCGGATCTCGTGCTTGTCGATACGGCTGGGCGTCTTCATACCAAGGTCAACTTGATGGAGGAATTGAAGAAGTTGCGCCGAATTGTTGACCGAACGCCGGGAGCGCAGAAGGAGGTGCTACTCGTGTTGGATGCGAGTACAGGCCAAAACGGCCTTGCTCAAGCGCGCCAGTTCGCCGATGCCGTTGAAGTGACGGGCGTTGTTCTTACGAAGTTGGATGGAACCGCAAAAGGAGGCATCGTTCTTGCCATTCAGGCAGAACTTGGTTTGCCGGTGAAACTTGTAGGAATTGGTGAAACGGCAGATGACCTGGTGGCGTTTGATCCTGCCGAGTTTGTCGACGCGTTGTTCGCGTAGCCTCGGTTCAAATGTTCGACTCCCTATCTGACCGTTTAGACGGAATCTTCTCCCGACTGCGTAACCGCGGGAAGTTGACGGAACGCGATATCGACGAGGTTGCGAGGGAGATTCGACTGGCGCTCCTTGAAGCCGACGTGAATGTCAAGGTTGTAAAAGGATTCATCGCGCGTGTCAAGGAACGTGCGAACGGCGCGGAGGTCCAGAAGAGTCTTAGTCCGGCGCAACAAGTCATCAAGATTGTCCATGAAGAACTTGTAACGACACTCGGCGGAGTATCAGGCAAACTCTCGATGAGTCCCAAACCGCCAACCGTTGTGATGTTGTGTGGCCTGCAGGGATCAGGCAAGACAACCGCGTCAGCCAAGTTGGCGCGGCTCCTAAAGAGCCAAGGCCTGCAAGTGTTACTAGTCGCCGCTGATCTCCAACGCCCCGCCGCCGTCGAACAGTTGCGAATACTCGGCGAACGCCTTGATGTTCCCGTTTGGTCGGCTCCCGATGAAGGCCCGAAGGATCCAGTCGCGGTGGCCAAGTCGTCCCTCGATGAGGCTGCGAGATTAGGGAAGAACATCGTCATCGTTGATACGGCAGGACGATTGCAAGTTGACGACGAACTGATGGGCGAACTTGTTCGCGTTCGGGATGCAGTGCGACCGTCGAACACGTTGCTGGTCGTTGATTCGATGACCGGTCAGGAAGCAGTGAACGTGGCCGTCACATTTGATGAACTGGTCGGCCTCGACGGCATCGTGCTAACGAAGATCGATGGAGACGCGCGAGGGGGTGCAGCGCTGTCGGTGAAGGAGGTCGTCGGGAAACCGATTCTGTTTGTTGGAACCGGTGAACAACTCGATGATTTCGAAGCTTTCCATCCCGATCGCATGGCGAGTCGCATATTGGGCATGGGCGATGTCCTGACGCTCATCGAAAAGGCAGAAGAAGTATTCGATGAAGGTGTCGCTGCCAAGGCGCAAGAGCAGATGGCCAAGGGCCAGTTCACGCTCGAGGACTTCCTGGAACAGATGCGCCAGGTCAAGAAGATGGGCCCCATAGGCAACTTATTGAAGATGCTTCCTGGCCTGCCGGCCGAGATGCGCAAGGCGGAACTGGACGAAGGTGAAATCGGCCGGATCGAAGCCATCATTTGCTCTATGACACCGGCGGAGCGAAGGGATCCGGCGTTGATAAATGGGCCCCGCCGCGTACGGATCGCAGAGGGCAGCGGAACCGCAACATCTGATGTGAACGCACTGCTCAAGCAATTCAAAATGGTTCAGCAGATGATGCGGTCGATGGGCGGGGGGAAGCGTCCTAAGTTGCGCGGGATGGATCTTTCGGAAATCACCGGGGGCAAGTAGCGAGGAATTGCGGCATGGCGCCGTGCATCAGGTTGTCCCCGGACAGGCATTTCTGGACCCGCTCCGCTACCCTTGGTCGTTTCCCCGTTCCACCGAGAGGATGCGTTGTCGTGTCAGTAAAGATCCGCCTGATGCGGGTTGGCAAGAAGAAGCAGCCCAGTTACCGCGTTGTTGTGGCCGATTCACGGTCTCCGCGCGATGGGCGATACCTGGAGATCCTCGGTCAGTACCAGCCACGACAGGAGCCCTCGGGTTTCACGGTCAACGACGAGAAAGTGCTTGCTTGGCTCCGCAAAGGCGCGCAGCCGAGCGATCGGGTTCATCGTCTGCTCGTTGGCGCTGGAATCTGGGAACGCTACGAATCGGACCGTACGGGCGACTCGAAGGCAGTGAAGTCCGCAGCGGCGAGGGCCAAGGGTGCAGACGCAGCGCGCGTTATTCGCGACGCGGCAGCTGCCGAGAAGGCCAAACAAGAGGCAGAAGATGCCAAGGTAAAACAAGCAGCAGAGGCTGCCAAGGCCGCGTCTGAAGCTGCTGCGGCAGCCGAAGCAACTGCCGAGGCTCCCGAAGAAGTAGTCGCCGAAGAAGCGCAAGCAACAGATACCGAAGCAGCGGTAGACGTGACGCCAGACGCAACGCCCGAGCCGCGCGCCGAAGCTTCAAGCGATGCTCCCGAAGCCGATGCCGCGCCAAGCGACGATGCTCCAAGTGATGCTTCGGACGGCGAAACGACTTGAGTTCCGAGGATCTCGACGAAGTAATTGAAGACGAGATTGCCCCAGACGGAAACCGCGTCTTGGGCGGCAGGGCAAAGGCAGTTGTAGAACACGTCACTCGGGCAATCGCTGATGAGCCAGATGCTGTCGAAGTAGATGTTGTCGAACGCCGTGACGAAGTAATGCTTCTCGTGCATGCGGCAAAGTCGGACATGGGCCGCCTGATTGGCAAGCGTGGTCGCGTCGTTCAGGCGTTGCGTCAACTGACGCGGGCTGCGGGCGCCGCCGAGGGAATCAAGGCCTCGGTCGACATCGTCGAGTAAGGAATACATGACCGAAGCGCCACACCTCGAGGTTGGCCGAATAGGTCGGGCGCACGGACTGCGCGGCGAGGTGAACGTAACCCTCACGAGCGATCGCGAGGAACGCGTTGCTCGCGGTTCTGTTCTTAGGGCCGGGGACCGTTCGTTGGTCGTTGCAACATCAAGGCGTCATCAGAAGCGTTGGATCGTGCTTTTTGAAGGGGTTGATGGTCGCACCGCGGCGGAGGCATTGACAGGGACATCGCTCGAGGCGGAACTTCTCCCAGGCGACGACGGCGAGATGTGGGTACATGAACTGGTTGGGTCGGCTGTCTTTGATCCACAGGACCAGCCGATTGGCACCGTTGTCGCCGTAGAAGCGAATCCCGCTAGCGACCTGTTGGTCGTGTCGCGGGCCGAAGGCGCTTCAGAGGTTCTCATTCCGCTGAACTTCGTGGTGGCGTCAGGTGATGGTCGGATCGTCGCCGACGTACCAGAGGGACTGCTTGAGATAAACGGATGATCGCGCGATGACCGCGTTGCGCATCGATGTGTTCACGATCTTTCCTGAATACTTAGAGGGTCCATTGCTTGTGTCGTTGGTGGGACGAGCGCGAGAGCAGGGACTGCTCGATATACGCGTTCACGACATTCGCGACTACACATCGGACAGGCATCGCACAGTTGACGATGCACCATTTGGCGGCGGTGCCGGAATGGTGTTGATGTGCGAACCATTGTTCTCTGCAGTGGACGCGATGTTGCCCCCCCGCCCACTCTTTTTGCTTAGTGCTGGCGGCAGGCGCTTCGACGCATCTGTTGCACACGAGTTAGCGCAAGGTCAGGGATTTTCTCTTATCTGTGGGAGGTACGAAGGAGTCGACCAGAGGGTCGCGGATCATGTGTGTGACGGCGAACTGAGCGTCGGTGATTTCGTGATGGCGGGCGGCGAAGCAGCGGCTCTCGTCATCATCGAGGCCGTCGGTAGGCTTGTTCCTGGAGTCATGGCAAACGAGGCTTCAGGAGTCGAAGAATCCTTCGCCAACGGTTTGGTCGAATATCCGCAGTACACGCGGCCAGCGGATTTCCGTGCTTGGTCGGTCCCCGAGGTGCTCCGTTCCGGAGATCATGCGCTGATTGACCGTTGGCGCAGCGCCCAAGCCCTGCGGCGGACTATCAACTTGAGGCCGGATCTAATAGGTGACCGTGACCTCACCAGCGACGAACAGGAACTCCTTGCAGAGTTCCCCGAGTCGCCATAAACGGGCTGCTCAGTTAGGATCGCCTCTCGCTCCCCACTCTGAGCCGAGGTTTCTTACACCATGAACCGCACTGATCTAGTTGACCGCGCTTCGTTGCGTGACGACGTTCCTGATTTTGGACCTGGCGACACGCTCAAGGTTCATGTCCGCGTCGTTGAAGGCACTCGTGAGCGCGTGCAGGTGTTCCAGGGAGTTGTAATCCGCCGCCAGGGTTCGGGGCTGCGTGAGACCTTTACGGTTCGCAAAGTGAGTTTCGGCGTAGGCGTAGAGCGCACCTTCCCGGTTCACTCGCCGATTCTCGCAAAGATCGAAGTCGGCACCCTCGGCGACGTACGTAGGGCAAAGCTTTACTACTTGCGCGATCGAGTTGGTAAGGCCGCGAAGATCAAAGAGAAGAGGGTCCGTTAAGGACCAGGCGTTGCGCGTAGACTCAGCCGTGTGAGCACGCTGACCGCGGGTGCCGTCCTGTGAGCGCCGAGGATCTCGAGCGCTACGAGACTGAGATCGAACTCCAGCTCTATAAGGAGTACCGCGACGTCCTCCCGATGTTCACCCATGTGGTGGAGACCGAGCGTCGCTTCTATTTGTCCAACGATGTAAAGATGACTCCGCACCCAGAGGGTGGTCGTGTGTATTTCGAACTAGAACTTCGCGACGCCTGGGTATGGGACATGTACCGACCGGCGCGGTTTGTTTCGCATGTCCGAGTAGTGACGTTCAAGGATGTAAACGTCGAGGAACTAGCAGGCAAAGAGCTATAGAAGGAGTGCAACATGAGCGGCCAAGGACGGCCGGATCCGAGACGGACACTCGGGGCGCGAGGAGAAGCGATAGTCGCGCGTTGGTATGAACAGCACGGTTACAAGGTGGTCGCGCGCAACTGGCGATGCCGAGAAGGTGAATTAGATCTTGTACTTATTGCACGCGGCCTGCTTGTGTTCTGCGAGGTAAAGACTCGGTCGAGCGTCGCATTTGGCGTTCCCGCAGAAGCGGTCACGCCACGCAAGCAGCAGCGCATCCGCCTACTCGCAAGCCGTTGGCTTGCCGATAACAATGCACGGGCGCGTTCCTTGCGATTCGATGTGGCCTCGGTGCTGATTGCTGGTGAAGCAGATCCGGTTGTTGAGGTGATCGAGGCAGCGTTCTAGGTCTTACTTAGCGTTTCGTCCGACGTTCCTCTTGCTGCCAACACCCCGTGTGCCAGTGTCGCCGCAGGTCGGTGGCATCTACGGGGACAACCACCTTGTGACCGATGCCGACTCCGATCTCGTGGTCACAACCTGGACAGCGGTACGTTTTCACCGCCTGGTACGGCTGCATGTGGTGGACGGTTATCTCTGAGTCTGGAGGAATCGAGCTCATCGGGAAGTACCGTACCCACCTTGCCGATGTTTTGATCGTTGCGGAGGATCTTGTGAATACCCTGGCCGTCGAGCGCGCCGACGGAGTCGTCACTCTCACCCTTAATAGACCCGATAAGAAAAATGCGATTAATGGCGGTATGTGGCGCGAACTCGTGGCTGTGTTCCGCGAGATTGAAGACACTCCGGAAGATCGAGTGCTGGTTATTACCGGTGCTGGTGATGCATTTTGTTCTGGCGCAGATTTGACCGACAGCGATAGCGCTGGCGATGTCGTCGGCGGTGTCGGCGGCTCGTTGCGCCAAATGCGGATCGTGGGCCGTGCGGCTTTAGCCCTTCACTCTCTCCCGATACCAACGATCGCGGCCGTCAATGGAGTATCGGCGGGAGCTGGTTGCAACCTCGCGCTCGGATGTGATCTTGTCGTGGCCTCCGAAAGAGCGAGGTTCTCAGAGATCTTTTCGAAGCGCGGGTTGTCTTTGGATTTCGGTGGCTCGTGGATTCTGCCGCGCCTGGTTGGGATGCACCGCGCTAAGGAACTGGCGTTTCTCGCGGACATTATCGATGCCTCTGAAGCTGAGCGCATCGGTCTTGTGAATCGCGTCGTGGCACATGATCAACTCGGAAGTGTTGTGGCTGAACTCGCCAGTCGGCTCGCCGCGCTGCCCCCTATCCAGGTTGCCGTCACCAAAAAATTGCTCAACCAGTCGTTTTCTGTATCGATGGCGGAAGCGCTTGAGTTTGAAGACGTTGCGCAGGTAATGAACTTCCAGTCAGCGGATACACAAGAAGCGATGGTCGCTTTCGTAACAAAACGGGAACCGCGATTTACCGGCAGTTGAGATTTGGCTGACTCAAGCGCTTGCCATCGACCGAACGAGGTCCGCGTTGGAGCGGGCAACCGCTGCAGCTTCGCGATCGGGTTCAGTTATGCGTCGGAGACCTCTTATTACGTAGGCCAGACGAGTCCGTGGGCTCGCGTGGCACCGTTGCCGCGTACGAGCCCCGCGATCGCCCGAGCTACTTCAGAGGGCCCTAGCCCTGTCCTGGCTGATATTTCATCGAGGGTGGCTGGTTCACCATGCAATGCGCTATGAACTGCTCGTTCATCGGGCGTGCCACCGGGTGCGCCGTTTTTGTCGAGTGGGACACGACGGCTCGCCGCAGTTAGACCTAGCGCTTCGAGCAGGTCATTCGGTTCAACCAGTGGGTGAGCTTCTCCTAGCCTAAGCATGTCATTGCAACCTGCCGCAGAAGGATTGCGGCGCGATCCAGGCATAGCCAATACGTGTCGTCCGTAGTCGACTGCCGCCTTGGCCGTTATGCGCGCTCCACCGGTCACGGTTGCTTCGATCACGGCCGTCACGTCTCCTAGCGCGGCGATGATGCGGTTGCGTATTGGGAAGAGTTCACGCCTTGGTTGCATGCCGAAGGGTTGCTCGCTGACGATTAAGCCACCCCGTCGGACACGGTCGTAGAGAGTGTTGTGCCGACGCGGATAGACGATGTCTAGGCCTGTTGCGATTACGCCAATGACGGGACCACCCGCGTCGAGAGCGCCGTGATGGGCTGCGGCGTCTATACCGATCGCCAGTCCACTTACGACCACGACGCCAGCCCGTGCTAGTGCTGCGCCGATCTCGTACGCGTCCTTTAACCCGTGAGGCGACGCCGACCGCGTGCCAACTACAGCAACACGTGGACGCTCGAATGCGTCGGGGCGGTCACCCTCGTACATGAGGACTCCAGGGGGATCGGGGATACCTTCGTCGATTGGGTAGTCGTCTTGACCACTCCAAACCGCTCGTGTGCCGCGTGAACGCGCCAGCGACTCCGGCCGTTCGATTGCGATCGCTTGCGTCCAAGCGCGAGCGGCTGAAATGCTTTTGTGCTCAAGCCGGCCGGTGAGAGCATCTGCGGCTGCGCCATCGATTATGGCGGCGCAAGCAAGGGATGGCCCGCCCCAATGTGCGAGTAGAGCGCGCAACCGCACTGGTGTCATTTGTGGCAGGCACGCCAACTTGATGGCTGCCATCTCGTTCGAATCGGGGTCGATCATGGGACGTCTTCCCGCATGGCAGCGGCGAGAACAATGTTGTCTGGGGCAACCACATCGGAGCCATCGAGATCTGCGAGTGTCCGAGCCACCCGCAGTACGCGCGCTGCGCCACGCCCTGTGAGCATCGCGTCTTCGATAACGAATTGCCACGCGTCAGTGGCTTCTTGCTTGAGGGGGATTAGGGATGCCAGCGCGCCCGCGGGAACGTGGGCGTTGCGACGCCAAGGTGTCCCGCATAGGCGCCGCTTTTGAAGCTCGATCGCTTCGTTCACGCGCATTGCGGTATCGGCAGAAGACTCGCCGGGTGTATCGCCTGGTTGAGGCCCAGCTACGCGCACCCGAAGATCGAATCGATCTAGAAGTGGTGCCGAGAGCCGCCGACGATAACGAGCCCGTTGAGTATCGCTACACCGACACGCAGATCCTCCGAGTCCGCATGGACACGGGTTGGTGCAAGCAATGAGTACGAAGTCAGAAGGGAACTGCAAGCTCCCGGCTTGGCGCGCGATGCGAACAACACGTTCCTCGAGAGGTTGACGCAATGCGTCGAGCGCGCTTGGGGGAAACTCGCCAAGTTCATCGAGAAACAGGACACCGCGGTGTGCCATCGTGACCTCGCCGGGTCTGAGTGTGCGGCCGCCGCCACCCACTAGAGCGGGTGTGGTTGCCGTGTGATGGGGTGCGCGGAAGGGACGCACCGATACGAGTCGATCGGGAGGGGTACCGCCAGCTGCCGACTGGATTCGTGTGACGTCTATCGCTTCGTCTTCTTCGAGTGGTGGAAGGATTGTCGGTAGGCGGCGAGCGAGCATCGTTTTGCCGGTTCCGGGTGGTCCGGCGAGGAGCAAGTGGTGAGAGCCCGCTGCACAGGCGGCGATGGCGAGGCGTGCTGTAGGCAGTCCGCGCACTTCGGCCAAGTCCGATGGTTCAGGCTCCGGTTCAGGAGTGTGATTGCGAATCACTGGAGCATCGGGCCACGGTTCTTCTCCAGCGAGGCAATTGCGTAACTCGCCGAGAGTTCGCGCGGTTCGCACCTTGAGGCCTGAAACCAGCGCTGCCTCTGCTGCGTTGTCGGGCGGAACGATGACGACATCTACACCGTTTCGATGCAATACATCAGACAGGACGAATGTGCCGGGAACGGATCTGATGGTGCCGTCTAGTCCGAGTTCGCCGAGAACACCAACGCCTTCGAGGCACTCCGCCGAAAGATTTTCCTCTGCAACCAAGAGTCCAAGAGCTATCGCGAGTTCTAGGCCCGCACCCGTCTTTCGAATTGCCGCAGGCGCAAAGTTCACCGTTACCCGTTTGAGTGGGAACGGGAGTTCTGAGGACAACAATGCGGCGCGCACACGCTCGCGCGATTCACGGCCTGTGGCATCGGGTAGGCCGACCACCGTGTAGCCCGGAAGACCTTGAGACACGTGAACTTCGACGCGTACGGGGTAACCGTCGACGCCGAGCAAGGTGGCGCTGCGCAACGAGGCGAGCATTGGAACCTCCCAGGAGAGAGTGAACTGAGGGAGGACCGGGATGGTGCATGCACATTGCCGCGGTGGCCTCGACGGCTAGGGCGCACGGTATAACAGGGGTGTGACAGTCATAATCGAGGTGCGCCGGTATCCTTCACCTATGGCATGGGATGTTGATGGCTATGTGGCGTCACTCACTTCTTCTAGTGGGCACACCGTCGAGGCGTACGGCCGTGATGTGGCGCAGTTCGTCGCGTGGGCAGACCGAGGCGGATGCACCGATCCAAGTCGCTTGGACCACACTTCGTTGCGCCGGTATCTCAGTTACCTAACTACCCGTGGGTTCTCGCGTCGCACGATCGCGCGCAAGGCAGCTGCGTTACGTTCCTTCTTGCGATATTTGAAGCGACAAGGTGTGGTGGTTACCGACCCCGGTAGATCGTTACGCGCGCCGAAGGGATCAGCTCGACTGCCACGCGTGCCGCGCTCGTCTGAAGCCGTAGCTCTGCTCGATGCAGCGGTAGCGCAGATCCAAATAACCGATTCCTCGGATGAAAAACCAGATGCCATTAGCCAAGCAACGGCGCTTAGGGACTTGGCGGTCCTCGAGGTGCTCTACAGCACAGGGATCCGGGTCTCAGAGTTGTGTGGTCTCGGGCCAACCGACTGTGACCTTCGACGAGGCGCGCTCACGGTCCTGGGTAAGGGCTCCAAGGTGCGTCGTATCCCACTTGGTGCTCCAGCCGCTGAGGCGCTGGATGTATGGCTAACGGCAGGGCGCCCGCTGTTCGAAAAACGTGACAGTCCAGCCGATGCGGTCTTCCTTAATCTGAGGGGGAGACGTCTCTCTACGAGGGACGCTCGGAGGGTTCTGGAGCGCTTTCCAATGGAAGATGGGCGCACGTTGCATCCCCATGCACTTAGACACGCCTACGCTACGCACTTATTGGAAGGTGGAGCCGACCTGCGTACTGTGCAGGAACTGCTCGGTCATGCCGACCTCGCAACCACGCAGATTTATACTCACCTAACCCGCGAACGCCTTCGGGCGGTCTATGAGGCTACCCATCCCCGTGCCTGACAACTCCAAGACCACCACGATCCAAGACGACACTGCAAATGTCATCGCGGGCTTATGGCAGGACTATAAGGACAATGCAGCAAACGAGGCGCGCGAGCGTCTCATCCTTCACTACTCGCCGCTTGTGAAGTTTGTCGCAGGGCGTGTCGCTGTCGGGTTACCTCAGAGCATTGAGCAGACGGACCTCGTCTCGTATGGAATCTTCGGCCTCATCGATGCGATCGACAAGTTCGACCCTGCGCGCGGCTTCAAGTTTGAGACGTACGCGATAAGCCGCATCAAGGGCGCGATCATCGACGAGCTCCGCTCCATCGACTGGGTCCCGCGTTCGGTGCGCGCCAAAGCGCGCGCTATCGAGCGCGCTTACTCCAAGTTGGAAAACGAGTTGAAGCGCACTCCAGAAGAAGAGGAAGTCGCAGTCGAACTCGGTATGACAATGAAGGAGTTGGCGCAGACACTTAGTCAGATCAGTTTCGTGGGCGTTGTTGCACTCGATGAAATTGTCGGTAGTGGCGAGCAGGGAAGCGGCACAACCGTCGGAGACACGGTCGCCGACAAGGTGAATGATCCGGTGGCGGCGTTCGAAGCCGATGAGATGAAGCACCTGCTTGCCGACGCAATTAACCGGATGCCAGACCGCGAACGTCTTGTGCTCACGCTCTACTACTACGAAGGCATGACGCTCGCCGAGATCGGTGAGGTACTGAGCGTTACGGAGAGTCGCGTGTGTCAGATCCACACCAAGGCGATCCTCCAGTTGCGGTCTCGAATGGTCGAGCCGGCTTAGGCGGATAATCGTTAGCACCATTGCCATTGTCGGCTAATGGGTTTAGAGTCAGGTTCGGTTCCTAACTTCCTCCACGGCTTCCCCCTCCCGCACTCGCTTCCTGCTGGGAGTTGCCATGGATGTTCGCTCGACGCTTCGTCTTGCTGTCGCGGTGCTTGCCGCATTGCTCGTCACTTTTCCTTCAGTCCCCGCGCTCGGCGTGAATGCTCCCGGCCCTTGGCTGAGGCCAGTTGGTGGCCTCGTGCTGCGACCCTTTGCTGCCCCGCTGACCCGATTCGGTCCTGGACATCGTGGGGTCGACCTCGTCGCTCCAGCCGGCACGCCGGTGTATGCCGCGAACAGTGGCGTAGTCGCTTTTGCTGGCCAGGTGGGTGGGACTCTGCACGTTGTCGTTTCTCACATTGGTGAATTACGAACGTCTTACTCGTTCCTGTCGGCGATCGCGGTACGACGCGGTGAGTCGGTCGAGCGCGGGAGCCTCGTGGGGAACACGGGTGGCGCGAGCGATGAACATGGTCCCGATGCATTGCACTTTGGGCTCCGTGTTGGTGAACGATATGTAGACCCGATGAAGTTGTTCGCGGCTCCAGATCTATCGCGCATGATTCGCCTTGCGCCGGTGGATAGCCCTCAACAAACTGGACTTAGGTCCCCGTCTTTTGAACAGCGATCGCTAGCCGCATCGTTGCACTTGCCGCAGGTAACTACTCCAGAAGGGAAAGCGAACTCGGAGACTGCCTGGGATCGCACTGCAGGGGCGATGGCGTGGCTGGTTACCGGACCCACCAAGTTGATTGGGCCTGCCGGACGCTTCGGCAACTCCCTGCTGCGCGCCACGCCGCTCGGTGCGGCGGCCACCGATGCGCGGTCGATATCGCGACGGTTGATGTCGTGGGCTCGGTCCCGCAAAGCCTGCACAACCGATCTCGCCGCTGGCCCTAGTGGCGGAGGATCGGGTCATGTCCTATTAGCGATAGGGGGGATCAACAGTCAAATGTCTGATGCAACAGCGGCAACGTTCGGCCTCGATTGGTCGACACTCGGGTTTCGCCCCGACGAGGTTCGCTGGTTCTCTTACGCCCCAGACCACGGCGTGTACCGACCACGCAATACCTGGGGAGATTTATTCGGTCAAGCGCTGTCGTTGAGGTCGCAACTAAGAGCGATGCAGCGAGAAAGTCCAGGACGCGAAGTAGACCTGGTGGCGCATTCGCAGGGTGGGGTCATTGTCGACGCGTTCCTTCAACTCATTTATGACCCCGCAGACCCAACCCTTCCTCCGATTGGCAACGTCGTAACGCTTTCGTCGCCCCATCGTGGTGCGCCCATCGCGACGGTTGTCCCGATGTTGTCCGCCGATCCCGCGGGGCGCCAAGCCTTGCGTTCGATAATCGATGCATCCAACGGACAATTGCCACCGGCCAATAGTCCTGCGCTTCGCCAGTTGGCAGAATCATCACCATTCTTGCGTGCGATATGGGATCGGCGGATGCCGGAGCAAATTGATCTGACAACGATTGGCTCGGCTGACGATGTAATCGTGCCAGCGGACCACTCGATGGTGCCGGGAGCGCCGGAGGTCACCGTGAACCCGCGTGGACTGAACGACCACTCTGCCATCGTGTCCGATCCACTCGCGATGGCTGCGGTTCGACTCGCTCTCGAACGAAAACCGTTGCCGTGTGTTGGGTTGTTGGATGGCGTCCGCGGTGCCATCGAGCCGGTGATTGTGAGCAGGTTCGAACACGGAGCTGGACAGTTCGCTCGGCACATTTCGCGTTTGGTTCGCGTACCCAGGTGACAGGCCACGCGGTCTCGCATCAATCGACAGGACATGGAGGTCCCCGATGACATTTTGGAATCCAAACCAACCGCGTCGCACCGTGCGACGCAGGCGTTCGAGAACACGCCATCTCCGCAGGGTCGCGATGTGTTCGATCGCTTTAGCAAGCGTATGGCTGATCATGAGCATCTCTCCTGCGGTATTGGGAGCAAGACCGAACGAGGAGGTGAGGGGTACACGCAGCGGCACATCACCGACTGGTAAGTCGGAAGGCGCTCGGGCACTTTCGAAGGCGTGGGGGTACACGGCATCGGATGAACCGCAAGACGTACTCGTCGATGGTGCAACGGCGTTCCTACTTGGTTCCCGGTCGCTTACTGCTCTCGATACTTCGAACGGCGATGAGCACTGGCGTGTAACTCTTGATGCCCCGAACCCTTGGTGGACGGTGGGTCGGGACGCGGTAATCGTGAGCACTGCGACAGGGTTCGTTGCTCTCGAGCGAGATTCGGGAGAGACGCGTTGGCGAGCGAGCGCAAATGAGTTCGCTGGTGCGGTATCGCTATTACATCCGCGCGACTCCACACCTGCCGCGCTTGTCGCGACCCAGGACGGCGGTTTGGCTGCGCTCAATCTGAAGACCGGAACCACGCTATGGGCGCGCCGTTTACCGGGTCGGTTGCGTGGCTTGGTCGTTGTTGATGATGCCAATGCCAACATTGCACTCGTTACGGAAGGAGCGACCACGCGTGTCCAGATGATTGACGCCCAGAACGGGGTCACCCTTTGGGAGGCCGAGGCAACAGATCGCACGTCGACACCTGTATTCGCGGAGGACTCGGTAGTGCTTGGAATGGCACAAGACGAAATTGGCGGAGAGGTGCGGGCGTACCGCGTGAGCGATGGGAAACAACTCTGGTCCTCACCGACCGTCGGAGCTTTTCAGCCTGGCCTTGTACCGGTTTTGGCTGGTGGGCACATATATGTCGTGGACGAACTCGGCCAAGTGATGCGCATCGATCCTTCTACCGGAGCTCGGGTGTGGCGACGCAGCCTCGGCGAAGCAGTTCTGATTTCTCGGCCAGTCATCATGGGGAAGGTGGTCGTATTGACTGACTATGCGCGTGAGGTTGTAATCGTCGACCGCCGCACAGGCAAGATTCGGTCTCGGTGGGCAGCGGGGGCAGTGCCTGTTGGTGTCGCTGCCGCTAAGGGGCTGGTCCTAGTTGCTCAGCGCCTGGTCAGAACAGACCAACTCAGTGCCTATAGGACGAAGGACTTAAAGCCCACTTAAGTTGAGATATCCCGGTGTGCCCTGCCTAGAGAATCCGATCGAAGCTCCGCTACACTCCGCCTCGACTCGAGCTACAGCTCGGGATCTCGCACGCTCGTCAACCAACGGTCGCCGCCGGGCAATAGCCCAACGGCGCTGCACGGGCGGAGGACTCAACCGAAGGAAGGAATACCGCGTGGCTGTCGTCACTATGAAACAGCTTCTGGCGGCCGGTGTGCATTTCGGCCATCAGACGCGTCGTTGGAATCCCAAGATGAAGCGATTCATTTTTGGAGAGCGCAGCGGCATCTATGTCATCGATCTTCAGCAGACCCTCGAACGGATAGACACCGCATACCGGTACATCCGTCAGACCGTGGAAGACGGCGGGACCGTCTTGTTCGTAGGGACCAAGAAGCAAGCCCAGATACCGATCCAGGAGGCTGCGGATAGGTGCGGGATGCACTACGTGAATTACCGCTGGCTTGGTGGGATGCTCACGAACTTCTCGACGGTACACAAACGTGTTTCCAAGTTGCGCGAGATGGAACGTCAGGTAGCTACTGGCGAGACCGACCAGATGATCAAAAAGGAAGGCCTCAAGATCAAGCGTGAGGTCGTGAAACTCGATCGCAACCTCGGCGGAATACGGAGCATGGAAAAACTTCCGAGCGTCGTGTTTGTCATCGATACAGGGAAAGAACACATCGCGGTGACCGAAGCGAACAGGCTTGGCATCCCGGTTGTCGCTGTAGTCGACACGAACTGCGATCCAGACATCATCACGTTCCCGATACCTGGTAACGATGACGCGATTCGTTCAGCTGCGCTGATGTGCCGCGTCGTGGCCGATGCATGTGACGAAGGCCGTTACTTGGCCCAAAAAAAGAACGCTCGTTCAGCAACTAAGGCCGAGCCCACAGCGCCCGCGCCACTTACTGCCGCTGAAGAACGCGCACGCGCCGAACAACAGGCGTCGGCCCGTACTGCCGCAGCGGTCGCGCAGGCTGAGCGTGAGCAGAAACTTGCCGAAGCGAAGGCTACGAAGGCCGCAGAGCCAGAGGTCGCCGTTGAAACAACGGAACCTACAGCTGAGTCTGCAGCGCCATCCGAAGCGGAACCTGCTGGTGACGTTGAAGGCGATGTAGTAAATGCCTGACGTGAGTGCGAAGGATGTCGCGGTGCTGCGCAAGCAGTCGGGCGCCGGGATGATGGACTGCAAACGTGCTCTCGAAGAATCTGATGGGAACCTAGATGCAGCCAAAGATTGGTTGCGCACTAAGGGGCTCGCTGGTGCCACCAAGAGAGCGGGTCGCGACGCAGACCAGGGAGCGATCGACGTAGTGATAGAAGGCGGAGTGGCTGCACTTGTGGAGATCACTTGCGAAACCGATTTTGTTGCTAAGAGCGACAACTTCAAAGCGACCGTGACAACGGTCGCTGCTCAGGTAGCGACTCTTGGGGATGCGGATGTGGCCTCCCAGCCGCTCGGAGAATCCACGGTTGGCGAAGAGATCACTCAGATGGGCTCAAAACTCGGCGAGAAAATCGAGATTGGGCGCGTTGTGCGTTACGCGACTGATAGCGGCCTGCTGGATGCTTACAAGCATGTGCAGAATGGTCGCGGCGTAATAGGAGTTCTCGTCGAACTTTCTGGCGTAGATCCCTCGGATGAGAAGGCGCAAGCAGTCGCACACGATATTGCTCTTCACATTGCCAGTGCTGCCCCTCGGTATGTTCAGCGCTCAGATATTCCAGTTGACGCAATCGAGAAGGAACGCGTAGTTCTCACCGAGTTGACTCGCAACGAAGGAAAGCCTGAAGCATCGATCGAAAAGATTGTTGAAGGACGGCTGAACGGGTTCTTCAAGGATTACGTACTCATGGAGCAGGGCTTCGTGCGCGACGCCAAGACGTCGGTGGCGAGTTTAGTAGAAGGCCTTAGTGCCACTGCGGTTGTTACACGCTTCGCGCGAGTGAAGATCGGCGAGGAATGACGCGGGAGCCTCGCGCCGCATGAGCACACCGGTAGGGCACTGGAAACGTGTGATTCTGAAGTTGTCGGGCGAGGTGTTCGCAGACACTTCGATCGGATATGGAATTGACTCTGAAGTCGTTTACCGCATTGCAGAAGAAGTAGCCGCAGCCCGCAGCGATCTAGGTGTTGAGATTGCAGTCGTTGTTGGCGGCGGCAACATTTTTCGCGGAATGACTGGTGCCAAACGCGGCATGGATCGTGCCCGCGCCGACTACATGGGGATGCTGGCAACCGTGATCAATGCGCTGGCACTTCAGGATGCTCTAGAGAAAGTCGGGCAGCCCACACGCGTTCAAACCGCAATCACGATGGCTCAGGTTGCCGAGCCGTACGTACCGCTGAGGGCGATCCGTCATCTTGAGAAGGGACGGATCGTCGTGTTCGCAGCGGGTACTGGTAATCCGTACTTCACCACCGATACAACGGCAGCTCTGCGCGCAGCCGAGATTGGTGCCGCAGCAATCCTCAAAGGGACACACTCCGGCGTCGACGGCATTTACAGCGCTGACCCACGCACAGACCCGACGGCGGTGAAACTCACCAAGGTGTCCCACTTTGAAGTGATTGAACGTGGTCTAAAGGTCATGGACTCGACGGCGATCACATTCTGCATGGACAACGATTTGCCGATCGTTGTGTTCGATGTTTCTACAGATGGAAACATTGGCCGCGCGCTTGTAGGGGAACCAATCGGAACGCTCGTTAGTTCAAAGGGGGCTTGAGATATGCCGTCTGCCACCGAAGTAATTGCCGATTGTCAAGACAAGATGCGCAAAGCGATTACGCATCTGCATGATGAGTTCTCCTCTCTCCGGACGGGTAGGGCAAGCCCGGCGCTTGTTGAGAAGATCCGAGTGGACTACTTCGGAAGCGAAGTGCCATTGCAACAACTGGCAGGGTTCACGGTTCCAGAGGCGCGTGTGCTCGTCATACAGCCGTATGACAAGGGCGCGATTGGCGCTATCGAGAAAGCAATCCAACTGAGCGACTTGGGTATCAATCCAGGCAACGATGGCCAAGTGATTCGCCTCGCATTTCCACAATTGACCGAAGACCGTCGCAAGGAAATGGTCAAGAGGGCTAAAAACATGGCTGAGGAAGCTCGTATTGCGGTCCGAAATCGGCGTCGCCATGCGCGCCAGGAGTTAGAAGCGCTAGAAAAAGAGGGAGAAATCTCTCGAGATGAGTTGGACCGGGTCGAGAAAGACCTAGAGAAACTCACCGCCGAGGTGGTTGCCGAAGTCGACACTGTCCTCACACACAAGGAACGCGAACTTCTTGAGGTCTAGGGCTTTCATTGGGCAGAGTCCCTATTCCGGTTTCGTGATGGGCGACCGGTCTAGCCTGACCTCAAGGGGTAACGGGGGGTATCAGTGACTGACGGTCACGACGAACAAAATTCAGACGAGTTTGGAGAGCAAGCGCCGGTCAGGCGCGGCGCGGCCGATGGCGTTCGTATTCTTGGCGCCGAAGAAGCGCAGGCGGTTCTAGACACGGGCGATGTATCTCCCCGCCTGGGCGAGTACGACACGCGGCACGGCGATGTTCCTGCGCGTCCAGATCCCGATATTCATCCCGCCGCGCGCTTTCCGCTCACAGACGATCAGGTCCCGAGTCAAGCAGCGTCATTGTTTGTGGAAATTGCAGCAACACCTGAGGTCGAAGGCGGGCCCGCAGCTCAGCTCCCTCATTGGACGGAACCTCCTACCGGCGAAATGCCGATCATCCTCATTGACGAGGCCGACGAAGACACAGACGACACGGTCATCATTGGTACGGCACCGCGTTTCCGCACCGGCACGGCCGATTGGGCAGAGTCAGATTTTGAACCGATTGAGTCCCTTGCCGATGATGAACCAGCATTGGGGGCGCTAGGCGCTCCACCAGAAGATGACGACCGCGTGTTCGACAGAGAAGTGGCGGCGCGCAGGGGCGGCGGTTCTACCGGTAAGACTTCACGGCGCCCTAGCGCAGATGGCCACGAGCCCCCCGGAACACAGGCCGACCTAACGACACGCGTGATCACAGGGGTAGGGCTTGCAGTACTTGTTCTTGTGTGTCTCTCGATGGGTCGCTCGGCGACGATGGTGCTCGTGACTGCCGTAGTAGGTGTTGCGGCGTTCGAGTTGTTCCAGGCGCTGCACCGCCGCGGCTTCCGGCCAGCGACGTTGATTGCGATCGTCGGCTGCCTTGTAGTGACGCCGATCGCATACAGCCGAGGCGAGTTCGCGTTCGGATTCACATTGGTGCTCGTTACGATCTTCACGCTGCTTTGGTATCTCTTCGAGGTGGTCAAGACGCGTCCGGTCGTCAATGTTGCGGCCACATTGTTTGGATTCGTATATGTCGGAATCCTTGGTGGCTATGCAGGACTGATGCTCGGTTATGAGCATGGTGTCGGGCTGATCTTGGGTGTTGGTATTTGCGTTGTTGGCTACGATGTAGTCGGTTACCTGGTTGGCTCGCAGTTCGGTCGCAGCCGCCTGGCTGCGGCTGTATCGCCGAACAAGACCGTCGAAGGTTTGGTCGGTGGTTGTACTGCGTCAATAGTTCTCGCGCTGTTGGTAGTGAATCGGATTACGCCGTGGAACGACCTGGGCGATGCGCTTGCCCTCGGCGTGGCTATCGCGGTAGCGGCGCCATTCGGTGATTTGTGCGAATCGATGCTCAAGCGCGACCTGGGAATCAAGGACTTCGGATCTGTTCTTCCCGGTCACGGTGGCTTTCTCGATCGTTTTGACGCGTTGTTGTTCTGCCTGCCCGTTACCTATTACGTGGCGCGGGCTCTCGACGTAATCGGCTGATTACCTCCGGTGTCGGCACGATGACAATGCAAAGCCGCCGCCGAACAGTTGTGTTGTTGGGCTCGACTGGTTCCATTGGGACCCAGGCGATTGAGGTGATTCTTGCGCACTCCGACGAGTACGAAGTCGTTGGTCTTGCCGCAGGTCGCAACTCAGAATTGCTCATGCGCCAAGCGAAGCAACTCGGCGTGCCGGAAGGTCGTGCGCGGTTAGCCGATGGTGATCCGAGTGCTCTCGTGGAACTTGCGTCCTTGCCGGATGCCGACGTTGTCCTAAACGCAGTGGTTGGATTCGCAGGGCTTCCAGCGACGATCGCTGCGCTCGAGAACGGCAAGAGGCTCGCACTCGCCAACAAGGAAAGTCTGATTGCCGGCGGGCCCGTAGTGGCTAAAGCGCGGGCGGCGGGCGGTGGTGAGATTGTGCCTGTCGATTCGGAACATTCGGCCATTTACCAAGTGATGCGGTCCGGTCGCCCAAGCGAGGTTTCCAAGATTGTGCTTACAGCGAGCGGAGGGCCCTTCCGCGGACGTTCGCGTGCGCAGCTTGCTGACGTGACCATTGCCGACGCGCTCGCGCACCCAACGTGGAACATGGGACCAAAAATCACGGTCGACTCGTCGACATTGATGAACAAGGGCCTCGAAGTGATTGAGGCTCACGAGTTGTTCGGTGTCGGGTACGACGCGATTGAAGTGGTCGTGCACCCTCAGTCTGTTATTCACGGCATGGTCGAGTTTTGCGATGGCGCCACGGTGGCTCAGTTGTCTATGCCAGACATGCGGCTACCGATTGGGCTCGCATTGGGCGCGCCTGATCGTCTTGATCAGGCGTTTGGTCCAGTTGATTGGTCCACTCTTTCCGAGTTGACCTTTGAGCCACCCGATATGGATTCATTCCCATGTTTGTCCCTTGCCTATGCGGCAGGTCGAGAGGGCGGCGGAGCTCCTGCGGCGCTGTCGGGGGCGAATGAGGTAGCCGTAGAAGCCTTTTTGGACGGGCGCATCGCATGGACGGCTATTCCAGAGGTAGTGGACGAAGTACTTCAGATGGGAGTCGGGAACATCGATGACATTCCTGACGTTCTAGAGGTAGACAGGAGTGCGCGCGAGCGTGCCCGGGTCGCCGTCGACGCGAGGAGCTCTGGCTAGCTGATGAAAGATCCCTTGGGCGATGCGCCACCGGTAGAAACTCGCAAGGCGGTGACGGGGATCCTGGTCGTCGTAGTTGCGCTTTTGTTGCTTGTGGTCGCTAGACCGTCGACGTGGGTGACGGTAGCGATTGTTGTCGGCCTGATTCTCACGATCATGTTGCACGAATGGGGGCACTACATCGCAGCGAAGAAAGCTGGGATGAAAGTCACCGAGTTCTTCCTGGGTTTCGGCCCGCGGATTTGGTCCTTCCGTCGCGGAGAAACTGAGTACGGCATCAAGGCCATACCGGCTGGTGGCTACGTACGCATCGTCGGCATGACGAACCTCGAAGATGTAGATCCAGAGGACGAGGCCCGTACCTACCGCCAATCGACGACACCTAAGAAGTTGATGGTGGTTCTGGCAGGAATCACCGTGAACTTGTTGATCGCACTCGTGCTTATTTACACAATCCTTGTAGTGCGTGGCCAGCAAGAACTGTCTACACAGATCGCTTACGTAGCGGCTGACTCACCTGCGCGAAGTGCCGGGCTGCACAAGGGTGACCAAATCGTGGCGATTGACGGTACCGAAGTACCCGACTGGGCAACGGTCGGCGAGCTGATACGACCGAGTGCCGGAACGCCCGTAGAAATTGTTGTTGACCGCGACGGCGAACAGGTCGCGATGGCGGTTACACCGCAGAAGATCGATGGCGAAGGCCGCATCGGTATTGGTGCGAAAGTTGTGAACACCCGCGTGTCACCGATTGCTGCAGTCCCCAAGTCGGCAGTTGTGATGTACGAGGGAACCGAACAAACGGTTCTTGCTCTCGGACGCATTTTTTCTCCGTCGGGGATCGAGAAGTACGGAAAGACCGTCACAAACTCAAAAGGTGGGTTCAGCGGTGATGAGCGGCCGCGGTCGATCATCGGGATAATCGCCGATGGCGATGACATCGTGAACGGCGATTACGCGATCCTGCTGGCGCTGCTCGCTTCGATCAACGTCTTCCTCGCGCTCTTTAATGCGTTGCCGTTGCCTCCACTAGACGGAGGCCATGCAGTGATTGCGGCATACGAAGGCATCGCGTCGAAGCTGTCCCGACGTCGGGTTCGGGTCGACTATCGCAAGGTGATGCCAGTTGCGGCGGTCGTAATGGTGTTCCTTTTGATGTTCGGACTCTCTGCGATGTACCTCGACGTAAAAGGCCTCTGAGCCAGAAACGAACCGTGAGGTCTTGGCGGTCGTATCCTTGCGCCGTGGGTTTTGATCGACGAGTTACTCGACAGGTCCTAGTAGGGCGACCACCAGGGCCGAGCGTTGCTGTTGGCGGAACCGCTCCTATATCTATCCAGTCGATGACGACAACGAAGACGGCCGATGTCGACGGCACGCTTGCGCAGATCTATGCGCTCGCCGGTGCGGGTTGCGACATCGTGCGTTGTACGTGCAACGACGAGGCTGCCGCTACAGGCCTTGCGCAGATCGTTCCGCGCTCGCCCGTTCCGATCATCGCCGACATCCATTTTCAACACAAGCTCGCGCTGGCGGCAATGGAGGCCGGGGTGCACGGGCTGCGGCTGAACCCTGGCAACATCCGTAAGCCAGCCGACATCAAGGCCGTGGCTTCCGAGGCCAAGGACCGCGGCATCCCAATTCGCATCGGAGTAAATGCAGGGAGTCTCGATCCTGAAATCGCAGAGCTTCACGGAGGCGCGACGCCCGAAGCGTTGGTTGCGTCTGCGCAACGCGAACTCGCGTACTTCGCAGAGATCGGTTTCGACGATGTAAAGATTTCGGTGAAGGCCAGCAATGTCGCGCTGATGATTGACTCCTACCGATTGCTTTCTGAAACGGTCGACCATCCACTACATCTCGGCGTGACTGAAGCGGGCCCACCGCCGGCCGGGCTGATCAAGTCCACCGCGGGCATTGCGACATTGCTCTCCGAGGGAATCGGCGACACAATTCGCTATTCACTCACAGCGGACCCAGTCGAAGAAGCCCGCGCGGGGAGAACCTTGCTCGAATCTCTCGGTCTACGTGAACGTAAGGGCCTAGACCTAATCGCGTGTCCAAGTTGCGGCCGCGCCGAAGTTGATGTGATTAAGGTCGCAAATGCCGCCATGGAAGCACTCGAGAAGCGCAACATTCCGCTGCAGGTAGCAGTTATGGGATGCGTAGTGAATGGTCCTGGCGAAGCGCGTGAGGCAGATCTAGGAATCGCCGCCGGTCGCGGTAAGGGACACTTGTTCGTCAAGGGCCATGTTGTACGCGTTGTGCCAGAGGCGGACATGGTCGAAGCGCTGGTCGCCGAAGCCGAGCGCATTATGGAAGAAGGTATTGAGGCTGTGATCGCGTCTGCCGATGCAGGTGCGGCAGCTGAAGCCGAAGCGACGCGAGTCGAGTTGCTTGCGACTCAGGGAGCCGATGTCAATCGCGTCGAAGAGCACCTTGAGCGGATCCAAGAGATAACCAAGAACTGACCAACCCCCAACCCCCGAGCGTTTGTCGGAGAATGCACCGTGGCGGTGGGTGAATTTAAGGGGTGTTAGCCGCGGGCCAGGTCCCAGTCTCTTCGCTTGGCGCTCAAGCCGGTCTTTCTTGCTTCGTGCAGGCGTTCGCGTCGCAGTGCATCGATGACTGGGTCCTCTAGGGATGTCAACGCATCTTCACCTAGGACCCATCCGAGCAATAGATCAGCGAGCGCCGGGTTGCGGGGCAGCACGGGTCCATGGAGATACGTCCCGACGACCCGTGTTGCGAGGATTCCGTCGACAGCCAACCCTTCGTCACCGGCGCTGTTTCCGGCGCTGTTTCCGGCGCCGTTTCCACTCCCGTTGCCGTGACCCACTTCGACTGTTCCCAACGGCGACACTCCAGATCCCAGCCGTGTGCGTCCACCGTGGTTCTCGAATCCTGTCAATGTTGGTAAACCGAGAGACGCATCAGGACTCACGATCAATTCCCCGATGCAACGGGCATCCCCAGCACGTGTATCTAAATCGCACAATCCGAGCCCATCGAGTACTTCGCCATCGCGCGCTTCGTAACTGCCGCCTAGAAGTTGAAAGCCCGCGCACACTGCCAAGATGACGGCACCGTTCCCTAGTGCACGATCGATTGCTGCTCGCGAGGCGCGCAATCCCGCTGAAGCCATCACCTGCGCGTCATCCTCGCCGCCGCCCAACAAATACACATCGAGCGAGTCGGGGAGTGCAGTTCCAGCTGCGATATCGACAATCTCAGCGTCTATCCCGCGCCGAATACATCGCTGTTCGAGTACCAGAGCGTTACCGCGGTCGCCATACGTACCGAGCAAGTCCGGGAACACGAGCCCGATGCGAATTGCCGAAGTGCGGCTCACCACGACTTCCTCGTCAGATGGGTGAACTGTGTGTACGACGCGATGATCGCTACGTCACCCGGTAACGAGACTGCTGCACTCAAAGGGTCGCGGTCGATGATGTGATCTACACCGCCGTACGAGAGTCGGACCGCTACATCCAATGCGCGCTCGCCGCTCGCCGCTACGTCTCTGCCCGCTAACAGTTCGTACGGCACGTCATACAGCCAGGACGGATCACGTCCATCCGCTAGATGTGCGTTAACTGCAAGTACGACAGATGTGTCGCTAGCCGCTAACCACCGCAGCACCTCTGTCCAGCCTGCAGGGTTTTTTGCTAGCAGCACCTTTGCGTCTCTGCCATCTGCAAGTCGATGTGTTGAGAAGCGGCCAGACACCATCTCGAGGTCGCTCATCCCATCCGCTGCTTGCTGAGGTGAGATGTCGAAGTGAGCGGCAACCGCAGTTAGCGCGAGCGCAGCGTTCATCTTGTTCCAGGCTCCCGGCAAAGCGAGTTGCAGCTCTATGCGTTCGAACGGGGTAATCAAGCCATCTCCGTCGAGTCGGTAGGCCGCGTCGGGTTGGCTGAATTGACACTCCGGACACGAGTAAGAGTCGACCGACCAATCAAGGAGAGCAGAGCAACTTGGGCAAGTTGCTGCGTCCTGCCTCCAGGGCGCGCCGAGCGCCACCCAAGTGATGTTGTGCGCGGGCGCGACAGCCCAGGCGATGTTCGGATCCGATGCGTTGGCCACAACTGGAATAGATGGGTTCGCTTCGCATACAGCGCGCCACTTCTTCGCGATCGAGCGCACTTCGCCGAACCGATCCAACTGGTCGCGGCTCAGGTTGCCGAGCACCAACAGTTCCGTAGGCACTTGGTCGACGACATAAGGAACCCAACGCTCGTCTACTTCGAGAATCGCGAGACGCGTTTCAGGCGAGCGCCCTAGTGCTGCAGCGATACCCGCGGGCATATTGGCCCCTGTGCGATTGCTGGCTACCTCAGCGCCAATGCTGCGCAACGCTTCGGCCATGAGACGTGTCGTAGTTGTCTTACCGTTCGTTGCAGACACGAGCACGTTGCGACGACCGGCTCCAACGATTTCTAAAATTTTGGGCGCAAGTGCGAGCATCACGCGACCACTTATTTGGGTTCCGGCGCCGCGGCCGGCAACTCGAGAAGCCCACCCCGCAGCACGTCCAGCAGCCAATGCGATTCGGACGCGGGCGCTCAAAGAACTTCCGTTTGCGGAACCGGGAGAGACATCGCTAACCGTGCTCATCGCGACATGATGCCACCGCGATTGACTAGTGGAGGCCGCACTCGGTCTTGTCGCTGTCTGCCCAACGCCCCGACCGCGATTGCTCGCCTTCTTCCACTGGACGCGTGCAGGGCCAGCAGCCGATGGACGGGTAGCCGCGCCCGGTCAGTGGGTGTAACGGCAGATCATGGTCGTGCACATATCCGGTCACATCGGATTCAGTCCAGGCCGCAAGCGGGTTGACCTTTACTAGACCTCTAGTCAGGTCATACGAGATGAGAGGTGCACCGGCTCGTCCTGCACTGTCGTCGCGCCGCAGACCTGTCATCCAAGCAGCCTTACCTTCTAATGCACGAGCAAGCGGTTCTACTTTGCGCACGCGACAACAAGCATCGGGATCGTTATGCCAAAGGTCATCGGGCTGAGTTTCAGGAGTGGTGACATTGAGGTTCAAGCCATACCGTTCGCGTACCTGTTCGACGTACCAGAGTGTCTCTGCGAAGTGATATTGCGTGTCGAGAAACACAACCTCGACATTGGGGACCGTCTTGTACACGATGTCGATCAGCACGCAATCCTGAAACGATGCGGCGATGACAAGGTCTTCTCCGAATCTGTCATAGGCCCACGCGACCAATGCCGATGCAGGTCGCGACTCGAAGGTTCGCGATACGGCGGTTATCTCCGCAAGGTCGGGGATGTTCCGCGCGGCAAGTTCCTCGCCGGTCTCCGGCGCGATGTCGGTTGGAATCACGTCGCGCACTCGCTTTCGCCAACTTGGCTCACGTAAGGGCCGGTCTCGTCGAAGTCGACGTAGAAATCGGGTCCCAATTCAGGCGTTGGAAACTCATCGAGTTCCGCAAGTGTCGTGCCGACCGCTGCTGCGCCACCTGCGCGGGCCAGCCAGTCAGAGAACGTGTCGCCAGCTTGACGCTCATTCGCGAAACGACCGACGACTCGCACAACGGCTTCGGATGCAGTTCGGGCAGGCACCTTTGTCGCCTTCTGTCCGAACGTAACTTCCATTTCGCCTATCGATCCGCCCAGAAGCATCTGGTAACCGGGAGCCGAACGGCCATGTGCACGGCGTTCGAAGCCCATGAATCCAATGTCGGCGATGTGGTGCTGGCCACACGAGTTCGTGCAACCCGAAATGTTTATCCGTACCCCACCCACCTCGGCGAGACCAGCTTCTTCGAGAGCGCGGTCGATGTCCGAAGCGAGGCCGCGGCTTTGGGTCACAGCAAGGTTGCAAGTATCGGCGCCGGGGCAAGCCACAACGTCGCGTGCGAGTTCTGCTCCGGCTCTGTGCATATCGGCAACTTCAAGTGCGGGGTGCAACTCTGCAAGTTGTTCCTCGGTGAGACCGCGAAGCACAAAGTTTTGACGGTTAGTGATGCGTATATCCGCACCGAAGTCGCGTTGGATGTCGGCAAGTTTGCGAAACTGGTCCGCTGTGATGTCGCCAAGACGTGCGTGTGCATACGCGCTAACTGTTCCGTTAGCACGACCGCGCACAACGTTCGTTAGATCCCATCGGCGGAAGTCATTGAGCCCTGTGATCTCTACCGGCACTCCGCCATCTGCGGCAACGCTCGTTCCGACTCCGGCAGGACTATCGCCGTTGTCGAGAACGGCCCTAGGTACGCCACCTGGGTATGTCGCCGATGCACGAAGGAACTTGCGCTCTTTGAAGATCCGTTCGCGCAGTTCTTCGATGCCCATTGTGTCGACGAGCCACTTCATGCGCGCGCGCAACTTGTTGTCACGGTTGCCGTAGTGGTCGAACGTACGGAGTATCGCTTCGATGGAGGGGAGTAGGTCTTCTCGCGCTGTAAAATCTTCTAGCGCCTGGGCAGGGTGTGGTGTTGCGCCCAATCCGCCAGCCATAACGATCTTGAAACCAGCCTCGGTGGAGCCATCAGGAAGGGGACGGTTTACGGCGATTACTCCAACGTCGTTGAACATCGCTTGGCCGCAGTCGGTCGCGCAACCAGAGAAGTTGATCTTGAACTTACGCGGCATGCGTTGTGCGATTGGATTGCGAAGGAACAGGTCAGTGGTCGCTTGAGCCCACGATGTGATGTCAAGTACTTCGTATGGGCACGCGCCTGCGAGATGGCAACCAGCGACATTTCGAACGGTGTCTCCGCATGCCTCGCGACTTGTGAGCCCGACCGCTGCGAGCAAACGAAGTAGCTCGGGAGTATCACGCAGTTCTACAAAGTGGAACTGAACATTCTGGCGAGTGGTGAGGTGACCCCAGCCGCGTGAATACAACTCGGAAATTGACCCAAGAGTCTCGAGTTGTTCTGGAGTGACGCGGCCGTAAGGGATCTTGACCCGCACCATTTGGTTGGTGCCGCCCTGGCGTTGTCCGTAGATTCCCTGGTTGAGACGCGTGACCCTGAATACATCTTCGGGAAGATCGCCTGCCAGGTATTCCTCGATAGCGGTCTCGAAACGTTCGATCTCTTCTGCGACCTCGCGCGGCAGGGGCCGGGCTCTGAGTTCTTCGAGGTTGATGGCCATAAAAATGCCTTCCAGTTTCGGGTACTAACTCCGAGAACCGGACCGGCTGCTTCGCCGCTACGGTCCCCGGGGCGGGGACTGTTGCGGGCTGGCGTCGCTAGAGGGGATCGACGCCAAAGCCCGCAGGTGAACACAGCTCGTCGCGCACCTCGTGAGGGGTGCGTCCTTGGCTGATGCTCGGTGCTCCGTGGGCTCGGACCATGTGAACCACTCTAGTGGCGGCGGCCGCTAAATGCTAGGTCTAAGGTCAGGAATTACAACGACAGGGTCATCTGGGGGTTTAATCCCTGGCGACAAGGTGATTGTACCGCCGTCAGGTTGCCCCTTCAGGGTCAATAGAACCCCTGTCTCCAGGGCCGTCGCGTAGCCTCCGCCGGTATGCGAATGTCGACACTATTCCTACGTACCTTGCGCGATGACCCTGCCGATGCGGAAGTAGAGAGCCACAAGCTCCTTGTGAGGGCCGGGTTTATTCGCAAAGTCGCGTCTGGCATCTACTCGTGGTTACCGCTGGGCAACCGGGTGTTGCGGCGCGTCGAACAGATCGTTCGATCTGAGATGGACGGAGCTGGAGCCCAAGAGGTGATTTTGCCGATCGTCCAGCCGCTTGAACTCTGGGAACGTTCAGGCCGTGATAAGGCGTACGGACCGTTGATGTTCCGTTTGCAAGATCGCAAGGAAGCAGCGTTTTGTTTGTCGCCTACCGCCGAAGAAGTGATCACAACGATGGTCGCTGCCGAGTACTCGAGCTATCGGGACTTGCCGGTGAACCTTTACCAAGTGAACTGGAAGTACCGCGACGAGTTGCGTCCGCGATTCGGGTTGCTTCGCGGGCGCGAATTTCTAATGAAGGATGCGTACTCGTTCGACTTGAATGTCGAAGGTCTGCGCGTCAATTACGCCGCGATGTACGACGCGTATGCGCGTGTGTTTACGCGGTGTGGACTGACTTTCCGCGCGGTCGAGGGCGAAGCAGGAGAGATCGGTGGCGACATAAATCATGAGTTCATGGCGGTAGCAGCGGTGGGCGAAGACGACTTCGTGTGGTGTCAGAGTTGTGAATACGCAGCAAATGTAGAGGTTGCAAGACGCAAGAGCGACGTTTCGGGAGCGGACGACAGCGCGGCGATCAACGTACTTGGGGTCGACGTACCTGCGATCGAGAAAGTGCACACGCCGGGATTGTCTGGCATTGCGGGCGTCGCAGATTTTCTCGATGTAGCCCAGTCGGACCTTCTCAAGTGCATCGCCTTCGACGTAGATGGGGATTTGGGTTTGGCGTTGGTGCCTGGCGATCGAGAGGTGAACGAGGTTGCTCTCGCACAAGCATTGGCGCCGCAGCCGGTCCGTCTTTTCACAGATGACGATTTTGCAGCTCGCCCCGACCTGGCGAAGGGCTACATCGGTCCGCATTACTCACGTGCGACTGTCGTTGTTGCCGACCCTTCCGTGGCTGCACCTCGCGCTTGGATTACCGGCGCTAACGAAATCGACCACCATTCGCGCGGAGTTGTACTCGGTCGCGATTTCAATGTCGTCACCTGGGCTGATCTCGTCACGATCGTGTCGGGCGATCCATGTCCCGAATGTGACGGCACGCTGTCGGTCGATCGCGGGATCGAGGTTGGACAGGTGTTTCAGTTGGGCACCAAATATTCAACTGCTCTCGGGGCGTTCTACACAGACGAGAACGGTGACCAGCACCCGATGGTCATGGGTTGCTATGGCATCGGGATCAGCCGAGTTGTGGCAGCCGTTGTTGAAGAGCACCATGACGACAGAGGCATATCGTGGCCCGCCTCGGTGGCTCCGTTCGACGCGCACCTCGTAGTTCTGCCGGGCAAAGCTGACGGGGCAGACGAAGTGAAAAGGATTGCGGACGAATTGTATGAAGGGCTTAAACGCGCTGGGGTCGAGGTTCTTTACGATGACCGAGATGCCAGCCCTGGCGTGAAGTTCGCAGACGCGGATCTCCTTGGGATGCCTGTGCAACTAACGATCGGTGCAAAGGGGCTAGCGCGCGGGGTATTGGAGGTCAAGGTACGGGCGAGTGGTGACCGAAGCGATCTGCCGATCAGCGATGATTTAGTACCAATCCTGGCGGAGAAACTGCGGGTTTCGGCTTCAGAAAATGGAGAGGTTGTCTGGTAGCCTCGCAAGCGAACTTGTCCGTTCCATCCGAGTGGGGCCTTTGAGCCCAGGCCAGCGTGGGCCCAGTGCCCACGCTCTTTATTGGCTGAAGTCGGATCGGCGGCGCTGAGACACTAACGAACAGAGGAGGTGCTATGACCGACCGAACCGATGCGATCAGAGATGAACTCGAGCCGGTTGTCGTGGCCCTCGGCTGCTCGTTGTACGACGTTTTGTTCGCCGGCGTCGGCACCGGCTCAACGCTTCAGGTCCTCGTCGACTGCCCCGGCGGCGTAGATCTGGACACCATCGAGAAGATGACCCAACGCGTCTCCGGCGTGCTCGACGGCATGCAGCCAGAGCTCGGTGCCTACACGTTAGAAGTTTCGAGCCCCGGTTTAGAGCGTTCACTGCGCATTCCCCCTCACTTTATAGCGGCACTAGGAAGCACGGTGTCGATAAAAGTTCGGAATGAAGCAGGGCGCGTAGAGCGCCTACGCGGCGAAATGGTGTCCGCTGATGCCGACAAGATCTCTCTTGTGCTCGACGGCGTAGAGCGCGTTTTTTCAATCAATGAAGTTGTGTCCGCTCGAACGGTTTTCGAGTGGCAACCCACCCCCAAACCCGGCAAGGGATCTAAGCCAGGGTCCAAGAAGGAAACTGCCGCTGTTAGCGGCGGGGAGCGGTCATGAATAACGAGATGATGGAAGCGCTGTACACGATCGAGCGCGAGAAGGGGATCTCGGTAGAGATCATGCTCGAAGCTCTCGCCAACGCGCTTGTAACCGCTTACAAGCGTTCGCCGGGGGCCGCAGAAGAGGCGCTGGTCGAGATTGATATCGAGACGGGCGAGATAAACGTCATCGCTCAGGAACTCGACGAAGACGGCAATGTCACCAATGAGTGGGACGACACGCCGGACAACTTTGGGCGCATTGCTGCAGCGACGGCCAAGCAGGTGTTGCTTCAGGCGATGCGTGCTGCTGAACGCGACATGAAGTACGACGAATATGCAGGTCGCGAGGGCGACATCGTTACCGGAATTATCCAACAGACCGACCAGCGGTACACGCTGCTCGATCTAGGCAAAGTCGAGGCGCTCCTTCCGCAGGCAGAACAGGTGCAGAACGAACGGTATGACCACGGGAGCAGGCTCAAGGCGTACATCGTCGAGGTGCGTAAGACCGCTAAGGGACCTCAAATTGTTGTGAGCAGGACGCACCCCGGGTTGGTCAAACGCCTATTTGAACTTGAAGTTCCTGAGTTGGTCGACAACGTGATCGAATTGAAAGCAGTTGCTCGTGAGCCTGGCCATCGCACGAAGATTGCTGTGGCGTCGAATGATCCCAACGTCGACCCTGTCGGTGCGTGCGTGGGAGCACGGGGCAGCAGGGTGCGCATGGTTGTCAACGAACTCCGCGGCGAGAAAGTCGACATCGTTCCGTTTACGGAGGAGCCCTCCGACTTTGTCATGAAGGCGCTGGCTCCTGCGAGGGTTAAGGAAGTGCGCATACACCCAGATACCGGCACGGCAGAGGTGATCGTTCCCGACTTCCAACTTTCACTTGCAATTGGGAAAGAAGGACAGAACGCACGTCTTGCGGCGCGCCTATCTGGATGGCGAGTCGATATCAAGAGCGAAACCCAACTTGCAGAAGAGGAATCGGGCGGAGCCGTTGAGTACGCCGATGGGGAGTGGGTAGAGGGCGAAGGCGGCGAACTCGTTTGGCAGCCGGCAGAGGGTGGCGACGCGATATCTGCAGCCGAAGCCGGCTATGCCGCCCCGGATGGAGCGGTCGCTGCACCCGAAGCACCCGAATCGGTCCCGGCGGAAGCCGTCGCCGAAGGTGATACTGCGTCAGATAAACCACAGACTTAGAAGCAAAGAGAAATAGGAAACGACTTGCCCAAGAAGATCAGGGTTTACGAACTTGCCAAGGAACTTGGTGTCGAGAACCACGTGGTTCTCGAGCTCGCTGAGGAACTAAAGGTTGGGCTAAAGAGCCACTCGTCGAGCATCGACGACCCATCGGCAGACCGCGTTCGTCGCCTTGCGAAGGCAAAGGGCATTGAAGCACCGCCTGCTCCAGAACCTGAACCGCCCAAAAAAGAAGTTCGCACGCGACCTGGGCCACAATCGAAGCCCGATTCGGCTGACCCTCCGACAGAAGTAAGGCGGCCGCCTCACCGCGTAGTGCGTTCGACGGGTGGCATTCCGCCCGTTGCGCCGCCGGCTCCTATTGCACCTCCAACACCTGTTGCAGTTCCGACACCAGAGCCTCTCGCACCAGTGTCAGCGGCGCCCCAAGCCAATTCTGATATTTCGGAGCGCGCGCGTTCCACGGGGAGTAAGCCAATCCCGCCGCCCCCGGGCGCGCGAAGGATCCCGCCGCCCCCGGGTCAGCGCGTGGTCCCAACCCCCGGCGGAGCACAGCGAACCGGTGGGGGACCGCCGCGTGCCGGCGGTGCGCCAGGGGGATATAGGGGTGCACCAGGAAGTCCGGGTGCGGGACCAGGCGGTACGCGAGCAGCACCTTCGGGAGGGCGTGGAGCACCGGGTGGACCGGGTGCTGGCGGACCGGGTGGTCCAGGTGGTTCTCCAGGTGGAGGTGGTCCTGGCGGTTTCAACCGCGGGCGCGGACCGGGAGGACCCGGGCAACGGCCAAGACGTAAGAAGCGCCGTCGTCGTTCAGCCGAGGATCTCGGTCCTCAAACTGTGCAGGCGCTTACGCCGACTGATGCCCCAATTCCAGAGGGCGAGATCGTCGTTCCGCGCGGGTCGACAATCCAAGAGTTCGCACCCAAGCTCAATCGCACGAGCGCAGATCTTGTTCGCATCTTGTTCGACGCAGGCGAGATGGTTACTGGTACGCAATCGCTAGCCGACGAGATGATCGAGCTGATCGCACAGGAACTTGGAGCAGAAGTGCTCCTCGTCGAACCTGGTCTAGAGGCAGAACTTGAATTGCAGGCGTTGCTGGGCGACGAAGAAGAAGACGAAGACTTCGACGAGACTCTCCTCGAGCCGCGTGCGCCGGTCGTCACCGTTATGGGTCACGTCGACCACGGCAAAACCACTCTCCTTGACCGCATACGTGAGACGAACGTTGTGGCCGGGGAAGCCGGCGGTATCACGCAGCACATCGGTGCGTACCAAGTTATTAAGAACGATAGACCGATTACTTTCATCGATACGCCAGGGCACGAAGCCTTTACGGCTATGCGCAAGCGCGGAGCAGAGGCGACTGACGTTGCCGTCCTCGTAGTCGCTGCCGATGACGGAGTGATGCCCCAGACTGTTGAAGCGTTAAACCATGCCCTCGCTGCCGAGGTGCCGATAGTGGTCGCGATCACAAAGATCGATCGTGAGAATGCCGATCCGGCGCGCGTTAAGCAACAGCTTGCTGAGCATCTATTGGTGCCTGAAGAGTGGGGTGGCGACACAGTCGTCAACGAAGTCGCAGCCACGCAAGGCCTCGGCATTGATGAGCTTCTCGAATCGATCTTGTTGGTGGCAGATCTTTCCGATCCGCCTCTATCGGCAGATCCAAACGTTCCAGCCCGTGCCTTCGTGTTGGAATCCAACCTTGATGCTGGTCGTGGGCCGGTGGCGACGGTGTTGATCGAGCGTGGAACGCTGCATGTTGGAGACGCCATCGTCGCTGGTGGCGGCTGGGGGCGCGTGCGCGCAATGTTCGACGACACGGGTTCTTCGGTGAAGGCGGCGGGACCATCCGCGGCCGTTGAAGTCCTCGGGCTCGACGAAGTACCGCTCGCCGGTGACGAGTTGCGTGCGGCTCCAAACGAAAAAATTGCTCGTACTGTCGCGGAAGCGCGCGGGCGACGCAGGCGTACAGCGAACATGACGCATCCGATGACTCTCTCCGGTGGTGCGCGTCTTGAAGACATCTTTGCAATGGTCCAACGCGGAGAAGTGGCAACCCTTAACTTGGTGTTGAAGGCCGACGTACATGGATCGCTAGAGGCGCTCACTGACGCGCTGCGCAAATTAGATAAGGAGCACGAAGAGGTTCGCTTGTCCTTCGTGCATCGCGCTGTTGGAGGAATAACGGAATCCGACATCAACCTGGCTTCCGTATCCAACGCCACCGTGGTCGGTTTCAATGTGCGGCCAGATCGTAAGGCGCGCGAACTCGCTGCAACCGAGAAGGTCGAGATGCGCTTGTATGAAGTCATCTATCAAGTTCTTGACGACGTAAGCGCCGCGTTGATCGGAATGCTCAAGCCAGAGTTCGAAGAATTTGTCACCGGCGACGCAGAGGTTCGCGAGATTTTCGGCGTGCCGAAGCTCGGCAAGGTCGCTGGCTGCCTCGTTCGCAATGGCGTGATCACACGAGGCTCAAAGGTCCGTTTCCTGCGAGATGGCACGGTCATCTGGAAGGGCTCTATCGCTTCCCTCAGGCGGTTCAAGGACGATGTGCGCGAGGTTCGAGATGGGTTCGAATGCGGAATTGGCCTAGAGAACTTCTCAGATCTCAAGCCGGGCGACGTTATTGAGACCTTCGAAGAGCGCGAAATCGCCCGAACGGCCTAATTCTGTGCGCATCCCATCGTAATAATCGGGTTTTGACAATGGATCTCGTGTTTTATCGGCAATTTTGCTACGATCTCCGCACCAGCCGAGTTCGGACCTTGCGAATAGGAGTGGTCTGATGGCGAGACAGCGCCAGCCCACAAAGCAATACCCCCGGTCCGCTCGCGTGAACGAAGTTGTGATCGAGGTCCTCGCTGAAGAGGTAGATCGCCTCTCTGATCCGCGTGTGGGCTTCATGACATTGACTGGTGTCGTAGTGAGCACCGACTTACGACACGCCGACGTCTACTACTCGGTGCTGGGTACACCCGAACAACGTGCAGACACCGCAGACGGCCTACTGGCCGCGCGCGCTCATCTGCGTTCGGTCCTTGGCCGCAAAGTGCGCCTGAAGTATTTGCCGGAACTTCGGTTTCACGAAGATCCAGGTGTCATCAATGGCGAACGCGTTGAATCTATCATTCGAGAGATGCACGCGGGTGACGCATGAACGCAGAATGGGAAGACCCGCGAGCGGCACTAGATCGCGCAGCGAAGGTGATCGAAGATGCGGATTTGGTCGCACTCGCATGCCACGTGAATCCCGATGGTGACGCGCTGGGTTCGATGCTCGCATTGCACCACACGTTGCTATCCGACGGCCGCAGAAGTATTGCGTCGTTCCCCGAGCCCTTCGTTGTGGCTCCTCACTATCGAGACCTTCCTGGACTCGACTTGCTCGTCCCGCCATCGGAGTTCCCAAGTGCACCCGATGTCATGATCACTTTCGATTGCGGTTCAATGGACCGGTTGGGTGGGCTGCAGCCTTCAGCGGAGGCGGCTAAGGAACTGATCGTTCTCGATCACCACGTGTCGAACGATCGTTACGGCACAATCAACGTCATCGACCAACACGCGGCGGCGACCGGCGTAGTGGTCAGAGACTTGATTGGCAGTTTGGGATTGCCGCTTACCGACCGTTCGGCAGTGGCTATATACACGGCACTCGTTTGCGACACAGGGCGTTTCCAATATGAGACCACGACGCCCGAGGTCTTTGCATTGGCGGGCGAGTTGTTGCAGTACGACGTTCCTGTAGCGCGTCTCAGCCGTACGCTTTTTGAAGAACACCGTTTCGCTTACATCCAGTTGCTCGGCGAGGCACTCGCAAATGCTGTCTTGGTTTCGGAAAAACGATTTGTGTGGACATCCGTGACGCAAAAGATGCTCGCTCACCATGATGTAAATGTTGAAGAAGTCGAGGGCCTCATCGACATTGTGCGTCGCACTTTGGAAGCCGACGTTGCATGTGTGATCAAGGAAGAGGCCGACGGCACGTTGAAGGTAAGTCTGCGCTCGGTCGGAGACACCGACGTGCAGTGCATTGCATCCGCGAATGGTGGCGGCGGCCATCGATTCGCTGCGGGATTCAGTTCATCGAGCTCCATTGCCGAGACAGCCGAAATCATTCTCGCAGCACTCTGAGCACGACAGCCCAGTGACGACAGCCCAGTGACGACAGCCCAGTGACTGCAGCCCAGTGACTGCAGCCCAGTGACTGCAGATGGTCTTCTAGTTGTCGACAAGCCTGCAGGGTGGACCAGTCACGACGTAGTCGCAAAGTTGCGCGGCGTGCTGCATCAGAAGCGCGTTGGTCATGCCGGCACGCTTGACCCGGATGCCACAGGAGTTCTATTGGTTGGTCTCGGTCGCGCGACTCGCCTATTGCGTTTCTTGCAGGAAACCACGAAGGAATACACCGGTGTAGTCGCGTTTGGCGTCGCGACCGACTCGCTGGATGCTTCTGGGACGGTCCTGGTCAGGGAGGCGATGCCGGTGCATCGCGATGAAGTAGAGGCTGCATCGAAGCAATTTCTTGGCGACATCCTGCAGGTTCCACCTATGGTTTCAGCGCTCAAGGTAGAGGGGCGACGCTTGTATGAGATCGCGCGTGAAGGGAAAGAAGTTGAGCGCGTTGCGCGCCCGGTGCGCATAGATCGGTTCGACGTAGAGGAGTTTGAAGATGGACCATTTCCTAGAGCGACGGTAAGGATCGAATGTTCGAGCGGTACTTACATCCGCTCGCTCGCAGCCGATCTTGGGGAAGCGCTAGGGGGAAGCGCGCATCTAGCCGGACTGCGCCGTGATCGCGTTGGATCCTTCACGCTCGCCGAATCACACACGTTGGAGCGCATAGAAACTGAATACGAATCACTCGTCCTTACCCCGGCAGAAGCGATGCGCGCGCTTCCGGCTATCCAAGTGGATGACGAGATTGCGCACGCGGCTGGACACGGAACCGTTTTTACAGAAACTGCGCTACCGATTCAAACGGATGGCCCGTTCTCATTGATTGGATCGGACGGGTCCCTTGTGGCCGTGTACGAACGGGTCGCGGCCCGCCTCAAACCGCTTGTAGTTCTTAGCGTTGTTGAGGGACCGGCTTGACGGGGCAGAATGGCAGGGTGCCGCTCACCCGAATCGCTAGAGCGACGCCCCAAGACAACACGCCACTGAGTGCGGGAAGCGTCGTAACGATTGGCGCGTACGACGGTCTCCATCTGGGACACCAAGAGGTGTTGCGGCTTGTAAGGGATTTGGCCGACGCGCGCGGACTCGATGCCGTAGCCGTCACCTTCGATCGTCACCCCGCTCAAGTCGTTCGTCCAGATTCTGCACCATTGTCGTTGACGACACTCGAACAGAAACTCGAACTCCTCGTTGGGGCCGAGTTGCTTGATCTCGTTTGTGTGCTTCCCTTCGATCGCGCCAGAAGTGAGGAGACGGCATCGGATTTCGTTAACTCGGTTCTCGTCGGGCTTCTTGGCGCTCGGATGGTTGTTGTCGGGGCCGACTTTCACTTCGGACACAAACGTGAAGGGAACGTCAGCTTCTTGGAGCGTTTGGGTGCGGATCTCGGTTTCGAGGTTCTTGGGCTCGGACTCATCGCACCCGAAACGGATCCGTTGCATGTTCCGTATTCATCGACCAATGTTCGGACAGCGCTCGTTGCAGGGGACGTAGAAGGTGCGGCCTTGCTCCTTGGGCGGCTCCACGAGGTGCGGGGAATGGTTGTCGTAGGCGATCGGCGGGGGAGAGAACTCGGCTTCCCTACCGCCAATATTGCGCTTCCCATAGATACATGTCTTCCTGCTGACGGCATCTACGCGGGACATTTCCGTGGGAGCGACGGAGACTGGAGGAATTGCGTCATCTCTCTGGGAAGAAGGCCGACGTTCTATGAAGAAGGCGCTGAATTGCTTCTCGAGGCGTACTTGCTGGACTTCGATGGGGATTTGTATGGACAAGAGGTAGCGGTCCGATTTCTAAGCAAGATCCGTGACCAAGAGCGGTTCGAATCGACCGAAGCACTAATAGAAGCGATCAATTCCGACTGCGATCAGGCGCGGCTCGCACTTAGCCGCCCATAGAACATATGGGCGCCCTGCCCGTCCGGAGGGAAGATTTTGGGGGGTCCGTGTT
>CAMBEL010000013.1 GCA_945865605.1 Bifidobacterium breve
GTCCCCCAACAAAGCAATCCGTGGCGTTCAACGAAACTGCACAGACCGCGCATGTTGGCAGGTGCGTGCTCCTTGATAACAGCGAGCGTCATCCCTGCCGCGAATACCGGGAGGAAACTCGGCAACCAAGTCGACTGCAGCACATGACCGTTGGACACTATTTGCCAAACGAGTCCAACGATGACGAGGAAGAGCAGTCCCCCTGTCTCCACTGCCAAGACTCGCTTGCCTCGACTGAGAACTGCGATCAGGGCTGCGTAGCAGGGTAAAAAAATATAGAAACTGACTTCGGTCGCGAGGCTCCAAGTGACGTCGATACCCAGCAAAAGTTCAGAGCGAACGTAGATCTGCAGCAACCCAAGTTGCGTCAGAAAACTAGAGAAGTCTTGGGAGTGCGTCTTGTGGAATACATATGTCAAGAGGACAAGGGCGACGAAGTATGCGGGGAACAGGCGCAGGAAACGATGGCGGGCATACGTCCCAAGCCGCGGGCCACCTGCCGCCTTGCGGAGGGCCGCCACGTATGGCCGGTATAGAAGAAACCCAGAAACTACAAAGAACACCCAGACACCAACGCGGAGTTGGTTGAGAACATCGAACAACTCGTAGGAAGATGACCAGAAGACAACATTGATCGAGAAGTGGTAAGCAAAAATTGACAGGGCTGCAACTGCACGGAGTCCGTCGAAGCCAACGAGCCGTGCGATCGGTGCCGGCTGGGCCAGCTCGTCGAGGTGTCCCTCGTTCGGGTCGTGCCCCACAAACGTCCACCGTAGATGATGCGCGGGCGGTACCCTGACCCACATCACGCCTACCCCTAGATCCGTTGAGGGCCATCGCGCCTTGGTAACCGGCGCGACGGGCTTTGTGGGCCGCCATCTGGTGCGCCGCCTGTTCGACGACGGATGGAGCGTGGCCGCGCTTGTGAGGAATGCCGATGCGGACTTGCCGGGCGCCGTCGACCAGCACACAGTGTCTGGCGATGTAGAGCAACTCACCTCTGTCGTCGCGAACATAAGACCGACGGTGTGCTTTCACCTAGCAACAGCATTTCGTGGAGTTCACGTGGCGGCCGACATCGATCCCATGGTCGAAACGAACATTGGGTTCGGGACGAAACTCGCCGAAGCCGTGTCACGATCTGGCGATTGCCGGTTCGTGAACACAGGAACCGTCTGGCAGCACTACCACGCTCAGACCTACAGCCCTGTCTCGCTTTACGCGGCCACCAAGCAGGCCTTCACCGATGTGTTGCGCTTCTACCAAGAGGTGGACCATCTCGACGTAGTGACTTTGGAACTCACAGACACATACGGACCGGGAGACACGCGACCGAAGTTGCTCCCCCACCTTGTACGAGCGGTGCGTGAAGGCCTACCTGTTGAACTGACTGATGGCACGCAGCTAATCGACCTGCTACATGTCTCCGATGCCGTATCCGCTCTCCTCGCGACCGCAAACGGCGAGTCCGGCGCGACATACGGCGCGTCTAGTGACGCCGCCATCACGCTCAAGGAACTCGTACAGCGCGTGGAAGCAGTTAGCGGCGAGTCCGTAGATGCTCGATGGGGAGCAAGGCAAGCGCGCCCACGCGAGATGATGCGCCCCTGGATGGTCTCCGATCCCCCGCCGAACTGGTCACCGACGATGTCGCTCGAAGATGGAATCGCCGAACTTTTCCAGGAAAAGGATTGAGGCGCTAACGCGACTCCGTAGGCGGTTCCTTGCCTACTCGGCGGTACGCGTCGGGCGGCGTATCTCCCACATCCTTATAAACGAAGTGAGTACATCTTCCTCCCGCCGCTTCGCTCGGATACTCGATGCTTGTTGGTGCATCCCCCCATTCGATGGGCTGAATCTCGTTGTTGATCGAACAGTGGGCGCAATAGACAGGCAGTGACTCGCGCATGAACGTGCGAGGTCCAGCATCGCGAAGGGTCCAATACGCGTCGTCTCCTTCGTAACGCCCATCATCGATCAACTTCCCTCCACTTCCGCATCGGAAGGAAAGCGTGATTTTCTCATCATCTTCGCTCACCTCGACATCGCCCATATTGGCAAGCATCGAACGCGCAATCACCTTTGCTCGTTGTGCCGCGGGCAAGTTGCCCCAGTCGTTGCCAGTGCTTCGACGCGGACGCACAAATTCATCGCCAGTCTTGCGCAGAGCCCGTTCAACCGCGTCTTCGCCCAACTCCTCTGCAACAAACGTGAGCAGACTGGCAATCCAGTTGATCGAATAATCCTTCAGGCTCGCCCACTGCGCAACCGTCCTGTCAAGGATGTCCTTCGCTGCGTCGCTGTCGCCTGCATCGATGGCTTGCTTGACCTGTTCCCACAAAGGCGTTGCCATCTTCGCCTTCTCTGAATCGCTCAAAACCTTGTCGGCCATCACTCACCCTCCACCTGACAGTCGGGCGCCCCGCATTGGCGGCACATCCCAAGGTTCAGCGGCGCGGCATTCCCAATACCCGCTCCGCAATTATGTTGCGCTGGATCTCACTGGTTCCGCCGGGAATCGTTGCACCAAAACTGCGAAGCCATTGCGTAGCCCAAGACCCCGCTCGCCACATTTGTGGCCCGCGCGATTCTGTGTCCAACCCTCGACATCCTTCCGACATAAGACCGAGCTCGAGGCTGCGTTGGATGCTCTCGCTTCCGAACAACTTGAGCAGTGAATGCTCGGGCGCCGCTCGCCCTGCCATGAACTTCGAAAATCCGCGGTAGCCCATGCACATCAACGCTTGCGCATCGATCGCGGATTGCGCCACGGCATCGCGGTAGACCGGATCGTCGCCAATGCGTCCACCGTTCGAAGATTCTTCGTCACCCAGTTCTACAAGGCCGCGTGTTGCTCGTTCTAGGCTGTATGCAAAATCGATCCAGAGCATTGCGCGTTCATGGGCAAGTGACCCTTGCGTGATCGGCCAACCGCCGTTCAGTTCGCCGAGCAGATTGGAGCGGGGGACAATCGCGTCGGTAAAGAACACCTCGTTGAAATCGTGGTAGTCCGGTTCGGACAACTCGGCGAACGGCCGTGCCTCTACACCCGGAGTCTTCATGTCGACGATGAGCGCGCTGATTCCTTTGTGCTTGGGCACATCTGGATCGGTGCGGACAAAGCAAAGGCACCAATCCGCATGATGCGCGCCCGACGTCCACACTTTTTGCCCGTTAACAACGAAGTGGTCGCCGTCCAGAACGGCTCGCGTGCGGAGACTCGCCAAATCACTACCAGCTTGCGGTTCACTCATGCCCAAGCACCACGAGACCTCGGCGCGCAATGTGGGGAGCAAGAACTGTTCCCGCTGTTCGGGCGTTCCGTAATCGCGTATCGAAGGTGAAATGATGCTGAGGCCTTGCGGATTGAGGCTGCGCGAAATCTCCCTGCGCGACAACTCCTCGAAGTAGATCATCTGCTCCACGGGAGTTGCGTTTCTGCCCCCCAGTTCCGAAGGCCACCCCGGTACCAGCCATCCGGCGTCGAACAATGTTCGCTGCCATTTTCGAGACCAATCAGACAGATGCGCGCTCGACAATTTTGGCTGTGTGAGTACTTCGGATGAGGGTGCGTTCGCCTCTAGCCACTGCACGAGATCAGCGCGAAACTCTTCTTCTTTGGCTCCGTAACCCAATCGCACGGGCAGAACCCTACCCGCTAGCGTTATCTACCTGACATACGTGTCAGGGATATTTGAGTGCCGATAAACGGCGGCACATGCCCATTACCTACTTACCGGGAACGACGTGGATACGGATTTCGACACGCACCAAGAAATGCTTCGCGACTCAGTGCGGCGCTTCCTGGCCAACCAAGCACCGATGTCATTTGTGCGTTCGATGATGGATGATCCTGCGGGCATTACGCCCGAGGTATGGAACGGTCTCGCCGAACTCGGCGAAACTGGAATGCTGGTGCCCGAAGAATACGGCGGCGCAGGAATGGGAATGGTCGACCTCGCACCGGCACTTGAGGAGATGGGCCGTTCGGCGCTACCCGGACCCTTCCGTTCCCATGCCGTTGGTGCGGTGTCGCTGCTGGTGTTGGCAGGTTCTGGCGATGACCACGCTCGCTGGTTACCAGACATGGCATCGGGCGCATCCAAGGGAACCGTCGCGATAATTGACAACGCACCAATGACCGCCGATCAATCGTCAACCATTGCGACTCTCGACGGCGATACCTGGAAAATCACCGGGACAAAGGTTCATGTTCCCGATGGTGTGTGCGCGGACTTGTTGCTAATCAGCGCCGATACCGCCGACGGTGACACCGGAATATTTGTTGTGCCCAACAGAACAGACCGGCTCACGGTGTCTCCCCTCGACACGGTCGACCAGACGCAAAAGTTTTCAACAGTTATCTGCGAAGGAGTAATCGGCGAACGCCTTGGTGGTACCGACGCCCCAACCGCGCTAGCGGTAGTTCAGGATCGTCTTGGCGTAGCCGCCGTTCTGGATGGCTTGGGTGCTGCGTCTGTCGCTCTCAACATTGCTGTCAGTTACGCAAAGGAACGTCGTCAGTTTGATCGGCCGATCGGTTCCTTTCAAGCGGTGCAACACTTATGTGCTGACATGTTGCAAACGATTGAACTCGGTCGTGCTGGGGTGTATTACGCGGCGTGGGCGTGCGATTCGGCGGACGCCACAGAACGGCACCGCGCCGTAACCATGGCTCAGGCTTTTTCTGCTGACGCGTTCTACACCATCGGCGCGAGCGCCATTCAGGTGCTCGGCGGGGTTGGCTTCACATGGACGCACGACATACACATTTATTACAAACGTCTTCTCACGCTTTCGACCGCCGCCGGAGGAACGACAGGTCAACTAGAGGAACTCGCCTCAATCATCTTGGACGGCTGACTCTCTGACGCGTCGCGAGCGTTCTTACGCCCGGTCAACAACGCGACAAAAGCGGCGAGTGCAACAGCCGCAAGAACAACAAGTGTTGGTTCCGCTGGGACCCGAAAGCGCGTCTGTCCATATGAAAGAATGGCCCCGACGGTCACAATGATCGGTGGAACCAGCAAGGGCCACTGGCGCGCCTTCCGACGCTTAAGTACAACGATGCCGCCAATTGCGAGCGCGGCAATTGGATAATAGAAAAACATGCCGGCCGCGGTAATCCACCTTGGGCGCCCTTCATCTTCATTTAGCGAGAGCATGTCGGAAGGCCGGAACAGTCCCCAATCCCTTCCGACGCGTGCTGCGACCACCGTAAAAAATCTTTCGCGACGTCCATTTTTCACAAAATCAAACGCGCGTTGCCTGTAGATCTTCGATACTGCCGACTGGTCATGTTGAGGCATTGCACGCGGGTTGGGTACGCATGCTTTGAGGTCAGTCAGGCCCGTTGCCGCTCCCCAGTAAACCTCATCGCAATTAGAACCGAGCATTGCAATGCCGTCGTTTGTAGAGAGCAAAGTTGGCTCATCGAATCTGCTCAGGTTGAAGGCGACCCACGGACCGACAATCAAGGTTGCCCCGACCGCAAGCATGCCGACAATTTTGAGACGTTGCTGCCAATCGAACTTGCGATAGGTACCGAAGAGCAGCCCGATTCCGAACAGCGGAGCAAGCAAGATCAACTCAGCTCGCGCAAGCGCCGCAACACCGCATACAACCCCTAGAGCGAGCGCGAGGCGAATCGTCGGTCGTTCGGCGAGCCGCAGCACAAGAAGCAACGCGCCCGTCACCGCCGCAACGGCGAACGCCTCGGACATGATCAGGCCGTCGTTGACCCACAGATACGGATACACGGCCGCTATTCCCGCCGCCAACCACCCCGCCATGTCGCCAGCGGCTGCGCGACCAAGAAGGCCAATCAAGAACACGCCACCCACTCCGACCAATGCAATCTCGAAGCGCATAAGCGTTTGCGAACTCTCCTCACTCATACCTAATGCGTTGCCGAACCACGCGACCGGAACGAGCGCGAACACGGTCAGCGGCGGATGATCGGCAGCTGGGCGATCTCTATGGGGCGCGTTCGGAAGGTATTCAAAAGGATCGTTGTACCCGCGGCCATCTGCGACTACTCGGGCCTGCAGTTCGTAGTAGGCCGCGTCGTAGAACCCTTCGTCATGGCGCGCAACGTTCATCACGAAGACAACTCGAATCAGCAGCGCGACACCGACAATTAGAAGCAACACCACACGAAAGCGGCGTGATGGGTCTTTGGTCACTCAGGCAAGATTAGCGGTGCTTAGTTAGCAAAAGCGCGCCAGCTAGGGGGCCTCCACCAGCGCAGGCGACCCCGACTTCGGGAGAACCGGCCACCTGTCGTTCGCCCGCTTCTTCCCACAGTTGAAGGCATGCTTCGTGCAGAAATCCGTATCCATGTAGACGCCCTGCCGACAATTGACCGCCGTGCGTGTTGAGCGGGAGAACTCCATCACGTGCAATGCGCTGACCGCCTTCTACAAATGGACCTCCCTCGCCCTTTCCGCAGAACCCCATCGCCTCGAGCCATGCCATCGTGATGAACGAGAACCCGTCATACATCTCGGCTAGATCGACGTCGGTTGGCGTCAGATCTGTGCGTCCCCATAACTGCGCGGCGGCATCGCGACAAGCCATGGTGGTGAGATCATCGAACTGATCCCAACTGGGGCGACCGCGCAGGGCCGTGCCGACTGCCTCGACATGAATTGGCGGCTTGCGTAGGTCCGGCGCAGTCTCGGCACGCGACACGATCACGGCCGTCGCGCCATCGCAGGGAACATCACAGTCGTAAAGAGATAGCGGAGTCGAGATCATGCGTATCCCGAGATAGTCATCGAGAGTCATTGAGTCTCGATAAATTGCGTTCGGATTGACCGCTGCATTCTTACGAGCATTGAGCGCGATCTGTCCGAGTTGCTCGCGCGTGGTTCCGAATTCGTGAAAGTGTCGCTGCGCCATCATCGCTACCCAGATCGCAGCCGACGGTGCAGCGAACGGCAACGTCCACTCCATAAAGCCGGTCGCCCGATACCCGCCGCTGCCACCCCCACCGCCGGGCATCACTGAAGAACGCCCACCGGTTCCTTGTGCGCTGCCTTCGAACACACTACGGAAACAAAGAACATGCGTCGCAAGCCCCGCTGCGACTGCAAGACATGCGTTGATGACTGAACCGAGTTGGCCAGGGAGCTCAATCCCGCCTGTCCACCACCCGAGTTCGAGACGCAACGCGTCTTGCACGTCGACCACACCGGCTCCGGAAAACCCCGCCGGCACTGACATTGGACCTGGATAGGTAGCAATGCCGTCGATGTCGGCAGTCGTTAGACCGGCGTCGGCGATTGCGGCGAGACACGCATCGAGCGTCAGTTCGAGGGGATCCCGAAACAGTCTGCGCCCAATGTCCGATTGCCCGGCACCGCTGATCACCGAACGTCGTTCGATGATGTCATTCGCGTCAAAGGTCATAGAGTGCCTTCCGGCTCAAAGAGCGGAATGTAGATCGTGTCATCGCCATCGACGTGCGCTTCGAAAGTGACCTTCACCGGCATGCCCATTTTGATCTTGTCAATGTCACAATTAACGAGGTTCGTTGTGAGACGTAGGCCGTCTTGTTCAACCAGCTCCACGATTGCAACGACGAAGGGCAGTTCGGGGCCTGGCATCCACGGTTGATAATTAACGGTGTACGTGTGCAGCAATGCACGGCCCGAGAGCGTTCTGGGTGCTTGATCCTTCGAGTGGCAGAGGGGACAGATCGGCGTCGGCGGATGATTGATGTAGCCGCACGCGCCGCACGCAGCCATCCGCAACTCGCCGACTGCGCCGCCGGTCCAGAAAGCCCTATTGAGATCGGTCAGGCGCGGTAGCAACCGAAACGGCGGTGCTGTTTCGTCTGACATGGCGTTCGTCTCACTGGCCATCGGAATTATCAATCCTCCTCAGTCGGACGTGCTGTATCGAAACCTTCGCGTGCATGCGGGATCGCTTCTACCGCTGCCAGCATCCCGAACCCCGGCACGGTGAGCATGATCGCTCCGAGCACCTCATCCCATTCGGCACCGATCTCGCGCGCAAGGCGCGCGTGCCGTTGTACTCCGGGTGGGTTACGAAGGATGACGGTGCACACGAGCCGGATCAGTTCGTGCGTCTTGCGGTCCGGTGCTGGCAACGAGTCGAGTTGGCTCAGCCATGCGCTCTGCGCTCCGTGCAGCGCTGGGAACACCTCGTGCAAGGACTCTTCGAATGGGAATGTCCAATCTGATGTGCTCATCTCGCACCCATCACGGCGACACGGGGCGGAATTGGACGATCGTGATCTCGTCGCTAATGGCCTGAAAGACGGTTTCGAGTTGCATGCCGATCTCTAGGCGTTCGAGATCACACTCGACAACGTTTGTCATCATCCGCGGACCTTCTTCTAGATCGACAACTGCGGCAACGTATGGCACGCGATCGGGGAATGGCGGAAGGTCGTTACGACGCACGATCGAGAATGTGTAGAGCGTCGCACGACCGCTCGCCTCAACCCATTCGACATTGGTATCCCAGCAGTGCGGGCAGAACGGGCGCGGATAGAAGTGGTGTTTCCCACAGGCCTTGCACACCTTGATTACTAGGACTCCGGCGCTAGCACCGTCCCAAAATGGTTGGGTTTCCGCTTCTGGTGTCGGGAGATCGAACCGCATGGTGCTCACGGCAGTAGATCAGGCACGCGACGGGAGCGAGGCCACCGCGGTGCCGGTGATTTTGGGCTCCCCGTCTTGATTCGTCACTGAGCAATCGAGGTCTAGGCGGTGCTCTCCGTCTTCGTCATAGGTGCGAGTGACCGAAACGTGAGTGGTGAGCACTTCGCCCGGCCAGGTCTGCTTGGTAAAGCGGATCTTGTAATTGCGAAGGTTGCCCACACCGACATAGTCGGTAAGCGCCTTTCCGAGAAAACCAGCGGTGAACATTCCGTGGCCAAAAACGCTCGGCAGACCCGACGCCTGCGCCACGACTTCATCGTGATGCATCGGATTGAAATCGCCTGATGCCCCGGCATACGTGACTAAATCCGTACGCGTGAGTTCATGGCTGAACTCGGCAGCTTGGTCGCCTGTTGCAAAGTCATCGAAAAAGCGGTCACTCATAAGGGACTAGTGCTACCCGCAAAACCCACGAAGGTCAAACCCAAGCCCATGGGCGTTTGTCGGAGAATGCACCGCCAAGGTGCGCTGGGCGAAAAACGGGGAAGTTTAAGGGGAAGCGAATGCGCGTGTCCTGCTGGCGTCGGCTGCAACCGTACACCCGCCGTTCGTTTTGCGCGGCGGCCCACTTAACCCCCGAGCAGTTCTGGCTATGGGTCTCTTGGTAGGCCTAGAACTCTTTCGGCGATGATATTGCGCTGTATCTCGCTCGTGCCGCCTGCGATCGTGAGATTTCGAGTGAACAGAAATTGATGCGCCCACCCCATCGAGGTCCCCTCGAAGATTGCACCCTTCGCTCCACACAATCCGAGCCCTACTTCTTGCACGCGCTGATCATGTTCGACGCCCAAGAGTTTGCGCACCGAAGCCTCCGAACCAGATGGATCCGCGCCGCCCAGAGCCGTGAGCGTTAGGCGAAACCCGAGAACTGCGAGCGCATAGTCGCGCGCAACGAGATCGCCGACTTCCACAAGCACCGCCGTGTCGCGTTCAAGACCCTGCTCCCTGATCGCGTCCAACACGCCGCGTACGCCCCTGCCGAGGGTAGCGCCGCTGCCCATAAATACTCGCTCGTTCGCAAGCGAAGTGCGGGTGGCGCGCCAACCGTCATGTTCCAGACCCACCAAGCAGTCATCAGGCACGAACACATCGTTGAAAAACACTTCGTTGAAAAACGCGTGACCCGTGAGCTCGCGCAATGGGCGTACATCAATGCCCGGTGTTTTCATGTCGAGCATGAAAAACGAGATCCCGTTGTGCTTCGGCGCTTCGGGGTTCGTACGAGCAAGAAGAATGCCCCAGTCAGCCGATTCGGCCATCGAGGTCCACACCTTTTGACCGTTGACTATCCAACCACCTTCTATTCGTTCCGCCTTAGTGGTCAGCGCCGCAAGGTCTGATCCCGCTTCAGGTTCGCTGAACAACTGACACCAGTTGATCTCTCCGCGAAGGGTCGGTGGAATCCAGCGTTCCTGTTGTTCGAGCGTTCCGTAGACCATCAACGGCGGAAGCGCCCATGCACCCACCATGATTCCCGGCCGCACGATCTTTGCAGCACGGAACTCGGCATCGATAACGAGTTGTTCGATTGCACCAGCATCGCGGCCCCACGGACGCGGCCACTGAGGCGCTATGTAGCCATCGTCGGCAAGCCTTCGACGTTGCTCCGCTGCATCGAGGGAGCTGACCTCACTCAAGAATGAGCGCACGTCATCGCGAAGTTCCTCTGCCTCGGGCGGCAACTCAAGCGACAGGCGACGCTGCGTGCCACGAAGCGCGCACTCCGTTGCGCGTTCCTTCCAGATTGCAGAGGAACCGAGCAGTGCTCGCGTCGCGAGTGCGCGCCGCAAATACACATGCGCGTCGTGCAGCCATGTGAACCCGACCCCTCCCAGGACCTGCACACAATCCTTGGCGGTTTCCAAGAAACCATCGATCGACAATGCTGCAGCCGAGGCCGCTGCGAAGGAAGCCGTACCGGGATCTTGCGCCGCGCCAGCTGCATCCCAAACCGCAGCGCGTGCTAGTTCGGTGCGTGCCAGCATGTTGGCGCAGCGATGTTTGACCCCTTGGAATTGCCCGATCGGCCGTCCGAACTGCATCCGGTCTTTTGCGTACGCGGCCGCCGTATCTACACACCACTGAGACGCGCCAATGGCCTCGGCTGAGAACAAAACGGCTGCCAGATCTCGCACGATGTTCACGGGGAGATCGGTGAGCACGCGACTGATTGGCAAGGCGACATCGACGGTTACTTCCGCAACCCGCCGCGTCGGATCGATCGACGGAAGTTCTCGAGCGTCAAACTCCCCCGCCAACAACACAACCCAAGTCCCACCGGCATCCGCGATTACTAACTCGGCGAGATGGCCGGAGAGCACCGGAGCGATCATCCCGCGAACCATGAATGTGCCGTCGTCGCGCATCTCTCCGTCTAGTGATCCCGCCATGGCGACCGTGCCGACGAAACCTCCTGCCGCGAGTCCAGACAAGTATTCACCCGCGTCCGTGACACCAGCGTCGACAGCCGCTTGCAACACGGCCGCCGCTAAAACGTGTCCAAGAATTGGTCCTGGTGCTCCAGCGCGCCCTAATTCTTCTAGAACAATCGAGAGTTCGACGAGCGAATAACCCTCACCGTCGTGCGATTCACCAACATGTATCCCAGCCCAACCCTGTCCCAACAGGTCCTGCCAAAAAACCGGCAATATCTCGGTTTCCGCATCGAGTGCAGCACGCAGCACTGAAGGCGAACAGTGTCGTTCGGACCAGCCACGAACCGCGTCCTGCAACGCGCAGTGTTCGTCGGTTATTCCGATCGGCATGCGGCGATTCTACGGATGCTTCGGAGCCGTGGTCCGATTGGCCCTACGCTGACGGCGTGCATCAATTAGTCATCACCGGCGGAATGGTCATTGACGGTACGGGTGCGCCAGCACGCCAGGCAGACATTGCCGTCGACAACGGAATCATCACCGAGGTTGGCAAAATTGCCGACCGTGCAGCCCACGAAGTCATCGACGCAACTGACCTCTTGGTCACTCCGGGATTCGTTGACGTGCACACGCATTTCGATGGACAGGTCACGTGGGATCCCCTGCTCACTCCAACTTGCTGGCATGGCGTAACTACGGTCGTCATGGGCAACTGCGGCGTTGGCTTTGCTCCTGCGGCTCCCGAGAGCCACGAATGGCTCATAGGCCTCATGGAAGGCGTCGAGGACATCCCCGGAGCGGCATTGTCCGAAGGCATTCAGTGGGGATGGGAGACCTTTCCCGAATATCTCGACGTGCTCGGCCGCGTACCCAAGATGCTCGATGTCGGTACCCAAGTTCCGCACGGTGCTGTGCGCGGTTATGTGATGGGTGAGCGCGGCGCGAAGAACCAACCCGCTACGCCCGACGACATCGACGCGATGGCCGCCATAGTTCGCGAAGGTATCGAGGCCGGAGCTCTCGGATTCTCCACATCACGAACGATCGCACATATGGCCATCGACGGTGAACCGGTTCCCGGCACATTCGCTGCAAATGATGAACTTTTCGGAATTGGCCGCGCGTTAGGTGAACTCGGCAAAGGCACGTTCGAACTCGCGCCCGCTGGAGCTCTGGGTGAAGACCTCGCAGCACCAGAACGCGAGATGCAATGGATGCGCGAACTATCAGCCGAGATCGGTCGCACAGTCACCTATGCGCTGACCCAGAACGATCACGATCCCGACGCATGGAAACGGATGCTCAACCTTGCTTCCGACGCCGCTGCAGCGGGCGCGGACGTTCGGCCACAAGTAGGGGGGCGGCCGGTCTCGCTGCTCTTAGGGCTCGAAACATTTCATCCATTCGCATATTGCCCGAGTTGGCAAGTACTCGGGCTGCTCCCATTGCCAGAACGCGTTGCGCGACTCGGCGACCCAGATCTTCGGCGGAGTCTCATCGCGGAAGCAGCGAACCCTGACCCTGCACTCGCGCAGTTTCTCGACCCGGCAAGGGCATACCCGCTCGGCGACCCTCCCGATTACGAGCCCGACCCTTCGCAAAGCATCGCAGCGCGCGCTTCGCGTGAAGGCCGCGATGTCTACGACCTCTATTACGACTTGTTGCTCGGCGATGGCGGCCGTGCATTAATTATGCGGCCATTACTCAACTACTCGTACGGCAATCTTGATCCCGTGAGAGAGATGCTCCTCCACCCCACTAGTGCGTGGGGCTTGGGTGACGGCGGCGCTCACTGTGGAACCACATGCGATGCCTCAACTCCAACATTCATGCTCACACATTGGGCGAGAGATCGCGACCACGATCGCATTCCTATCGAATGGATCGTGCGCAAGATGACAACTGAAACCGCAGCCCTATATGGGCTCGGCGACAGAGGCGCATTGCGACCGGGGTTGCGCGCCGACATCAACGTTATCGACCACGCAGGCCTCAGACTCGGTGCACCTCACCTGCTCCACGATCTGCCTGGTGGCGCGCGGCGATTTATTCAGAAGTCAACAGGCTATGTAGCAACCGTTGTAAACGGACAGGTCACCTTGCGGAATGGCGAGGACACCGGAGCGCGGCCAGGTGCACTCATCCGAGGTGCGCGCGGCGCGTAGTCCCTGCCTCTTATTTCGAGGCTGGGCGCAATGGCGCTCCCATGGCGCGGCGGCGATCTATCAATTCTGCAAGCTTTGTGTTTCCCGCTACGCGTTGCTCGTCTGCTTCCGCTGGAGACAACTCGGCCGGTTCAGTTGTTACGAACGGCCCAGCGACCGGACCATCGAAGCCGCGCAACTCCATGCGCGTTCGAGTTATTTGGGAAGTCAATTCTCCCGCTTCATTATTGAGGTCAAGCAAAATATCGGCCGCACGCATGTAGCCGTAATCAACTGACGCTGCGATCAAGCAGGGATCCACCGACAACCCATCGTGCACGTCGAACTCCGGCATGATGCACTCGACCCTCCCTTTCCAGGCATCCGTTCGTTCAAGTTCTTTATGCAGCGTCTCGTCCGGCGATATGTCCGAGCTAATGCGCCGAGCGAGGTCGAGAAGGCCGCGGTCTTCAACATCGGAAATTGTGGGTATCCCGGGAGCAGAGGCCACCACCCCGAACACGACTCCCGAACTACCGAGCAACGACATTGCAGGTTTAAGGGGAAGTATTTCTCGCACTCCTGCATCGATGTAATGCTCGTTGCCGATCCTCGTTGGAGGGAATATCAATGGGATCGAAGACGACGCGAACGCCGCTTCGACAATGCCCACCGGCGGAAGACCGAGATCCGCTCCCTCACGGCTCAACAACGCGCCGGATTCGGTCACGTAACGGAGATCACCCGTTTCGAGGCACACCATTCCAATCCGTAGAGCTATGCCCGACGTAGCGATCAGTTCGGGACGAAGATGTCCCTCCAACCTCGCCCGTATCGGATCGTTGCGTAACAACGAGCGCGCGCGCAGCGCCGTACGAACGGCTTCGAGGGTGCCATCTGTGTCGGGAGGATTGCGCACGATCTCACCGAGCATCCTCATCACTACGCGCGCCTGACTACCGGCTGCACCATGTTCGGCAGCGCGACCACGGATCTCAGATGCCCACGCAGAATGTGCACGCAGTTTTTCTAACCATGGATCCGCGAGCCATAGGTCAGAATTCGTGCGTAGTCCCAACCAGATGCCAGCTAACTCGTCAATCGAGCGCGACGCACCGGCGGAAGATTGCCCCTCAGCAAGTTTCGCTCCATTGATCGCACCGACAGAAGAACCGCATACGACCTTCGGCGCGATTCCGACGACGTCATACAGGAACAGCAACGCTCCGGCTTGGAAACTGCCCTGGGAACCGCCACCGCTCAGAGCGAGTGCCACAGGATGACGCCGCACCGAACGACGAAGGCTTGCGAGTGATCTGCGCGCGCCACGCGAGAGACGGTCTGACATTGCATAGCCCCTAAACGATTTTCTCGCCATCGCGCGATACGGAAATCGCCTGAGTCGGACACCCTTGCGCGGCGAGAATCGCTTTGTCCTCCGGGTCACCAGTGGCGTCGATGATGATCGCAACACCGTCGTCATCTAGATCGAATGTGGCAGGCGCCCAAAATGAACAGTTTCCCGACCCCATGCACACTTCACGGTTTATTGCGATATCGATTGCCACTCCATTGCCTTTCGATTTTGTAGGGAGCAAGTATCTAAGCCGGATACGACGCTACCGGAACCGCCGTACAATGCGGCGTGATGATCGAAAAGCAGTGGGACCTCAAGTGGCGGCGTAGCGATCCCCATGAACTTCTAGCCGACCCCGCTCCGCGCGAAATCCGACACACGATCATCTCGGTGGACGACCATCTAGTCGAACCGCCTGGGATGTTCGATGGACGACTGCCAAGCAAGTTGGCAGGCCTGGCGCCCAAGGTCGTTGAGACGGTTGAGGGGCATGAGGTGTGGGAGTTTGACGGACGCATTTACTTCCAGGTCGGACTCAATGCCGTCGTAGGACGTCCCCGCGAGGACTGGCTTGTCGAGCCGACCCGCTTCGAAGACATGCGACGCGGGTGTTACGACCCAGACGCGCGTGCGCGCGACATGGACATCAACGGCATCTGGGCATCTGTCAACTTCCCGAGCCAGATCACTGGCTTCTGCGGTGCAGTGTTCTCGCGATGCAACGATCAAGACTTGGGCTTGGCTGTTACGCGCGCGTGGAATGATTGGTTCTTCGAGGAGTGGTACGGCGCGCAACCCGATCGCTTCGTTCCAATGGGAATCACATTTCTCGGCGACCCCGAACAAGGGGCTGCTGAAATCCGCCGCAATGCTGACCGTGGCTTCACCGCCGTGACACTCCCTGAGCAACCCCACCGCATAGGCATGCCAAGCATCTTTTCGGGATGGTGGGATCCAGTTATTGAGGCATGTGTTGATACCGAAACCGTGATCTGCTTGCACGTCGGATCTACAGGTACAGCGGAACTCCCTAACGATGCGCCGAGCGTTCCCCTAAGCGCGATCCTCTTCGGCCAGCAGTCACTCGCAGCTTGCGCGGAATGGCTGTGGTCGGGATACCCCGTCTCTTATCCAAATCTGAAGATCGCGATGAGCGAAGGCGGGATCGGCTGGGTCGCGATGCTTCATGATCGCCTCGAGAACATCGTCCACCGCTCCGGATATGGGAGTTACTTCCCCGGCGACGGATCAGTCGCACCCGCAGAGGTGTTGCACCGCAACTTCTGGTTCTGCACGCTCGATGATCCATCGACTCTCGTTACGCGCGACATCGTCGGTGTCGACAAAATCATGTTCGAGACCGACTATCCGCACGGCGACGGCACTTGGCCAGATTCGCAACAGGTCTTCAGTGATGTGTTTGGCGCACTACCGGCAGACGAGGTCGCCAAGATCAGCCACGAGACGGCAGCAGCGCTATTCAGGCACCCGCTTCCGCCGGCCAACAGCCCGCATGCAGCGGGAATGCGTCACTTGTAGTCGGCGCTGTTTCCCGCGATAGCCCTATGGCGCGTCAAAAATCACGGGGAGCGTGGTGGGGGAACGGAAACGCTGGCCATGGATGTGGACGTCGTCGGCATCCCAACGGTCCGGATCTGGGCGCAGGTTAGGGCAGCGCTCCAACAAGCGATTGACCGCCGTGGCCATCTCCATGCGCGCGAGGTGCATGCCTAAACACATGTGCACCCCAACACCGAAACTTATATGCGGAACCAAGTCGCGGAAGATGTCGAATGAGTCGGGATTATTCCAACGCGTCGGCTCGTGATTCGCCGATCCAACATTTACCGTAATCATCTCGCCAACCTTGACCGTCACATCCCCTACCTGCGTTTCGCGCACGCATTCGCGCGAGGTGATGAGCAGCGGTGGTTCCCAGCGGATTGATTCCTCAATCGCGGTTGGCATTAGCGAACGGTCGTCGCGCAACTTTGCGAATTGCTCTGGATTTGAGAGCAGTCCGAAAAGGAAAGATCCCGTAGCGCGATAGGTGGTTTCGGCTCCCGCTGGAAGTAACAGCCGCAAGAACGACAAGATCTCTTCGTCACCCAAGCGTTCGCCGTCTAACTCGGCCTGCGTCAACTCGCTGATGATGTCGGTGCCAGGGTGCGCTCGTCGCTCGTCGATGATGCCTTCGAAATAGTCGCGAAGTTCTTCGCTCGCGATGATGCCTTCGTCCGGACGGACCGAGACATTGATCACGGCGAGTGCGCGTGGATGAAAAAACGGATGGTCCTCACGCGGCAGCCCAAGGACCTCTGCAATAACCATCGCCGGATACCGATACGTGAACTCCTCCACCAACTCCGCACTGCCGCGCTCCGCAAAACCATCGATCATCTCGTCGACTACCGGTCCAACCAGATCTGCATCCCAGTGGGCGAGGCTCTTCTGGCGAAATCCCTGTGCGACCAGTGAACGAAGGCGCCCGTGTTCCGGCTCGTCCATTCCAACCAGCGGGTATGGACCCATAACAACGCTCATCAACTCGCGAATTGAACCCGACGGAAAAGACTGGTTGTCGCGCATCACCTGCGAGACGAGGTCGTACGAATAGACCTCCCAATGGCCGTCGCCATTGATAGCTACCGGCGAGTCCTTCCGGAGGGCGTGGAAGTCCGGATATGGGTCCCGAACGTCTCCCGCTACCCCAGAAAACTGTCCCATTACATCAAAAGGCGCATATGACATAAGCGTCAGGTTATCGGTAAACCGCGGAGTCGGGCGCGTCGCTGTGATCTGAAGGCCGTGCTCTCCTACTCGGAGAGTTCGAGAAACCGCTCGTACCTGGAAATCGCTGCCTCAGCCCAAAGTGGATCCGGTTCCAGGGTCTTCCCAATGCGCGCCCACCGACTCGCGCTGGTCATGCCGTCGGCCTCGAGACCCGCTGCGCAGCGCGCCAAGAACGCAGAGCCGAGTGCGGCACCCTCTGGCACCGCAGTGCACTCAACCGTCAGGCCCGTGCAATAGGCGAGAGCATGCACCCACTCATCGACCCGCGTGCCGCCACCTGTCGCGATAATCCGACGCGGTGCCGTTCCGTGGGCCGCCATCACGGCTTCGATATTGCGCCGAGCCACGAAGCCTGCAGCTTCAAATGCGGCGCGCCTGATAGCGGCTGGGCCGTGCGTCAGATCAAGGTTAACTAGGGACGCGCGCCTGTCTGGGTCGTGCAGAGGTACGCGTTCGCCGCGCGGGTAGGGAGCCCACACGGGTACGTGGTCGGGATGCAACTCGTCGTCGCTATCCACATCTCCTGCAAGGCGCGTTGCCCAGTTCAGGAACAGACCGCCTGCATTGGAAGGGCCACCGGCAAGCAACTTGCCTCTCGCTGTATGCGGGATCACCCAGCAACCCGGAACATCCGATTCGTTCGTCGTTACCGTATTTACAATCAGCGTCGTTCCAAGCAACGCGAGCACATCGCCTTCATTGTCGGCACCAGCAACGATTTGATCTGCAAGTGCATCGATGCAACCCGATGCCAAAACCGGACCATCGGACTCGCCGTCAATATGACCACACGCCCACGCAGTAGGTACCAACTTGGGAAGTTGTTCGACACTGATATTCAGGCTTGCAGCCAACTCAGGATCCCACGTCTTCCAATCAAACAGTGGGTACGCCGTCGACGCGGTTGACGTGTCGAGAACGGCTTCGCCGCTCAATGCATGATTCGCGACTGCCGTTGCTGGCCAATATCCGCGCGCGTCTGGCGCTTCCGAAGCGGTCCATCGCAGGAACGCCAGCAGTTCCCCACTTTCAATTGGACTCGATGAAACGGCCTCGCTTCTTCCTCGCCCATCGCCGTAAAGCAATCCGGGAGTGAACGGCACCCCGTTTTCATCTACCGCAGTCAAAGACGGCACCATCGCACTCACGCTCACTGCGACCGGAGTTACGTCAAGTCTCAGCGCGTTCAGGGCTTCACGGGGGCCGCCTCGCCATGCGGCTGCGGCATCATGTTCAAGCCGGTCAGGTGTGGGAATTCTTATTTCGTGGGGCACGCGTGACTGCGCAATCACATTGCCATCCGCATCAGCCGCAAGCGCCTTTACTGATGATGTGCCGATGTCTATGCCGACCGCTATTTCTCGTCCTGCCGCGCTATTCATGATCCCTCAAGGCGCAACGCCGACAGTACGGCATCGTGCAACAAGCCGTTGCTGGACACCGCGCTCCCACCCGATGGCGTGCGGTTGCCATCGAGGTCCGTAAATCGTCCACCGGCCTCTTCCACGATCACGAGGACCGCAGCGAGATCCCAAATGTTCACCATTGCTTCTGCGGCGATATCTGCCGCTCCTTCGGCGACAAGCATGTGCTGCCAGAAGTCTCCAACTCCCCGAGTTCGCCAAACCTCTCGTGCGAGTTGCAGAAACTCTTTTGAGGAACCCCGAAAGTGATCCCAGGAAGGGACATCGGCATAAAAGAGTTGCGCGTCTGAAAGTTCCTTCACGCCAGAGACCACAATTTGACGTCCATCGACAAACGCGCCTTCGCCGCGAACGGCCCACCACGTGTGACCGAGGGCCGGTGCAGAAACAACCCCGACGCGGATCTCGCCGTCCTGCTCGAGGGCGATAAGCGTTGCCCAAATTGGCACCCCGCGCACAAAGTTCGCCGTTCCATCGATGGGGTCGATGATCCAACGGCGCGGCCCTACCCCTAGGCTGCCAAACTCTTCACCCAGTACCGCGTCGTCAGGACGCTCAATGGCGAGGCGATCGCGAACGAGCATTTCTACGGCTTTATCGGCTTCGGTAACAAATGTGGTGTCGGGTTTGCGTTCGACGAACAGGTCGTGCGCCCGGAAACGCTCGAGCGTTAGCTCATCTGCGAGTTTGGCTAACTCAAGCGCTAGTTCAAGGTCGGCATCGATGTGTATGACGCTACCTTGCCGCGCGGCTCGCACCGTCAGCAATCGGCCGAAACCCACACGGCGGGGCATGCGCGCTGCAGGGCGCTGGATGTGTCACGTTTGAGAGATGCGGTACGTATCTAAATGTCTTGTCGCAACCACGTTTGTAATTGCACTCCTCGCTGGATGTGGCGGCTCTAAAAAGGCCGAACCGACTTCGACGACAAAGCTTTCATCGCGTTCTTCCACGACCACATCGACCGTGGGCAACGAACCCAGCACAACGCTCCCGAGCGAGTACAGCCCCATCCCGACCACAGCCCCGACTAATAACGGGACCTGCGGACCTCAGTTCGCAGTCATCGATGAGGCCATCAAAGGAAGTGACAACCCCGTGTTGGCTGGTGCGGTTGGAACGTTCGCCGTCGTCGATTGCCGACTCTCGCCCTCCATTCCGATTTGGGCCGCAGCGAACACGTCGCCAAAACCCGGCGCGGTGTTGCCACGACAAACCATCGTCGTGCAGCGGATCGGTGCTATCTGGACAGTAGAAGAAGTGGGAACGGGTCCGGTGGGTTGCAACATCGCGCAACCAATCCCAAGGGAACTCCAGCTCGCATGCTAGGTGTCCGTTAGGGAGCAGGTACCTCGATGACGGTGGCGGAACCCATCCCACCACCAGCACACATGCTCGCCACGCCGATGCCGCCACCTCTACGGCGCAACTCGCTGATCAAGGTGACAATCATGCGTGTGCCCGTGCACGCGACCGGGTGACCGAGGCTGCACCCAGATCCATTGACATTGGTGATGTCGTGAGAGATACCCAGGATGCGTGTCGTTGCCACACACATCGACGCGAACGCCTCGTTGATTTCGAATAGGTCGACGTCGGCGACAGTAAGCCCCGCACGCTCAAGCGCTTTCGGAATAGCGAAAGTGGGACCAAGACCCGTGTCGCTCGGCGGAACTCCAGCGGATGCCCAGGAGCGCACGATTGCTAACGGCGCTAACCCGTTTGCGGCGGCATAGTCATCTGCGACAATGAGCATCGCAGCGGACCCATCGTTGAGACCCGATGAGTTGCCGGCAGTGATCGAGAAACCTTCAATCTCAGGGTGCAGCGGGTTCAGGGACGCAAGTTTCTCAAGCGTTGTCGTGCGCCGTGGGTGCTCATCGACCGCGAAGATGGTCGTCTCGCCCGAACGATTAACTACTTCGATAGGAAATATTTCCTCTTCGAACTTTCCGGAGTCGATCGCAGCGACTGCACGCTCATGGGACGCACATGCCCATACGTCCATCTCCTCGCGCGTGACGTTCGCTTTCTGCGCGGTATTCCAGCCAACAGTGATCGACATGTCGAATGCCGGCGCTTCGGGAGTCTCGGGGTGGCTCGGTGACATCCATGCCGCCATGTCGTCTGTCCCCGGCGTCCGCTTCATCACGCCTGGTGAACTCGAGATTGATTCTGTTCCCCCGGCGATAACTACTCGATCCATTCCAGCGCGAATGCTCGCGGCCGCGCCTTGTACCGATGCCATGCCAGAAGCGCAGTGCCGGTTCAGGGCAACACCGGGAACATTCGTTAGCCCAAGATCAACTGCTGCGTAGCGCGCAATGTCGCCACCACCCTGAAGTGACTCACCTAGTTGCAGGTCATCGACGTCGTCACTTGGCACGCCAGAGCGCTTAAGGGCCTCGGCGATCGAGTACTTGGCCAGATCGAACGCACTTACGTCCACCAGCGTGCCCTTACGAGCGGTCCCGATCGCGGTGCGAGCGGTAGAAACGATTACGGCATCGGTCATGGTTGGAATCTCCTGAGGTTTGGTGGGCGGGATCGTAGCCTCACGCCCGTGTCAGGCATCTCTCATCGCGCCATATGCCGGGCAAACATGGCCGGCCCGAATCTCCACCGCGAGTTCCTCGGCCGTTCGCACGATCTTGTCGATCTCGGTGGCATACGTGCCAGCCCGACCTGGAGCATGTGCATCGCTAGCTCCGACTGATGGGCGCGGCACCACATCTAGGGCCGATGCGGTCAACGCGTGTTCGATTGGAGTGGTCTGGGTACTCATCGCTTCGATCGCATGCACAAGTCCCCACTGAGGAAGGTCTGCCACCTCGGCAGGGGTGGGGGGTACGCGCCCGCCCTTCATTGCCCGTTCCCCCGCGTACCGCCTGACGGGATGCGGTAAAACCAACGCAGTATCAGACTGTTCACACTCCTCCACCAGTTCCTCTAGTCGGTACCCCATCCACAACGGTTTGCGCAATGGCCCGAACACGAGAACGTGGCCGACATCGGTTGTGAGTTCGACACCAGGTATCAATGGAAAGCCGAGAAGACGCGATGCATCCGCCAGTTCATCTCCTGGCCATCGAACATCGTGTTCAGTAATACACAACGCGTCCAGGCCGCTAGACCGCGCATCGGTGACGAGTTCCTCGAGTGTCGCTCGCGAACAGTTGGATCGCGGCGTCGTGTGTGCGTGAAGGTCGATGAGCACTATTTCTCTGAACCGTCGACGCGTTCAGTGTGCAAGCGATGTTCATCATCATCACTAGTCAGGCATCTTCCTGTCTCCAAGTCAAACTGCCAATGATGCACACGACATTCGAGGACGCCGTCGCGTTCCACGCCGAACCGTTCAAGGTCAGCGCGCAGATGTGGACACCGCCTCTGAACCTTGTAATTACCACAACGGAACCACTCGGTGCCCGCCTCCACACGACTCGAGTAGTAGCCCTCGCAGTAAGCCATCCGCTCAACAGAAAGCGACTTGAAGAACGTGTACACATACTCGTTGTATGGCCCATCGCGGTGCGCTGTGAAACGGCAGGAGAGAAACAGGCGGTTCACCCAATCCTCAGTCCTGTCGTCAATTAAAACTTCGGCAAGCTCTCTGGCGAACTCGAGGTGGAATGGACACTCCTCGCCCGCCCATTCCCTCACCTCGCCAGACGGAAAGTCGATCACGACCCGCAATTCCGTGTCGCTCTTTTTATCCATGAGCGTCATCAATACAGGAGCGCCGATACCCGCACGCGTGAGCGGTGCCATTTCGAGCAGTGGTTCAAACCAGTCGCGCAATGCACCCACTACATCTACCTGCTTTTTGCCCCATGAATCGCGTTCTTCTTGAAGCCAGTCTGCATAGTCGGTTTGATAACTCTCAAGGTATGCACGCTTGTCACCAAAGATGAAATCTGGAGCGAGTTCGCCTGTCGGTTGAATCAACGTGCAGCCATCACGCGTGAACTCGACAATTGATCCCGGTACCAGCAATTCACCGCCGCTGATCCCCTCGTCATCCAGCACATCGAGGAACACGGTCTGGTCAGGAAAAATATTTGAGGGATCATCGCCTAGGTCGTTGGCCGCGAATAGGTCGTCGTCCAGGAAACACGGAGGGCCCGCGACCGGGAACAAGTGGCGCGCTCCAATGTCGCGCAAGTAATGCACCGCTCGTTCCATCTGGTCTGCGCGTTTACGCATACCAAGTACATGTTTCTCGGCGGCCGGAAAGTCGTAAACCATCGGATACCAAATTGCGCCCGAGAATTGTGTGAAGTGGGCATCGAATGGCCCCAAAGCTTCGAGATCGTCCATGTCTCTAGGGCGCGCGTCGTTTTGATTCAAAATACGTGCGCTACTGTCCGCCAATACGAGCGCCGAGTCCCCTGCCGGGCCATCTGCGGGTGATGTCATCGAAATGATCGCTACCTCCAACGCTCCCAGCGAGACCGGCTTAGCGTTCTCGGTACGAACGAACTCAGTAAATCCGAGACCGCGCAATGCGCGTTCGAGATGGTCGAGTTCAAATGCAGGCAACAGAACCGTCGCACTCTTGTCCACGTGAACACCCAGCCAGTCGGGATCGAAGTGATCACGATGAAGGTGCGAGATGTACAGGTAGTCAGGATGCGAGAAGGGCTCAACATCAAGACGGTCGTTGCGAGGGAACGGAAACCATGATCCGAAGTACGCGGGGTTGAACCACGGATCACACAAAACCGACCCGCCCTCGGTCTCCACATACATACCGACGTGTCCGAGGAAGGTAACCCGCATCGACCAAGCCTGCCAGACGGTCTCTGCTCGACCGCGCAACGCGGTGGTCTCGTCCTGTAACGTGCCGCCCCCGAGAGGGGAGACCATGGGCTTGCTAGATGGAAAAGTCGCAATCGTTACAGGAGCAGGCCGGGGCATCGGCCGCGGCGAAGCAATGCTGCTCGCCACTCAGGGAGCCCAGGTATTGGTGAACGATGTTGGTAGCGCCAGAGAAGGCGATGGCACCGATCCATCACCCGCTGAGTCGGTCGTACAGGAGATTCGCGACTTGGGGGGCACCGCAATTGCGGCTCACGATGATGTTTCGACGTGGACTGGCGCCCAAGCAACCATTGCCAGAGCCTTAGAGGAGTTCGGAAGCCTCGACATACTGGTCAACAACGCCGGAATCCTGCGCGACGCGATGACGTTCTCAATGACTGAAGAACAGTGGGACGACGTAATCCGAGTCCACCTCAAGGGCCACTTCGCGATGAGTCACTTCGCTTGCGGTTATTGGAGAGAGCAATCCAAGAACAACGACGGCGCCCTAGTTGGCGGGCGCATCATCAACACCGTCAGCGAATCTGGTCTCTTTGGAATGGCCGGGCAATCGAACTACTCTGCGGCAAAAGCTGGCATCGCCTCCATGACGATTGTTCTGGCCCGTGAGATGCGCAAGTACGGCGTCACCGCTAACGCAGTTGCTCCGCGAGCGCGCACGCGCATGACGTCGGGCGTTCCAGGAGCCGAAGAGTTCATGGCCGCGAAGCCGGGCGAATACGACGAGTGGGACCCCGACAACGTCGCTCCAGTAGTTGGCTTCCTCGCATCTGATGCAGCGGCAGATGTAAGCGGACAGGTATTCATAGTTTGGGGAAGTCATGCGTACTTAATGCGCGGATGGTCCCTTGTTAACGACTTCGACGCGGGCGACCGTAGGTGGACGGTTGAAGAACTCATCGCGGGCAAGGCTGACCTGTTCGCTCCGGTCCCGCGCGGCAGCAAAATCCCGCAGATGGGCTTCTGATGACCCCCCCTAGCGTTAGCAACGAACGCACAAAGGACATGCATGGCCGAGTGGGGTGACCTCCAAGTAGACCAACTGCGCTTCATGGCGCGGCGTGATCCGTCCGAGGTCGCATATCGCGATCTAGATGCGGGCAGTGAGATCACTTTCAGTGAATGGGACACACGCTCCAATCGATTGGCGCGCACATTGATCGACGGCGGAATCAAGGCCGATGACCGGGTCTCCATCTACTTGCCAAGCGAAGCCGCACTGCTCTGGATCGTTGCGTACTCTGCAGTACACAAAGCGGGAGCTGTCGTTGTACCGACGAACACGCGCCTTTCGCTTCCGGAACTCAAAACCATCCTTGGGCACGCGGAAGTATCGGCCATGATCACATGTGAATCGCTGTTGGACACCGCTGTCGCGGTTCGCGCCGAGCTTCCCTCCATAAGGTTGATGCTGAGCGACGGCGGCGCAACCGATCACACCGATGTAGTCGATGTCGAAGCGGCTTTAGACGATGACGGATCCGACATCCAGATTGCCCGCACCGCCGATGACCTGGCCGACATCATGTACACCTCTGGAACAACCGGACTCCCTAAGGGAGTAGCCGTTCGCCATCGCAATGTCGCGATGATTCCCAACCATGAACCGGCATGGACCGGCAGCGGCTGGATACATGGCGCGCCGATGTTTACGTTCGCTGGAATCGCGTTCATCTACAACCCGATGAAGATGGGCCTATGCGGTTATTACTTACCGAAGTTCGATGCGAACCGCTGGTTCGACCTCGTGCAGAGCGAGAAACCGCGCATGGCTTTCCTCGTTCCTGCAATGGCCGAATTGCTAGTTGCTCACCCGCGGTTTTCTGAGCCGGATCTAACGAGCCTCGTTTCGATTTCCATCGGTAGCGCGCCTCTCGCCCCACAGACGTTGTCAATACTCCAGACGCGTCTGCCTGAAGCGACGGTGTCGAACTCGTACGGCATGACCGAGGCTGGCCCGGCATACATCGTGATGCCGAAAGAAGAAGTGACCAAACGCATTGGATCCGTAGGTCGTCCCGTTGGGCCAATGGAATTGAAGGTGCTGCGCGAAGACGGGAACGAATGCGACGCGCGCGAGGTCGGCGAACTACTCACACGGATGGCCGGCACCCAACGGGAGTACTACAAGGATCCTGAAGCGACCGCGAGCACGTGGACCGCGGATGGATGGTTGCGAAGCGGGGATCTCGCTTACCTAGATGAAGATGGCTTTCTCTACATTGCGGGACGCAAGAAGGATTTGATCATCCGTGGGGGTCACAATATTTATCCGACAGATATCGAAGCCGTGCTACTCGAACATCCTGGCGTGCAAGAAGCTGCAGTTGTAGGCATACCGCACGACATTCTCGGGGAAGATGTTGCTGCGTTCGTAGTATTCAAAGAGGCGGCGGATCCAGACGTAGACGACCTGCTTGTGTTCTGTTCGGAACGGCTCGCCGATTACAAGCGGCCCCGGGTAGTCAATGTTGTGAATGAACTGCCCCGCAATGCGACGGGCAAGGTGATGAAACATCGCCTTGGCGCGCTATCGTCGCCGACCGGACAAGATGAGGGCGCAGAACGCTGACGCCGGAATAGGAGCAAGACCAGTGGCACTCGACGAATTGAAGGGCACAACGGGCGAGACCCAAACTGTTCGAATCGAGCGCGGGCCAGTGCGCGTTTTTGCAAACGCATTGCTAGATCGCGACGCTGTATACGACGGCGACGAGGCTCCCGTACCTCCGACATTTCCGTTCGTCATGCCGTTCTGGGGATCAGTTGGAACAGGCGGCGCTGCTGGGCTTCCGATCGAGAAATTGCGTGGCCCTGGCAGAGCAATCTTGCACGGTGAGCAGGCGTTTGAGTACTTCCGTTGGCCCAAGGTGGGCGACGTGCTCGAAGGCACACCAACAGTGACAGACGTTTACGAGAAAGAGAAATCGAGTGGCGGCAAACTCGAGTTCTATGTGCAAGAGACGGAGTGGAAAGACCAAGCGACCGGTGATCCCGTCGTAAAGACAATCTTCACACTTGCAATCAACGTGCGCGCACCAAAGCCTGCTTAGTCCGAGGAGTCCTGAAGTGATGAGTCGCTCTGCATGAGCACGTTGGAACATGAGTCTGCGATACGTCGGCTACTAAGCGAGTATTGCCAACACTACGACGACAAGCGCGCCGATGATTTCGCTGCACTTTTTGCTGAAGATGCGAAGTTCACCGTCTTCGGCAAAACACGCGACGGCCGCCAGGCTATCCACGACAACATCGGTCTCCAGAAGCCAGGGCAGGACCCAGGACAACACATCTCCTATAACTCCGTCATTGACGTGTCCTCCGATGGTGATACAGCGCGCGCATGGACAGACTTCTGTTATCTGAAACGCTCAGGCAACCAATACTCGATCACTATCGCTGGCCGTTACTTCGATCGCCTGGTCCGCGACCCAGACCGCTGGCGGTTCGCTAGTCGCACGATTGTGTTCTTAGGCGATCCAGTTCCAGACGATGCCTGAGGAACAATTGCCAGAGTTTGCAACACCAGCATCGGGCCCTCCTATCCGTATCGGTACGAAGGGTGGCCCGTACAGACGGCGGATCCGTCTCGCAAAGGTCGGTGCGGGCGAAGTTTGGGGAGGCCTCGAGGATGACTTCCACCATTTTGAAGTAAGGATTCAACATGACGGGCGACACGTAACCGGCGTGTCGATGGAGCCCTTCCGTTGGCCATGGACTACATGTCCCGATGCTGGGCCCACGCTCGAACCGCTCGTCGGCATGGTCCTCTCCGAGCGGTGCACGGCAGTCGCAGGAGCTGCCGACCCGCGCCAAGCGTGCACGCACCAGTTCGACCTGGCCGGACTATGCGTGTCGCATGCCGCGCGCGGCCTCGACGGACGGCAGTACGACATCGAACTGCCACCCATCGTCGATCGCAAGACGACCCCGCGCCTATGGCGCGACGGCGACCTCCTCCTTGAATGGCATCTCGAACTTCAAGAAGATGGCTACCGCGCTCTAGTTGCTCCAGAACCATTTACGGATGCCCCTTGGAAGGGCGGCTTCATGCGCTGGGCCGACGGACATCTTGATGCAGAACATGCGGAGGCCGCAGTCGTGTTGCGCCGCGCTTGTGACATTGGCATGGGGAGGGGCATGAATCTGGAGGCCATCCCGGTAGCGCAGGACCTCGCCGGTTTAATGACTGGGGTGTGTTACTCAATGCAGGTAGAGCGCATGCCGGTTGCATTCCGCGCCATGGGAACCATTCGAGACTTCGCCGACAACCCAGATGACCTGCTTCGTGACAGGCCGGACCGATCTAATTAGATGATCGCGGCTCGAGCTCGGCATCGTTGGCGAGCCGCGCGAGTGAATCAACCGCTTCAGGAGATCTGGCCCACGGAGCGACGAGTAACCGCGTAACACCTAGATCTGCCCATCGCGCTAGATCAACTCTCGAAAGTTCCCTACTTCCTATGCATATTTGGAACGGCCTTTCGGCGGTGCCGTACTCCTCGCGAAGGCTGCGCAACTTTGCGATCGGCTCAACCACCGATTCGAATGTATGACCCATGCCGATCCAGCCGTCACCATCTCTGGCAGCACGACGTAACGCTGCGCCACTCTCTCCCCCGACGATTATTGGCGGCCAAGGTTGCTGAATCGGTTTAGGCTCAAACGCGACTGCGTCGAAGGAGTAGAACTCGCCGCTATGTGCGACTTCGGGTTCAGTCCACAACCGCTTGCAAACCGCGAGCGCTTCATCCAAGCGACGTCCGCGCGTCTTGAAATCGAGACCGAGTGCTACCCATTCCTCCTCCAACCACGAAGCACCAATACCAACCTCAGCGCGCCCACCGCTTACAAGGTCGAGAGTCTGAATCGCTCGGGCCGCAATGAACGGATGCCGTAGGCCGAGGTTATAAACGTGTGTACCCAACCGAAGCGACGGACAACGCCCGGCAAGGAAAGCCAGATAAACAAACGCGTCGAAAACGGGTGCCGTAGGTGGTACCGGAGGATGCTCCTTGCCAGCGAGAGGCGACCGGCTCATCTGGAACGGCAGTACAAGGTGTTCGGGGATCCATACCGATTCGTACCCGAGCATTTCGCCTGCTTCCGCGGCGGCTAAGTGGAAGTGCGGATTGAGCGCGCCCAATACGATCCCGAGTTTCAAGCGTTCTCCCTCAGGTCGTGTATGAACCGTCGGTCGAGCGATGCCATCCACCCGCAGCGACATTGCCACCGTCGACATGGATCGTCGTGCCCGTGATGAACCCAGAGAGCGATGAATTCGCAAGGAACACGACAGCTGCCGCCACGTCGTCAACATGGCCTGCTCGCGGCAGTGGGGTCTTCACCGGGATGTCGCCGATTCCTGGAGTAGGGATCACATCGGGTGCAACGCAGTTGACGCGAATCATTTGAGAACCGAGTTCAAGGGCGAGTGATTGCGTGAGGTTCGTGACCGCTGCTTTCATCGCGCTGTATACCGCGAAGTCGGGAGCGGCCCTGTGCGCCTCGATCGATGTGATGTTTACAATTGACCCTCCAGTAGCGCGCATCAATGGAACGGCAGCCCTAATGCAGTGCGTGACACTCGAGAAGTTTTCGCGAATGAGTGAATCCTGGCCCTTGTCGTTCACATCTACGAACGCCGCACGGAATCCGCCGCCGGCATTGTTAACCAGAGTATCGAGATAGCCGCCTAATTGCCCAGCAGCTTCGGCCAACCAAGACTGAACGGGCTCCGGTTCACGCACGTCAAGTACTGCTGAAAATACCTGACGACCAAGTCCTTCAATTTCCGACGCACAACTCGCTAGTTGTTCACCATCGCGGTCGCAGATGGCGACATTCGCACCGAACGATGCCAACGCAAGCGCAGTCGCCCTGCCGATCCCCGATGCAGCACCGGTCACCGCAGCGACGTGACCATTCAACCGAACAGACTCCGGCCCCAACGACATAGCGCAGGAGACTACTGGAATCAGTCTGCTTGTTTAGCTACTGCTGTAGCGTCCTCCGCCGCCGCTGCCGGATCCAGGTAGCGACTGCTAAGCACCTTCATCTGGTTGTCGAACTCGTACACCAACGGCTGGCCCGTAGGAATATTCAGTTCGATAACTTCGGCTTTCGACAAGCCGTCGAGATGCATAACGAGTGCGCGCAGCGAATTCCCGTGTGCTGCTACGAGCACCGTCTTCCCCGTTTTCAGATCGGGCACGATGTCGTCGGTCCAGTACGGCAGCATTCGCGCTACGACATCCGCCAAACACTCAGCATGCGGGATCTGATCAGCGGGTACATCGGCGTATATCAGATCGGTGGCCGCGTCCCCCTCCAGTTCAGGTGGCCGCACATCGAACGACCTACGCCAGATCTGCACCTGCTCTGCCCCGAACTCGTCTGTCGTCTGTCGCTTGTCCTTCCCCTGCAACGCTCCATAGTGCCGTTCATTCAGCCGCCAAGATCGCCGCACGGGTATCCACAAACGATCGCACTTAGCAAGGGCGATCTCCGCCGTGCGAATAGCGCGCCGCTGCAAAGATGTATGTAGCAGGTCAGGTGCTAACCCATGTTCGACCAACAAGTCTCCGGCACGCGAGGCCTCAGCCTCACCTTGATCCGTGAGATCAACATCGACCCAACCCGTGAACAGACCATCTCGATTCCATGTGCTCTGTCCATGTCGCAACAGGATCAGCGTTGGCATCGCCCGAGCCTAGGCAGTCGTTAACTCGGTGCAGGGAGTCCGATGGTTTTAGTCTCCAGGTACTCCTCGAAACCAGGTATGCCGTGCTCCCTTCCGAGGCCAGATTCCTTGTATCCGCCAAACGGCGAATCGGGCCCGAACCATTGGCCGCCGTTGACAGCGACTGTCCCCGTCCGAATGCGCTTCGCGATTCCGTAAGCGCGATCCAAGTCGCGACCATTGACCGATCCAGAAAGTCCGTAGCGCGAATTGTTCGCAATTCGAACAGCATCGTCATCGTCGTCGTAAGGGATAACGACGAGCACGGGTCCAAATATCTCTTCCTGGGCGATTGTCGAGTCTGGATCTACATCCACGAACAGCGTCGGTTCTACGTAGTAACCCTTGTCGAGGTGTGCAGGGCGACCTCCACCCACTACTAAGCGTGCCCCCTCGGCCTTGCCCGTTTCTATGTATCCAAGTACGCGTTCCCGTTGAATCGCACTGATCAGCGGCCCTTGAAGGTTCTCCGGATTGGTTGGGTCACCGTATTTCCATCCCTCGAACGCTGCTTTCAATAGCTCTACACCTTCGTCGTAATGAGAACGCGGTAGCAGCATTCGCGTTCCGATTGCACAGCCCTGTCCACCGTGCATGCACACCATCGCGCCACCCCCACATTGGGCAGCGAGATCTGCATCATCAAGAATGATGTTGGCCGACTTGCCACCTAATTCGAGAAATACTCGCTTTAGCGTTTCGGCGCCGCGGGCCATGATCCGCTTGCCTGTTGCAGTCGATCCAGTGAACGAGATCATGTCCACTCGCAAATCGCCGCTGAGTACTTCACCAATTGCCGCTGCATTGCCCGCCGTCACGACGTTAAACACCCCAGCAGGAATATCCGTGTATTCAGCAGCGACGCGGCCAATGTGTGTCGCGCTCCACGGCGTGTCCGGTGCGGGCTTGAGAACCACCGTATTGCCTGCGGCAAGCGCAGGGATCACCTTTGACAAGTTCAACATGAATGGAAAGTTCCACGGTGTAATTGCACCGACAACACCAATCGGTTCACGCAAAACGCGGCGTGCAGATTTCATGCCAAAAAACTCATGAACGGGGAGGTCGTACTCCCATTCGATGCGGTCGATGCAGTCGATGTCCCAAACCATGTCTTCGATGCAAGAGTCCTGCTGGACTGCGTACGTCAACATGATCGGCGAGCCCACCTCAGCGACAATCTGCGCCCGTAAGACCTCAGCCTCTTTCACGAGCCCTTCGTGTAATTGATGAAGGCATCGCTTACGAAATTCACGATCGGTTGCCCACCCGGACTCGTCGAATGCCCTGCGTGCGGCAGCAATCGCTCTTTCCATGTCCGCCACTCCGGCATCCGAGACTTGCCCAATTTCCTCTTCCGTCGCGGGGTTGATGTTGGCGTAGGTAGCGCCCGAAATGGCCTCCGTCAGTTCGCCATCGATGTACATACGGCTCTCCGCTACAACAACATCGGTCATTCCATGTCCTCCATCGCGTCCGGCCAAATTGGCAGGCGCGGACATTACCTGACTCACGAGTCAGGCGCCGACGCTCACGAAGAAGGCGCTCGGCTGGTACCGTCACTCGCCCCTCTGCCCCAGGAGTCAGATGACCAGCGCGCTCGGCATCGACGTCGGCACCACCAACGTAAAGACGGCACTGGTGGATGACACCGGCCAGGTGGTCGCGAGCGCTGAGCGCCGCCTAACAACGCACCGTGATGGCGATGTAGCCGAACAAGACCCGGCGACCCTTTGGCAAGCGGTGGTTGAAGCAATCAAGGAAGTAACTACCAATAACCCCGTTGCAGCGGCAAGCGTCGAGGCCATTGTTTGTGCGAGCCAATACAGCTCGATCGTCGCAGTTGATTCGGTCGGCGCACCGTTGACCGAGGTCATCACCTACATGGACAGACGGGGCACCGACCAATGCTTCGCGATTTGGGGCGAGCATCCAACAGCGGTCGACACTTGGCTCGACCGGCACGGTATTCCCCCCATAGGGAGCGGCCTCTCTCTCGCCCACATCCTCCACATCCGAGATGATCAACCGCGGGCCTACGCACAAACAGCTGCGTTCCTAGAGCCGATGGATCTTGTGAACCTGCGCCTCACGGGTCGGGCTACTGCAACTCAAGGAACGATGTTTGCTTCGCAGTTGTGTGACAACCGCGTCCTGCACAAAACCGACTACGACTCGGAACTTCTACGGATGGCGGGCATCGACGAATCAAAGTTGCCTCCCCTCATCAAACCGAGTGATGCCATCGGTCCACTCCTTCCCCAAATAGCCGATGCGCTCGGGCTCCCAGTAAATGCGATTGTGTTTGCAGGGGTGAACGACAGCCAGGCCGCTGGAGTTGCGACGGGGGTCACTGACCCTGAACGTGCGGCGATCATCATCGGAACAACAAGCGTCGTGCTGCAGAGCATCGATGAGCGGCGCGCCACAGATCTAGACCACGACATCCTCTCCATGCCGTCGGCCTTAGACGACTACCTCGTGTGGGCAGAAAATGGACTCTCTGGAAAGTCGCTGGAGCACGTCATGGACAGTTTCATATTTGCGAACGATTCCCTCGGTGATCACTCATCTCCCGACAAGTTCGTAGGTCTCGAAAACGTACTTGCGACCACCTCGGCTGGTTCCGGCGGCGTCCTGTTTCTTCCTTGGCTCGACGGCTCACTCTCACCTGACTCGAACCCATCGATGCGCGGTGGCTTCCTGAACCTATCGCTCGATACCACGCGTTTAGATCTAGTCCGCGCCGTCATAGAGGGACTCGCATACAACATCCGTTGGTTGATCGGATCCGTCGAAAGCTACAGCGGTCGCCCCATCAAGAGCCTCGTGTTCGGCGGAGGTGCGGCACGCTCGGCGCAGTGGGCACAAATACTCGCCGACGTGCTCGGAACGTCGGTCACAACGCTGACAAATCCAGAGTTCACCACCGCACGCGGTGCCGGCATGCTCGCACTGTTGCGAGTCGGCACCGTGTCCGCATCTGAACTACTTGCCATGGAGGCCACTGCGGCCACGTTTCAGCCAAATCAGAGTCATCGTGCTATCTACGACAAGATGTTTGAACAGTTCGTCGTCGCGTTCGTACAGACGAAACCGATTTTTGAAGCGCTCAATACCTGAACGTAGGAGGAACAATGGCCAACGAATTTCCCTATGCCACCCGCTTCGGCGTGCATCGCACTATGCCCGAACGTGGACGCACACAGCAAGAGATCCTCACGGAGCTAAAGACCATGGCGACCGAGGAGAACGCTGCATGGGAAGACGGGTCTTGTTCCGGGACCATGTACTGCGGCGACCACGAGCACTACGAGTTCATGACGGAAGCGTTCGGCAATTTTGGACACGTGAACATCTTGCAGCGCGATATATGCCCGAGCGCGACCGTCTTTGAAGGCGAGGTCATCGCGATGGCGCTGTCGTTATTCCATCCTGAAGCGGTGCAAGGAACGGTACCTGTCGGCGCACTCACCTCCGGCGGTTCCGAGAGCATCGTTTCCGCGCTCCTCGCCTACAGGGATCAGGCCCGGGCCGAGCGCGGCATCGTGGCGCCCAACATCGTGAAGCCAACTACTGCCCACCCCGCATTCGACAAGGGTGGTCATCTGTTTGGCCTCGAAGTGCGCGACGCGCCGATTGACCCGGCTACGACTGGAGTCGATGTCAATGCGATGGCAGACCTTATAGACGACAACACCGTCGCGCTCATCGGGTCAGCGGGCAACTACGGGTACGGAACGATTGATCCGATGGCGGAACTTTCCGCACTCGCGGTTGAGCGCGGCGTCGGATTGCACGTTGATGGATGTCTTGGAGGTTTCATTCTCCCGTTCGGAGAAATGCTTGGCTACGACAACATTCCTCCGTTCGACTTTCGCCTTCCTGGAGTCACAACGATCTCCGCTGACACACACAAGTACGGGTACGGGTTCAAGGGAACATCCACGTTGCTCTTTCGCGATCCCACTCTTCGTCGCTACCTCTACTTCTTTAAAACCGACTGGGTTGGCGGCAAATACATGTCGCCAGGAATCGCTGGCAGCCGCTCCGGCGGTCTAGTCGCGGCGACGTGGGCAAGCATGGTGAGCCTCGGACGCGAGGGCTACCTAGAACGCGCAAAAGCGATCTTCGAAACATCCTTCGCGATGCAAGATGCAGTTCGGTCCCATGCGGAACTCCGGATCATCGGCGCCCCTACTTTCTGCTTTGCTTTCACCAGCGACGAACTCAACATCTACCACGTCAACGACTTCATGAAGCAGAGAGGCTGGAGATTCAACGGTCTTCAATATCCCGATGGGATCCACATGGCCGTGACGGGGCCGCAAACCAATCCAGGCGTGTCGGCGCGCTTCGCCGCAGACCTAGATGCTGCGATCCCTTACGCACGTGAACACATTGGTCAATCGCCATTCACGGGCGCGGTTTACGGTGGCGCTGCGGGGGGTGCCACCCCAGAGGTCGATGACTTCATCAGCGACGTAATGGCTGGGCTCCTCGACACAATGCAATCAGTTCCTGTCGAATAGGCAAACACTAGATAGACAGTTCCAAGAGCGACGGGGCGAAGCGTTACCGTCATCTATGTGCGCATCGCAGCCATCGACTTGGGCTCCAACTCGTTCCACCTTCTAGTCGCCGACGTAACAGCAGACGGCACCTTCGAACCTCTGGTCCGTGAGAAGGAAATGCTGCGCCTCGGTGACGTTGTAAGTCGCGAGGGGTTCGTTACGCCCGACGCTGCCGACGCTGCCGTAAACACAATGCGGCGCTTCCGCCTCCTCGCCGAAGCGGCTGGCGCGACCGAACTCCTAGCCTGCGCCACATCGGCCTTGCGGTCTGCCAGCAATGGCGACGAAGTACTAGATCGCATTGCAAACGAAGCCGGAGTTGAGGTAGATGCCATCGGCGGTCTCGAGGAGGCACGGCTCATCTTCGGCGCGATCCGAGCCGCTATCACGATCGATCCCGCCCCGGCAGTCTGCTTCGACCTGGGTGGAGGCAGCTTAGAAATCACAGTCGGCGACGCTGGCGGTATGCGCTGGGCCGCAACCGAACGGCTTGGCGTGGCGCGCCTCTCAGCCCAGTTCGTGGATAGCGACCCGATTTCAGATGACAACCGTGAACAACTCCGTCGACACATCACCACCGCGCTCGCCCCACTAGCAACCGAGGTCGCACAGTTCAAGCCGCAGATGGCCATCGGAAGCAGTGGCACTCTCGAAGACATCGCGCAGATGATCGCTGCACGTCGTAAAGAATCCGCACCTCGGTCGCTCAATCAGTCGGCCTTTTCAAGAGAAGAGTTTCTGCCGCTTCACAGGGACCTAGTCGAATCGGATTCATCGCAACGCCGTCGTATGTCAGGCCTTGATACCAAGCGCGTTGAATTGATCGTGGCAGGCGTCGAGTTACTCGACATCGCTATGGACTTATTTGCGATACAAGAACTAACGATCAGCGAATGGGCACTGCGCGAAGGGATCGTCCTCGATGCCATAGGGAGACACGATCCAGAGGACTGGTCTGAAGATCCACGAGCCATCCGTCGCGCTTCGGTTCAATCGCTCGCGCGCCGTTGCTCATGGCCGGAGGAACACTCTCGCCATGTCGCTGGACTCGCACTCCAACTTTTTGACCAAACCAAAGAACTGCATGAACTATCTGAGAACGATCGTGAGCTACTCGAATATGCGGCCCTTCTTCACGACATCGGAGAACACGTCTCCCACGACGACCATGATCGACATGCCGCCTACCTTGTCGCGAATGGCCAGTTACTCGGCCTAGCTCCCGAGGAAGTCGCAATCCTCACTGGTGTCGTGCGTTGGCACCGTCGTGGTGAACCGAAAACATCGGACAATCTCGTCGGCGACCTCACCGATTCACAACGTGAAGTGGTTCGCCGGCTTGCGGCGATTTTGCGCTTAGCCGACGGGCTCGACCGGAGTCGGAAACAATTAGTGATGAACATAACTGCGCGCATAGATCCGGCCATGGTGCTCATCCGCATTGCCACAACAGGTGACCCCGAACTCGAGCTCTGGGGTGCGCGTCGCAAACGCGAGCTCTTCGAACGCGTTTATGAACGAGATGTCGAATTTATCGCTCACCCAAGCGCGTGAGTCGCTCTCACGGTTGCGGTTAGAGCTGATCGCCTCGCGAGAGCAAGGTTCCTGGATAAGGAGTCATCAACTCTTCACGCCAATGCGTGAGGTATTCACGTGACCGTCGGCGCCATGCCAATATGCGATCATCTCCGGCGTCGATTGCATGGCCTAAAGATTCGTGGCCGCCTGGATCTGTCGCCCAAACTGTGACCACTTCGGTATCGGTCATCAGCACTTCGTATAGGCCAACAAGCGCATGTCCATGGTCGCCAAGTATCGGCAGTAGTTCTTCGCGCACCGCGGCCAGGTAATCGGGTCCAGCGCCGGGGCGACACTCGGATAACTCATGGACAAGAACTGACCCGGTCACCTTGTCGCGCCGGAGGTCATCGATACCCGGACAACCCGCGACTGCACCCATCAACCGATCTACTCCGCCGCTCCGCACTTCGAGCGCGGTTTTCCACCACGCATTGAGCGCCGGGTTGGTTGTACGTGCGAGGTTTGTTGACTCCATTAACTTGCGCCATCCGCTACGGCCACCGACGCACTCCCAAATGTTGACGACTTGGGGCCATCTACCCGTGGAGCCCATCGTGTAAAAGGTTCCGAGGAGCTCAAGACCGCGGCCCGCCGCCGCATCACAGTCGAACGCGACCGTGTGCTCCATGTATCGCATCGCGCCCTCGCCAACGATGTCAACATGCTCGTGGAGAAACAGTGCGCGGTCCACGGCTGGCACCCTATCTGACACCTGCACTATCTAGGTGCGAAGATGCCACCGTGGAGACCCTGGGTGCACTTCTTGCCGATTACCACTCTGGCCTAGCGGCGCAGTTTCGCGATGTCGCTATTCCGGGCGCCCTCAGTTACGCGCTCGACTTGCAGGTGTGCGGCGGCGGCCGCGATGAACCTCTTCTCCCCCGGATCCCTCTCGGTCGTATCGCCATACTCGCCGGTCCCGACGTATTGCGCTTCGATGCAGTCGACGCCCTTCGCTCATTCGCAGTTGCATCTGGTGTCGGCGTGGCAAATACGTGGGGAGCCAAAGGGGTGCTGCCGTGGGATGACCCGCTGCACCTCGGAACGTGCGGATTACAGGCCGATGATTTTGCGTTACTTGGCTTTGGTGATCTCGACGTGCTCTGGGTGACGGGGATCGATGCCGCCGAGTCACCAGATGCGTACCTATCAATCTGCAGGCACATCGAGATAATTGATCCGCGTGACCTTGAAGCGTTAACCCCGATGATGTCACGATCAACACAAGCAATCGAGACTTCGCCGCTCTTCCACCGACTAGCTGCCATCGCCCAGCCCGGATACATCGACGATCGCTTTCCCAGACATCCCTGCAGGGCCGTGATGGACCTCAAGCAATCGCTGCCCACAGATGCGCTGGTCGTCGGTGACCCCGGTCCCGCGGGCTTCTGGCTCGCGCGCACGTTTCCCACAGACCGCCCTGGGAGCATCGTCGTACCAGCGACCAACCTCGAAGGCATTGGTTGCGCTGTCGCATTGGCCGCAGCGACGAATGGCATCCCAACCACGTTTGTAACGATTGACCCTGTCGACGGATTGATCACTGAAATCGAAGCGATCGCCGAAGGTAAGGGGCTCCCGTTAGTGGTGGAGGTTTGGGGTGACGATGTTGACTTGTCGCTGACGGCATTGCTCATAGAAGCCGCCGGTCCCGTCGTAGCGTGGATGCCATGAGTAAAAATCGTACCGTTGCAATAACAGGAGCATCTTCTGGGATTGGGCGTGCCACTGCGATAGCGCTAGGTACTTTGGGTTGGACGGTGGCGATTGGATCACGGCGTGCCGATGTGCTGCAAGCAACCGCTGCCGCAGTTGACGCGGCCGGTGGACGCGCCATTGCCATTCCCCTTGACGTAACCGAGCCCCAATCGATCGATGATTTCTTTGGAGCAATCGAGCAAGTTGTCGGGCCTGTCGATGCTCTGGTGAACAACGCCGGTATCGCTTCTCCCGGTTACCTAGTCGAAGCCGATCCCGCGGGCCTGTCGGCGGAGTTGGCGACCAACCTGTTGGGTCCACTGCTGTGCACGCGCAGGGCGCTTGGGCCGATGCTTGACCTTCCAGAAAACAGAAAGCCATGCGACATCGTCTTCGTCACCTCTGATGTAACACGTTATCCTCGTCCTGGAATGATCGGATACAGCGCTTCGAAGGCAGCGCTCGAAACGGTCGCGCAGGTGGTCGCTATGGAGGTAGAGGGTCGCGGTATCCGTACGACGGTGGTACGAGTTGGGCCGACGCTCACGGACTTCGCGGCGGCTTGGGAACCCGGAGCATATGAACACCTCGTCCGTGACTGGCCTCGCTTCGGAATCCAGCGGCACTACGAGACGATGAAACCGGAAGACGTGGCCGCCGCAATTGTGCACGCACTCACGCGTCCAGCGCATATGCGAATCGAAGTAATCGAAGTGCAGCCGGTCGCACCGAACAGTGACCCAACGCCGTCGGTATCCTGAAGCGCATGCCTGCAACAGGAGCGAGGAGTAGAACATGAAGACCGAAGATCTGATCATCGTCAGCGTCGATGACCACGTTGTCGAACCGCCCGACATGTTCGACAAGCATCTCCCTGCTCGCTATGCAGACCTTGCACCAAAGATCATGCACAAAGACGACGGCACAGATGTCTGGCAGTTCGGCGATATTGAAATACCAAACATCGGTCTCAACGCTGTTGCAGGCCGTCCCAAAGAAGAATATGGAATCGAGCCCACGTCCTTCGACGAACTGCGCCCAGGATGTTTCGACGTATCGAAGCGGGTAATGGACATGAACGCGAACGGCGTACTCGGCTCACTCAACTTTCCGAGTCTTCCAGGGTTCGCCGGTCGCCTATTCGCAAACATGGAAGACAAGGACGCTGCGAAAGTTCTTGCTCAATCTTACAACGACTGGCACATCGATGAGTGGTGCGGGTACGCGCCCGAACGGTTCATCCCCCTTGCGATCCCATTGATCTGGGATCCAGGCGCGCTAGCCGACGAAATTCGACGCGTAGCGAAGAAGGGATGTCATGCGATTACGTTCCCCGAGAACCCTCAGCCCCTCGGTTTCCCTAGCCTTCATTCTGATCACTGGGACCCCGTCTGGCAGGCATGTTCAGACGAGGGAACCGTCGTGTGCATGCATATTGGGTCATCAGGCAAGTTGGTAGTGACCGCCGACGACGCGCCTATCGATGTGATGATCGTTCTGCAACCGATGAACATCGTGCAGTGCGCCGCCGATCTCATTCATTCTCCGGTGTTCAAACGCTTCCCTGATCTAACCGTCGCATTGTCCGAAGGCGGTATCGGGTGGATCCCCTATTTCTTAGAACGCCTCGACCACTCGTACCGAACCCACAAAGCATGGACAGGCTCTGACTTCGGCACCAAGATGCCAAGCGAAGTTTTCATGGAACACATCGTGCTTTGTTACATTTCCGATGGAGTCGGCGTACGCCTTGCGCGCGACATCGGCATCGAGCGCATCACGGTAGAGATCGACTATCCGCACTCCGATGCCAACTGGCCGAATGCTCCAGAGTGTTTGATGACCGAATTCGCTACGACCGACTTGACCGATACAGAGATCAATGCGATGACGCATGAAAATGCGATGCGGTTCTTCCGATACGACCCATTCGCTAATCGATCGCGCGAACGCTGCACCGTAGGAGCGTTACGCGCCGAGGCAGGAGATTGGGATGTATCGGAACGGTCGACCGCAAGGGTTCCCAAAGAACAACGTGATGGTCCCGTGAGGATCACGGATCTATCACCCACTGCATGAACCCCGCCTCTCTGCGTTACGACCCTTACGCCTACGAGACGCACGAAGATCCCTACCCGATCTACAAGCGGTTACGCGATGAGGCCCCTGCTTATGTCGACGAGAACCGCGGTTTTTGGGCGCTCTCACGGCATGCCGACGTGCGCGCCGCTCTCGACAACGGCGCTGTCTTCTCTTCAGCCGAAGGCATCACCCTCGAACGCGGGTCAGGCGCCCTTGAGCCAATGCTCATCGAAATCGACCCACCAAGACATACACAACTGCGGGCGCTTGTAAGTCGAGCATTCACACCCAGACGCATCGCGGAACTCGAAGCGCCGATACGTAGGGCTTCCCGAGACCTCATCGACAGTTTCAGCAGCACGCGCATAGACGCGATTGACGACTTCGCAGCCTTTCTACCGATGGCTGTGATCTCCGCGATGCTCGGCGTACCGGTAATAGATCAAGATCAAATACGCGAGTGGTCGAACTCGATGCTGCATCGTGAAGAAGGGTCTAGCGAGTTGACGGCAGAGGGCTATAGAGGGGCAGCTCACCTCTACGGCTACATGGATGATCTGGTGGCGCAACGGCGACTAGTGCCAGGACCGGACCTCCTGAGCGATCTAGTAACACTGCAGACCAACGAGGGCGCACTTACGCACCAGGAAGTACTCGGGTTCTGTTTCCTACTAATCATCGCGGGAAACGAGACCACTACAAAGCTGCTTGGCAATGCAATCTTCTGGTTCGGCGAGTTCCCCGATCAACGCACAATGTTGGCTTCAGATCCATCGATGATCCCGTTAGCGATCGAAGAAGTGTTGCGATACGACACATCAACGCAAGCACTCGCGCGCGTCCTCACCCGCGACATCACGATGCACGGCGTAACCCTTCCTGAAGGCATGAAAGGACTGCTCTTATTCGCTGCGGCCAATCGCGATGAACGGCAATGGCAGGACCCCGATCGGTTCGACGTGAAAAGAAACCCAGCAGGCCACCTCGCATTCGGCCACGGGATGCACCACTGCCTCGGCGCAGCGCTCGCCAGACTCGAAACGCGGGTCGCACTCGAAGAACTGTTGCCAGTTCTCGGTGCCTACGAGGTAGATCGCGCGGCATGCGAACGAGTGCACTCCGGAAACGTCCGCGGCTTCACGCGCCTACCCCTAAACGTTCCGACCTGATAACCCCAACCCCGAACCCCCAACCTCCGACCCCCCAACCTCCGACCGCTTGTCGGGAAATGTACGGTGGCGGTGCGCGACACGACAAACGGGGGCAGGGTTTTGGGGCGACGTGTCGTTGGGGTGATTTAGCCGCGGTCGAACGTGATTCCAGCCTCTTCCCTGTCCCATGTTGTCGCGGTTACACCTTCGGCACGCAACTGGTACTTAAGTACTCGCCCTACTGGATTTCGCGGCAAATCATTCCTGAACTCGACGTACAGCGGGATCGCAAAATATGGGACTCGTTCGGCCATCCACCTGCACAGATCTTCTTCACCCAGTTCATGTCCCTCATTGAGTACGGCAGTCACTTTCACGTCGTCTTCACCTTGTTCACTCGGGACAGCGTGAACCGCACCATCTTTGATCGCAGGATGCGCCAACAAGGTGCGTTCCATCTCGAAGCTAGAGATGTTTTCGCCGCGACGGCGCAGGTAGTCCTTCTTACGGTCCACGAAATACATAAAACCTTCTTCGTCGAGACGTCCGAGATCTCCTGTGTGGAACCAGCCATCGACCAACACTTCATTTGGCGCATCGCGCATTGACCAGTACCCCGTGAACATCAGATTGGGGCCCTTGGCACGACAAACAATTTCACCGACACTTCCGACCGCCACCTCGTTATCGGTTTCATCAACGAGACGCACATCAAATTCATGCGTATTGGGCTTACCGGCTGCGCCGACGCTATTGGTCTCCCCTGCAGGCAGCATTGAAATCAACGATGCTTCGGTCAAGCCATAGCCACCGCTGAATGTCGCGCAACCGAAACGCTCACGCCAGGCTTGGTCTGTGTCCGGAGGCATCGGTGCGGCCGCGCACAATCTCAGGGAATGACCTGCCTGGTCTGGATGGTCCTCAGCACTGGCAATGAGGATTGCGAGGGAACCGAGCATAGAGAGCATGGTTGCGCCAGTTCGTTTCACTTCGGGCCAAAACTTGCTCACGGAGAACTTCCGCACAATTACCGCACGTCCACCGGTCAATAAGGTCCCGACAACACATACAGAGATGGCATTGAAATGAAACAACGGGAGCGGGGTGAGAATTACATCATCTGGACCGCGTTGCCAAGCACGCGCAATCTGACCTGCGAGAGACACGACGTAGTTGTGCGACAACATGCAGCCTTTAGATGGACCCGTCGTACCCGCTGTATAGATCAGACAAGCCAGGTCACCTGGTGATATCTCGATGTCTGGCGAATCTTGGGCAGTCGCGTCGAGCGCCTTCGTCCAACTGATTGTCGGAATCGACATGTTGGATTCATCGGGTTCCCCCACAACAATGACCGCCGCAAGATCCGCCAATCCATCTCCCGCAATCTGTTCGAGACGGTGCGCGTAGTCGCTCTGCACAATGAATACCCGCGCACCCGAGTCTTCAAGTACATGGCGCAGGAAGTCACCCTTGTATGCGGTGTTTATCGGCACCTGAATGGCCCCAAGCCGCAGTGCACCGAAGAAGGAGATCACCTGCTCGGCCGTGTTGTCCAGCAGTGTGGCGACCCTGTCACCTCGCACCACGCCCAGGTCCGCGAGTGAACTAGCGAGTTGACCCGCCGCCTGCTCAACTTGGCGAGCCGTTAGCGCGACACCGTCGACTTCGAGGTAGGCGCCATCGGGATCCGTGGAAAGCCTCCGCTGCAGCGCATCAAGAACTGTCGATTGCGCCCACGCTGCCTGATCCGAAATCACCGAGGTGACACTAGCGGCGCCGTTACCGCGTTTAGTTCAGGGTCGGATCACATGGCGCGATGCAGGACCCAAGGTGGCGCGGCGACGCTCAATGCTAAGTCGCAACCCATCGAGCAATGCGTTGCGCAGATCACGCGGGTCGATAACGGCGTCGTAACTGAGATTGTCGGCCGCCGAGTATGCGCCGCCGAGTTCCGCCTGTGCCATCACCTCGCGTACATCTGCATCGACGCCAGCAGCATCCGCTCCACTCTCCGCTGGCATGGCGCCTAACCGGGCACCAGGAAACGCGAGCGTCACGGTCTGACCGTCGAATGGATTCATGGCCATTAACGATGAACCGAATCCATACGCCTTGCGCAGAGTTACATGTAGCTTGGGTCCACGCACACCTGCCTGCGCGACAAACATGCGAGCAGCATGACGAAGAATGCCGCTGCGTTCCGCCACGGTCCCCGCAAGCACTCCGGGAGTATCGGCTAGGAAGATGACCGGAAGATTCGAAGCGTCTGCGACGTCAATGAAGTGCGCCGCTTTGTCTGCGCCGTTGGTATCGATCGCGCCTGCCTTCACGGCGGGCTGATTGGCGACTATCGCTACCGATTCCCCGCCCAAGCGCGCTAGCGCCGTTACTACCGACGCGCCAAATAGAGGCGAAATTTCAAGCACACTTCCCTCGTCAAACACGAGATTGCAAACATCACGTATGTCATACGGCCGACGCGGATCTGCGGGCACAATGTCGAGGATCGCATCGACTTGGCGCGTACCGGTATCGCCTGACACGACGGTCGGTGCCACCTGCCATGCGTTAGATGGCAAGTAAGAGAGATAACTGCGTACGAACTCGATAGCCGCTCGATCATCGGACACGCGGTTATGAGCAACGCCACTCACTTCGGTATGCAACGAAGCACCGCCGAGTTGCTCTGCCGTCACCCGTTCTCCGGTCGCAGCTTCAACGAGCGGCGGACCTGCAGCAAACAACGCCGACCCATCTACCATCACAACCAAATCAACCAAAGCTGCAGTGAGCGCGCCATGACCTGCACTCGGACCCATGACGACGGCCACCGTTGGGACGAGTCCACTCAATGCAGCGAGGGCTTGCAAATCATTTGGCGCATGAGGGTGACGTTCATATGCGTTCTGTGCTCTTGCGCCTGCGCCTTCGAGCAACATGACGAGGGGGACGCGCTCCTGCGTTGCAAGTTGTACGAGCCTGTGTCGCTTCGCCATCGTTCCGATACCGATGGAGCCACCCATCACGGTGAAGTCCTCCGCGCCAACAATTATTGGTAGACCGTTTAGAAGGCCATGGCCCGCGACGAGTCCATCCGCTGGAGCAGGAGGCGTGGCACCGCGACCCAATGAACCTACCAACGCGCCAATCTCAACAAATGTTCCAGAATCGCAAAGTAATTCAACGCGTTGGCGCGCATCGAGGCGACCATTCGCCTGCCGAGCAGCAAGGCGATCCTCGCCTCCCATTGCGATGGCATCGGCGTGGCGATTCCCACGATCGCTGAGAACCTCATCCCAATCATTTGGCATAACTGTGTCGCCCATCAGTGGTGACTTGAGGCCGACGAACCGAGATTTACGTGTGTGCTGGCCACCGCATCAGCGAGGTGATCAATACTGCCGAAGTGCGTGTCTAGGACCCAAGCTCGCTTCAGGTAGAGGTGAACGTCGACTTCCCACGTGAACCCCATTCCCCCGAAGACTTGAGTTGCCGCCCGCCCATTTGCGATCCCAGCTTCATTGGCGAGCAACTTGGCGCCACTCACGCTGCGCTCGCGATTACCGGAACCGGGGTCGTCAAGAATGCAAGCGGCCGCTTGCGTAGCGGCACGCGCCACTTCGACACGAACAGCCATGTCGGCGCAAATGTGCTTGATCGCCTGGAAGGATCCGATTGGACGGTCGAACTGTTTCCTCTGGCCCGCGTAATCAACCGCGAGAGTGGTCAACGCGTCTGCCATGCCCACCAGATAAGCCGCTGTGATAACGCCGCCGCCGTACCACAACTCAGCGGAAGCATCTGCTTCACCGAACGGATCACCGGCCGGCAACTCTTCGACGCGCCATACCGGAGTCAGCGGATCCAAGGGCCAATCATTCGCGACACCAGAGACCTGTTTCGCAGCGATCGAGCGGATGCCTTCTTGCCCTAGTACATGCAATTCATCAATTTCGTCGAGATGCTCGACCAAATAGGGTCCCGAACCCATCAGGTGGAGACCACCGGTAGGTACGGTGCAACCGAAACTCCATACCAGTGGTCCCGGAATCAATGCACGGCCTAATTCTTCGTAGACGATCGCGGAATCGGCCCAACCGAATCCGTCGGCGCGCAACGAGAACACGCCGGCCGAAGCGAGAACTTCCCACATGTCGCGGTTGAATCCCTCTCGTACGCGCTCCATCGGCAACTTGCCTTCTAGTAGTGCACGGATGCCATCACGTAGCGCTACTTGATCGTCAGAAAGATCGAAATTCATTTCGGCAGCCCAAGTAGACGTTCGCCGAGGATGTTCCTTTGTATCTGGCTAGTACCGGCAGCGATTGTGAGCGCGAGTGTTCGTAACCGCTCCTCTACGAAGTTCCCTGGTCCGTCAATGACCAGTGCCTCACGATCGAGAACACGCATTGACAGTTCACCCAACTTCTGACGCGTCTCGGAGTAGGCAAGCTTGATCATGAAAGTTCCACGTCCCGATAAACCGCGTTCAGCTTGAGTCACGTTGCGCTTTGTCAACGCCCATATGCCATCGAGTTCCGCCGTGACATGTCCAAGTTCCCTGCGATGACCAGGTTCCCTAACTAACGGCGCCAGGTCTTCGACAAGGCGCATGGCATCAACCAATTCGCTCACGAACGCAGTGCCTCGTTCGAAACTCAATGTGACGTTGGTGACGCGCCAGCCATCGTTCTCCTCACCCACTCGACATTCGACAGGTACCCGCACCTCATCGAGGAACAGCTCAGCGAATTCCGATGACCCCAAAACCGTGCGCAACGGACGAACCTCTATGCCAGGTAGGTCCATCGGGAGCATCAACCATGTAATGCCCTTGTGTTTCGGAGCATCGGGATCCGTTCGAACCAGCAACTCGCCGTAGTCGCCTACTTGTCCGAAACTGCACCATATTTTTTGACCAGTCACGACATAGTGATCACCATCACGAACTGCCCGCGTCCGTAAACTCGCAAGATCTGAACCGGCCTCTGGCTCGGAAAACCCCTGACACCACACCTCTTCACCGCGCAAAATCTTCGCAAGGTGTTGCGACTTCTGTGCATCAGTTCCCTCGGCGATGATGGTTGGACCGGCATGCAACAGGCCAACGAAGTTCACACCAACATACGGAGCTCGGGCCCTAGTTGTTTCTTCCAGGAACACGAGTTGACGACCCGGGGAAG
>CAMBEL010000014.1 GCA_945865605.1 Bifidobacterium breve
CTTATAGGGCCCGCAACGTGCCGAGATCGCCCTAGGGGCTAGAGGCGCTCGATGATTGTCACGTTGGCTTGGCCGCCGCCCTCGCACATGGTCTGTAGCCCGTACCTTCCGCCGGTCCTCTCCAACTCGCACAGCAGCGTGCTCATCAGCCGCACCCCCGTCGCACCCAGCGGATGCCCGAGCGCGATCGCTCCACCGTTCACGTTCACCTTCGCCAGATCTGCGCCAGTCTCCTGCTGCCATGCGAGCACCACCGATGCGAACGCCTCATTGATCTCGACCAGGTCGATCTCGTCAAGACTCATTCCTGCCTTCTCCAGCGCGTACGCAGTCGCTGGGATAGGCGCGCTCAACATGAAAATCGGGTCGGCGCCGCGAACCGACAAATGATGTATCCGCGCTCGCGGCGTCAACCCGTGATCCTTCAGCGCGTGCTCCGACACAACGAGCATCGCCGCCGAAGCATCCGAAATCTGGCTGGCGAGTGCCGCTGTGATCCGGCCACCTTCAATCAACGACGGCAGCGACCGAATCTTTTCGACGTTCGGCTCCCGAGGCCCCTCGTCTGCCGTCACATTCCCAAACGGAACGACCTCGCGCGCGAAGCGGTCCTCGCGCTGGGCTTGCAGCGCCCGCTCATGTGAGCCAATCGCAAATACCTCCATGTCTTCACGGCTGATCCCCCACTTTTCTGCGATCAACTCGGCGCCACGGAACTGACTCACTTCTTGCGTGCCATAACGCGCGACCCAACCCTCTGAACCGCTGAACGGATCTGTGAATCCAAACTGCTCGGCAACAACCATCGCCGACGCGATCGGAATCATGCTCATGTTCTGTACGCCACCGGCGATCACAACGTCCTGCGTTCCGCTCATTACGCCTTGCGCTGCGAAGTGCACTGCCTGCTGGCTCGACCCACATTGACGGTCCACCGTCGTGCCAGGAACTTCCTCCGGTAACCCAGCTGCCAACCAACAAGTGCGTGCGATGTCTCCCGCTTGCGGGCCAATCGCGTCGAGGCAACCAAACACAACGTCTTCAACCGCCAACGGATCAATGTCGTTACGTTCTACAAGTTCGCGCAGCACATGCGCGCCAAGATCCGCGGGGTGTACGGCGCTCAATGCACCTCCCCTGCGTCCTACCGGCGTCCGGATCGTGTCAACTATGTATGCATCGGGCATGTCGTGTTCCTCCGTCAGTCCTCGTCAAGGATCGCACGTGCAACCCGTTCGCGGTGCCATGCAGGATCGCCATACGCCCGTTGAAGCGCCCACACACGCTTCATCCACATGTGCAGATCGGACTCATCCGAGTATCCAATCGCGCCGTGACATTGCAACGCGTGACGTGCCGCGAGCGAGGCGGCATCCGCAGCCTGAGCCGCGCACATCGACACATGAACCGAACGATCGATGTCATCAATACTCACCGAATGCGCAGCTCGATATACAAGCGGGCGTGCAAATTCAAGTGCGATTCGCACATCCGCCAATTTGTGCTTCAAGGCTTGGAATGAACCGATCGGGACACCAAATTGGTTGCGCGTAGCCGCGTAGTCCACTGTCACATCGAGTAGATGTTGTGCGAGGCCGACGAGCACTGCCGCATTACCAAGCGCCGCTCGGTCAAACGCGTCGGCGCATTCCTGCGGTCCACCCACTTCGGTAGTTGCCTCCGCACTGGACCAATCGACCGTAAACAGATGGCGTGTGTGATCAACAGACGACTGCCGTTCAAGTACAAGACCTTCTCTTGCCACGAGAAGCAAGCGGTCGTCATCCTCTACGAGTACCGCATCAACAGAATCGGCGTAAACACCGAGAGCTGCGGGTCCGACAAGCGCGCTCATCGATCCATGGCCGCTACCCACAACCGCAGCCGCAACAAGGGCGTGTTCTACAAATGGTTCCGGCAATGCGACACGACCCACTTCTTCACAGACAAGAACTAGATCGAGCATGTTCAAACCAAGTCCGCCTGCCGCTTCTGGCACGAGTGCATCCAACACGCCCATACCCGTCAAGGCATCCCAAGCGGAGGCGGTGCGCCCGTTGGCATTTGCCCAAGCACTCCGGACTTCCGAAGGTGGGCACTCTTTCGCAAGCATTTCACGCACCGCATCCCGCAGTGCAAGTTGATCTGTCGTGAACGCGAAGCGCATCTCTACCGCCTCGGCATTCCGAGTACGCGCTCTGCAATTACGTTGCGCTGGACCTCATTAGTACCGGCATAGATAGGACCTGAAAGCGCGAACTGGAAATCCTTCATCCATCCGTTGTCTTCCAATTCAGCGGCGGTACCAAGCAGTGCCAACGCGGTGTCATGCATCCGAACATCGAGTTCCGACCAGAACACCTTCGTGAGGCTCGAAGTCGCACCGGGATTGTCGCCGTCGCCAATCGCCGTCACAGTTGCAAGAGTCTGCAACCGATACGCCTCTACATCGATCACTGCTTGCACAACAGCATGACGCAGTGCAGGGTCCGAAGCCCTTGCACCAATATCGCGATACAACCGAACGAGTCGGTCAGCGGTAGCCATGAATCGCCCTGGACTACGCAACGTAAGGCCACGCTCTGACCCGGTCGTTGCCATCGCGACCTTCCAGCCTGCATTGACTTCGCCAAGCACCATCGCATCATCAACGAACACATCGTCGAGAAATACTTCGGCGAATCCCTCGTCGCCGTCAAGCCGTCCGAAACCGCGCACCGTGACACCCGGTGTATTCAAAGGAACCAAAAAGTATGTGAGTCCGGCATGACGTTCGGCTGCCGGGTCCGATCGGAACAACCCGAACATGTGCGTGCAGAACGCCCCTCGCGTTGTCCACGTCTTTTGTCCAGACAGTCGCCAGCCCGCCGCGGCATCGTCCCGAACGGCAGTAGACCGGATGCCCGCAAGGTCGCTTCCTGCATCGGGTTCCGACCACCCTTGACACCATGTCTCGAGGCCGCTCGCCATCGGTTGCAAGTAACGGTCGCGTTGTTCTTGCGTGCCGAACTCGAAGAGGGTTGGCGCCAGCAAGAAGATCCCGTTCTGTGTCACTCGTTGGGGCGCACCAACACGGTGGTATTCCTCTTCGAAGATCAGCCACTCCCAAAGCGTTGCGTTGCGACCTCCATACTCCTCCGGCCACGAAACCACCGACCATCGAGCGTCGAACAGCCGCTGCTCCCACTTAAGATGGAGCGCGAAACCATCACGCGTGTCGCCACTGGGCAACTTTTCGGACGGCACATTCTCGGCAAGCCATGCGCGTGCTTCGTTTCGAAACGCAACTTCAGTTGGACTCCAAGACAGGTCCATGCGGCGGAGGCTACCTACAACCAATCGTCACATCTACTCGTTCCCCATGACCTGCGCTTTGGCCCATCGATAATCGGCTTTGCCAGCGGGCGATCGCACAATTTCGTCGACGAGGTGCACCTCCCTAGGAACCTTGTACGCAGCGATCAGTTTTCGCGTGTGTGCGGCCAATTCATCAGCTGTTGGAGTTGAGTCACCGCGCGCCTGGACGACAGCGACAACGCGCTCACCCCAGCGTTCGTCGGGAACTCCCACCACGACGACGTCAAATACCTGGGGGTGACTCTTCAAAGCGATCTCAACTTCTTCGGGGAAAATCTTTTCTCCACCCGAGTTGATGCTCACTGAACCGCGCCCGAGCAAAGTGATCGTGCCGTCGGCTTCCACTCGCGCCATGTCACCCGGCATCGAAAACCGACGCCCATTCAGTTCGACAAACGTCTCCGCCGTCTTGACCGGATCTTTGTAGTACCCGAGCGGCATATAACCCGACCGCGCCAGGTGTCCAATCACGCCCGAACCTGGCTCAACGGCGCGACCCTCGTCATCAATAACGGTTGTGTGGTCGCCCATTGCAAAACGCGGTTTCCCCTCGGCATCCGACCCCGCTACTGCACCCTGGTACCCCGTCTCCGATGCGCCGAGTGAGTCGACGACCATGACGTTCGGAAGTTTCTCTGCGATCTCCTCTTTGACCGCAGGCGACAAGATTGCCCCGCCGGAACCAATGACAAAAAATCCAGAGAGGTCATATTCGGTATCGAGATCATCGAGTGCCTCAATCAGCGGGCGCGCCATCGCGTCACCAACAAGGCTTATCGACAGCACCTTTTCGCGTACGACGGTCTCCCAAACAGCATGGGGGTCCATTCGTTTCTGCGAAGTCAAAACCGTCGTGTTGCCCTGCAACAACAGCATCAACGCGACCCATTGAGCTGCGCCGTGCATCAACGGAGCGATAGGGAAGCCAACCATGCCGCCACCTGCTGCGGCCGCTGCGATAACAGCATCGGGTGACGCATACATCTCGCCCCCCATAACCATGATCGCCCCTACCGTTGAGAAGAAGAAATCATCCTGTCGCCACATCACACCCTTGGGCATGCCCGTTGTTCCACCGGTATAGAGCACATACTGATCGCCAGCGTCTCGCGCGCCAAAGTCGCGCACTGCAGACGCGGCTGCAAGTGCCTCCTCATAATCGACTGCACCAATAGACGCGAGGTCCTCGTCGGAGTCATCTCCGATAGACACCAACACCTTCAACTTCGGACATTCGGAGAGAATGGAAGCTATGCGCGGAACGAACTCGCGTCCGTGAATGACCACAACAAGGTCTGCATTGTCGAATAGATATGCGAGTTCCGCTTCTACATATCGATAGTTGACATTGATTGGAACGGCACGAATTTTCCAAGCCGCAAACATCGCCTCCAACCACTCTGAACCGTTGTACGCGTATATCCCGACGTGCTGGCCCTGCTGAACTCCGTGTGCCGTCAAGTGGTTGGCGAGCCGTGTAGCGCGCTCGTCGAGTTCGCCGTATGTGAGCCTGCGATCGCCGCATACAAGCGCAGTGCGCTCCGCGACGGCGTCGGCAACGCCCTCAAACAGGTCCGCGAAGTTCCATTCCATGTTTGGTTGCTCCAACTCGGTCGGTGTCGGCTCCCTACGATCGGTCGCCTCAAACTACTTCTTGAGAATCACGCAGCTGCCGTGACCAAACAAACCTTGGTTTACGGTAAGTCCAACCTTGGCCCCTTCGACCTGCCGTTCACCGGCTTCACCTCGCAGGTGCCATGCAATTTCGCAAACCTGTGCGATGGCCTGCGCGGGAACCGCTTCGCCAAATGAGCCGAGACCGCCACTCGGATTCACGGGTATGCGACCGCCAATTGTTGTATCCCCTGCGTTGAGCAATTGCTCGGCTTCTCCTTCTTTGCAGAGTCCGATGTTCTCGTACCAATCAAGTTCGAGTGCTGTCGACAGGTCATACACTTCTGCCAAGTCCAGATCTTCGGGGCCGATCCCGGACTTCTCATAGGCCGCGTGCGCGATCGAATCACGAAAGCCGCGCTCGGGGGCTGCCACACCAAACGATGAGTCCGTCGAGAAGTTAGGCATATCGATAAGTGTGTTCGGATAACTAGGAGTCACGGTGCTGATCGCCGCGATTCGCACAGGGTCGGTTACCCCGTGTGCCTTTGCGTATTCAAGGCTAGAAATTATCAGCGCTGCGCCGCCATCGGACGTCGCGCATACCTCAAGCAAACGCAGCGGATCCGACACCATTGGCGATGCCGCGACCTCTGCCTCGGTAACTTCCTTGCGATAGCGAGCATTCGGATTGGAGACCCCATGACGGGCGTTTTTCACTTTCACGCGTGCGAAGTCCTCCGGCGTAGCGCCGAACATCTCCATCCGACGACGCGCATACATTCCCCAATAGGTGGGATTAGAAGCGCCCAACAACCGGAACCTCAGCCAATCGGGATCATCAGGACGATCCCCGGCGTTAGGCGCGAGAAATCCTTTTGGAGTCGTGTCGGCTCCCACCACTAGCGCAACATCACAAAGCCCGCCAAGTATCTGCGCTCGCGCGGCGTTCAGCGCGGTGGCTCCGCTCGCGCACGCTGCGTAACTCGACGACACCGCAGCGCCCTGCCAGCCAAGCGCCTGCGCGAATGTTGCTCCAGCTACATAGCCGGGATAACCGTTACGCATCGTGTCTGCACCGCAAACGAGTTGCACATCGCGCCAATCAACATTTGCATCAGCCAGCGCGGCGTGCGCTGCGACAACTCCATACTCAACGAAGTTGCGTCCCCACTTTCCCCAGGGATGCATCCCGACGCCCAAAACTGCTACGTCACTCATCGAACAACCTTCCACTGCCACACGACGTACTCGTTGTCTGCGTCTTCGTACAAGGAACCGAGAACCAATTCGACCTCTGCGCCTATCGACAACTCGCTTGGATCGCACGAAGTCGCGAGTGGCCCGAGCACGACCATCTGCTCATCGACCAACTCGACCGCAACCACGGTGTACGGAACGAACTCGTCTGGCGAGATATACGGCGCCGGAGGTTTGTAGTGGTTGGTAGTCCACGACCACACGCGGCCACGGCGCGACAACATGCACTCTTCGAGTGCTTCTGACGGTGCTGCCGGATTCCGCGAGAAGGCGAGGTTCTTCGGAAAGAAATAACTGCCGGTCTCGACACCGCGACTCGCTAAGAGCTTCGGCTCATCTTCCATTGTGAACCAGCCGTCGACTGCCGGAACTCTGGCTTTGTTGCTCACTTGTTCTCCCCATCACCAAGTAGATCCAACGTGCGTTCGGCCTCATCCATAATCCCTCGGATTATCTCAGCCGCGGTCGGCAGACTTGAAATCTCTCCCACGACCTGTCCCGTCGGCAACACCCCGGCATCGAGTCGCCCGTCGACAAGCGCTGCCTTCGTGAGCATCGGAGCGTTCGCCGCCATGGCCACCTGGGCCCATGTAAGCCCTTCGGCTGCCTTCATCGCCCTGCCTTCACGCGTGAGATCGGCGAGTGAGCGACCGGTCAGTTTGCGAAAACGGAGAGCGTTGGCAAGCGATCTTCCTAGCGCGCTGAAACGTCCGACGCCCTCCAGGTGATCGACCAAGGCCGTTCGGATGACTCGTTGTGGGTAACCGTCGATGGCTTTGGTCACGACCGTGTCGGTTACCGAGGCTTCGAGATACTTCTGTTTCACGGCGTCCGGCACCGTGCTCTCTACCGACAGCAAGAAGCGTGTTCCCATCGCAATGCCAGCGGCACCCCATGCGCGCGCTGCCACAAGGCCGCGACCGTCGCAGAATCCGCCCGCGCCAAGAACGGGAATATCAACGGCATCGCAAACTGCGGGAAGTAGCAAACTGGTCGGCACAGTTCCTGTGTGACCGCCGCCCTCCGCTCCCTGTGCGATGACGGCATCGACTCCCCACTCCGCAACCTTCTCAGCGTGACGGCGCGCGCCAACGGTTGGCATTACAACAACACCTGCGTCCTTGAGCGTCTTAACCAATCGTTCGCCGGGAGCCTGGGCAAAACTCGCAACGCGTACGCGCTCACGCACTAGTAGCGCGATGCGATCGTTCACGTCGCCCTGATCCGAACGAAGGTTCACTCCGAATGGTCGGTCGGTCCGATCCTTCACTCCGGCGATCGCCGCGGCCAGTTCGGAGAGTGTCATGGTGGCGCTAGCAAGTATGCCGAGGCCACCGGCCGCGCTTGTCGCGGATGTAAGGCGTGCGCCGGCCACCCAACCCATGCCGGTTTGAACAATGGGGTAGTCGACGCCGAAAAGGTCGCAAGCCGAAGTCCGCAAAGCAGCGTGCATCACGCCCCCCCAGGGCGATCTCGGCACGTTCGAGGCCCTATAAGGGCCCGAAGCGTGCCGAGAATGCTTGGGGTCACGAGTTGGGGACCTCTTGCTCGCGCGATCCCGTCGGATCGATCACCTCTCTGATCAGTCTCAACTCTTCTTCGCTCGGCGCCCGGCTCTCAGTCACTTCATCCGCTATCGCCAACTCGAATCCAGTAGCGGCCACAACCTCATCAACGCTCACACCCGGGTGCACCTCTCGCAATCGCATCCGGCGATCGTCCGTTTCAAAATCAAGGACAGCAAGGTTCGTTATTACCCGCCGAATCCCGTGGAAGCGACCCGCCGCACCTAGTTGCGCTGCACGGTCGTACCCAACGCCGCTCACGACATCGACCTGCGGAACAAACACGCGCGCAGAGTGATTGGGTATCCAGTAACTAGTCGTATTCTGAATCGTGTTGCCGGGTGCGCCACGAAACCCGAGCAGTTGGGCCTTGGGATGTTCCCAATCTCCAACAAACGCGAAGTTTTGATTTCCGTGCGCATCTATCTGACTCGCACCCATCATCACGTGACGGCGGCCCGACCACACAAGATCAAACATCGATCGATACGGGTTCCAAGCTTCGACAATCTTGGGTGCGTCATCCACTCCAACGGGACGCGCTCCGGCAATCAACAATGCTTCCCCGTCCGTCATCACCAGGTCAGGTTCAAAACTCGCTCGTGCAAGGCGACCGCCGATCATCGGAATCGTCCCTATCGGATTAGCGAGTATCTCGCCGTCGCCGCGAAAGCACTCCGCTACAGCGACGCAACAATGCTCCGCACGAGTCGCGGTACTACCCATTGGACAACCCCTCGGTCAAACCGGTCACCTTGCGATACTCGTCATGGCCACCGCAATCCAAGTACTTGGCCTTCCACGTTTCCCAGGCTTCTGGTGACTTCGCGCTAGCCGCGTACTCACGCTGGAACGCCTCGTCGCGTCCGTAATCGGGAACACACTCAGAAAAGTGAGCGCCGTACCGCGCCTCAATCACACCATCTGTCATCAGACGGTTGATTCGCAATGACTGGATCGGTCCCCCCGACGCCAATTCATCAGTTTCGACGACGCGCTCGACGCTCATGAATCGACGCGTCGCCGCCATGCAAAACAAGTCATCGAAATACGGATCAACATTGAGGTACTGACCATTGCCTCCTGGGTCGCCACGATGCATGTGAACCAACGCCACATCGAGCGTCAATGCTGGTACGGCGACCAACTCCTCGCCATCATCGTACGGCGAGACAACAGTTCGAATCTCGGCCTGGCGCATCAAGTCCGAACCGAGACCCACCCGCGTCGGAAGGAATGGCACTCGCCAGGCAGCTGCCTGCAGCCCCAGCAAGAACATCCCTTCATCCAGTTCAAGGGTCGAGATGGTTCCCGCCTGACGCGCATTACGAAAATGTGGTTCGAGAGCAATCGAATCAAGTGAACAGAACGCGTACACGACCTTGCGCACTTTGCCGACCGCGCACAACAACCCGACGTCGGGACCTCCGTAAGAAACGACCGTGAGATCCCACACATCCGACCGCGCGATCGCTCGCACCAAGCTCATCGGTTTGCGACGTGATCCCCAACCGCCTATCCCGATGGTCATCCCATCGCGTATCTCCGAGACCACATCATCTTCAGAGATGCGTTTGTCGATCACTCGTTGGTATCCGTTTCGCGCTTGTTGACGAATGCATCGCGGTGTTCATCGGCGACTCCCAACAAGTTAAGTTCGAAGGTGAACCCTTGCTCAAATCGGTATGAGCGATTGACATCGACTGGATCAATCCCGTTGAGACTCTGCTTGGCTGCGCGGATCACGGCAGGACTTTTCGCGGCAATCTCTCGCGCAATGTCCATTGCCGCGCCTCGTAGTTCGTCGCGCGAAACGACACGTGCAACGGATCCGAAGTGATGCAGTTCCGCCGCCGACGCTGTTGCTCCGGTGTATACCATCGCGCGCATCTTGTGTTGCGGTACCAGACGAGCCAAGTGTGTAGCGGCACCAAGTGCACCTCTGTCGACCTCAGGAAGTCCGAACGTCGCATCGTCGGAAGCAACGATCACATCGGCGTTGCCCACCAGTCCGATCCCACCACCCAAGCAATAACCATTCACGGCGACAATGACCGGAACGGTGCACTCGTACACCGCGGCGAACGCGGCGTAACACCCTCGGTTGGCACCGACGAGCGCCTCGAACCCTTCGGTCGCTTGCATCTCCTTGATGTCGACACCAGCGTTGAACCCACGCCCCTCGGCCCTAAGCACGATTACCCGCACGGCAGCATCACCGCCAAGTGAGCGGATCATGTCCGCCAACTCGAACCAACCAGCAACATTGAGAGCATTGACTGGTGGATTGTCCATTACAACCTCGGCGATGCCAAGGTCATCGATTGTTTGGCTGATTCCCATGAGTGCTCCGGTTCCACACTGCGGTTCGGATCGGATGGGTAACGTAACCCACATGACCGATTCCCTCGACTTCTCAGGCCATGTAGCTCTTGTGACCGGCGGGTCACGGGGCATAGGGCGCGGTATCGCCGAAGCGCTGCTCGCCGCTGGTGCCGATGTGGTCGTATGCGGAAGAACTGAACCCGAGTCTCTACCCGCAGTCGGCGGCCGGGTGTGCCGATTCGTATCAGCGGACGTACGCGACGCTGATGCCGTGGCGGCATTGTTTGACACGGTCGCAGCACAACACGGTCACATAGACCTGCTCGTCAACAATGCGGGAGGAGCACCATCTGCCGACACGGCTACAACATCGCCGCGGTTCTCACAGGCAATCGTCGAACTCAACCTTCTCGCCCCTCTGTTGTGCTCGCAACGCGCCAACGCCGTGATGCAAACGCAGAAAACTGGCGGCGTCATCCTCAACATCACCAGCGTTAGCGGCACTCGCCCTTCACCAGGAACTGCTGCGTACGGCGCAGCGAAGGCTGGACTGCTCAACCTGACCCAAACCCTTGCAGTCGAATGGGCGCCAAAAGTTCGCGTCAACGCGATAACCGCCGGACTAATCGCCACCGAACAAAGCCACTTGCACTACGGCGACGCGGCTGGAGTGGCAGCGGTAGGAACCACTGTCCCGCTCGGCCGCATGGGAACGCCATCAGACGTGGCCAATGCGTGCCTGTTCCTCGCTTCTCCGCTCGCTTCGTACATAAGCGGAGCGAACCTTCTTGTTCACGGTGGTGGGGAACGCCCTGCCTTTCTCAAAGCCGTCGAAGACACTAAGCAATAAGGGTCCAGACCATGCTGGCCGGTCGAACCCGCGCGGCGAGTTGACACGACGCGTTGCGCGTCGGGAAAGATGAGCTCCATGAGTGCCATTGATCATCCATTGTCGATGTTGACTACAGACGAGATCACTCGTGCGGTCGCTTCGCTTCGCTCAACCGGTCGACTCACCGAGAAGGCCCAGTTCGCTCATGTAGTGCTCAACGAGCCAGACAAAGCAATGCTCGCTTCCTGGGCGACCGGCGAACCAATACCGCGATCGGCACGCGCGCAGATCGTGCCGAACGAAGGTCTCACATTGATCGAAGCGCTTGTCGATCTCAATACTGAAGAGGTAAGCGAGTGGCGCGAGATCGAGGGAATGCGACCGGCAATTCTGTTTGGCGAAGCCATGCATGCGATCGCCATAACTCTCAAACATCCCGAGTACATCGCAGCACTCGCCAAGCGCGGTATCACCGATACAAGCAAGATTCAGATTGACCCGTGGCCCGCCGGTTCCTTCGGTTATGACTGCGAAGAAGGCCGTCGCATCGCGCGCTGCATCTCATTCCTGCGCGAGTTCCCCGACGACAACGGTTACGCACGCCCGATCGAAGGACTCATCGTGCACTTCGACCTCGGACGCAACGAGGTAATCGAAGTAATCGACCACGGAGTTGTTTCGCTGCCGCAACAACACGCCCGATACACCCCTGACGAGCATCAACCGCTGCGTGACGATCTCAAGCCAATTGCAATCACACAACCAGACGGCACCAGTTTCGCAGTCGAAGGCAACCTCGTCACATGGCAGAAGTGGTCATTGCGCCTTACGTTCGACCCGTACGAAGGCGTTGTGATTCACCAAGTCACCTACAACGACAAAGGTCGCGTGCGACCGATCATGCACCGAGCTTCGATCACCGAAATGGTCGTGCCTTACGGTGACCCGGCCGAAACGCAAGGATTCAAGAACGCGTTCGATGCTGGAGAGTGGGGGCTCGGGCGCATGGCCCAGTCGCTGTCGCTCGGTTGCGACTGCCTAGGCGAGATTCACTACTTCGATGCCGCACTAGCTACCGAGGCCGGTGATCCATACACGCTCAGCAACGCCATCTGCATGCACGAGGAGGACTACGGAATCCTCTGGAAGCACGTCGACTTGTTTGGGGGCACGAGTGAGGTTCGACGCAGTCGGCGTTTAGTAGTCAGTTTTATCTCAACCGTGGGCAATTACGAGTACGGGTTCTATTGGTACTTCTATATGGATGGCAACATCCAGTTAGAAGTAAAGCTCACTGGGATCGTGTCTCCAATGGCGGTAGAACCCGGAGACCAACCGGAATTCGCGAACGTGATCGCGCCCGGCGTTGCCGCGCCACATCATCAGCACATGTTCAGCGCGCGCCTCGACCTCGATGTGGACGGCACGGACAACGAGGTTTACGAAGTTGAAGCCGAAACCATGCCCACGGGTCCCGAGAATCCTTGGGGCAATGCATTCCGCCCGAAGACGACGCTGCTCGAGCGCGAAGGTGAAGCGAAACGAGTGACAAACTCGGCATCTAGTCGATGCTGGAAGGTAGTGAACCCGCACGTGATGAACGGCTTGGGTTTCCCCGTTGCATACAAGCTCATACCAACGATGAGCACACCGACGTTGCTTGCCCAACCGGACTCATCTGTAGGCAAGCGTGCCGGCTTCGCGCGCCACAACCTTTGGGTCACACCGTATGCGCCGGATGAACGCCGGGCAGCGGGCGATTACCCGAACCAGCACGAAGGTGGCGATGGACTACCGCTGTGGACTGAGCAGGACCGGCCAATCGCCGACACCGACGTCGTCCTCTGGTACACGTTCGGCATCACGCACTTTGTTCGGCCAGAAGATTGGCCTGTGATGCCAGTCGAATACACAGGCTTTCTGCTGTCGCCGATGGGATTCTTCGACCGCAATCCCGCGCTCGACGTACCACCGTCAAGCGCAGCACACTGCCACTCGAACGAATAGCCACCTGCCAAAAACCACCGAGCGTTTGTCGCAGAATGCACGGCAGCGGTGCGCTACACGACAAACGGTGATGTTGGAAATGGCGGTTAAGGGTGCTGCGAGCTCACACTTACTGTCTCTCCTGTCATATACGTCGAGTAGTCCGACGCGAGAAACACGACCACATTGGCAACTTCCCACGGTTCTGCCGCCCTACCGAATGCTTCACGTGAGATGAGTTCGTCTAGCACTTCGTCCGTCGTCACTTTCGAAAGAAATGGGTGCATCGCAATGGATGGCGCTACGGCGTTAATTCTCACACCGAACTCCGCCGCTTCCATGGCGGCACATCGGGTTAGCGCCATCACTCCAGCCTTCGCCGCCGCATAGTGAGCTTGTCCACGTTGCGCCCTCCACCCGAGCACGGAAGCGTTATTCACAATCACACCACTGCCGCGCGGCTGCATATAACGGAGTGCTGCGCGCATGCATCGGAACGTTCCGCTGAGCGTGACATCGAGAACAGTCGCCCACTCCTCGTCCGTCATGTCAACGACATTCGCGGTACCACCCAATCCCGCGTTGTTCACCACGATGTCAAGATCTCCAACAGCGGTGACTGACCCGGCAACGAGAGCCTGCACCTGTCGGTCACTCCTTACATCACATGGAATCGCAGCCGCGACAGAAGGACCGAGACGGTCGGCCGCTTCGGCCAATCTCCGCTCGTGCGCATCGCTAATGACTACGCGAGCGCCCTCAGCGATGCATCGTTCAGCCGTCGCGTATCCGATCCCAGTACCAGCAGCTGCAGTGACAAGCACGGTCTTGCCGGTGAGAATGCCATGCGCATCGGTTGGTTCCATCAGACCACCTTGGGTTCTTGCGGCAGGCCCAGTACCCGCTCGCCAATCACGTTCCGCTGTATCTCATCCGAACCACCGTAAATCGTGTCGGCGCGACCGTAGAGGAATATCCGCTGTTTGAGCGTCATGTCATAGGGCAAAGCATCGCCAATCTGTGACCACGGCCCCAATACATCCATCGCCAACTCACCTAATCGTTGGTGAAGACTTGCCCAGTAGAGCTTGGAGATTGACGTCTCCCGAGTGACCTCACCTCGAGCCATTGCGGTCAATCCCCGCATCGCGTTGTATCGCATTATCTCTAATTCGATCCACGCTTGTGCAAGACGCTGACGCAGAACAGGGCTCGTCAATGTGCCGACCGCGCGCGCAGCCGCAACGATCTCTTGCCATTCACCGACGAAACCGAGTTGCTGGCCCAAAGTAAGCGCGCCACGCTCGAAGGCCAAGGTTCCCATCGCTATTTTCCAGCCACCATTTACTTCGCCGACGACAAGGTCCGATGCGGTGCGCGCTCCATCGAAAAACACTTCATTGAACTCAGACGTCCCAGTGATCTGTTCGATGGGCCGAATCTCAATCCCCTCTTGCTTCATAGGTACCAACAAATAGGAAATCCCCCGGTGACGTGGTGCATCTCGATCGGTGCGTGCAAGAACGAAACACCAGTCGGACCAATGCGCAAGAGAAGTCCACACCTTCTGTCCATGGAGGACCCACTCATCACCATCGAGATCGGCGCGCGTTGCCAGGGCCGCAAGGTCTGATCCGGCGTTCGGTTCGGAATACCCCTGACACCAAAGTTCCTCACCACTCGCGATCGCAGGGAGAAATCGCATGCGCTGCGCTTCGGTACCAAAGTGCAAGATCGTTGGGCCGATGAGTCCTTCCCCTACAAGCCCAACTCTCCCCGGCCCACCAGCACGCGCGTATTCCTCGTAGAAAATCACCTGCTGCAACAGGGTTACATCTCGACCGCCGTACTCCTCTGGCCACGACAGGCATGTCCAACCCGCGGCACCGAGTGCGCGTTCCCAAGCCCTGCGCTCCTCAAACAATGCATGCTCATCACCTGGTCCGCCCCTACCGCGCACCATGGCAAAATCACCTGAGAGCATCCCAAGCAGCCACTCTCGGGCCTCCGCTCGGAATGCTTCATCTTCCTTTGAAAACCGCAGGTCCACGCGATGTGGTCTAGCCGATGGGGTCGCGCGGCGCGGACTCCTCCACCCACCATCGACACCTGCGATACCCTCTGATCCACGCGGGAGCCCGATGCGCGGGTTGAGAGGGAGGTGCGCAACCTCCGACCGTAAGAACCTGATCCGGGTAGTGCCGGCGTAGGGAGGAGTTCAAGCGAGCCCTCTTGTGCTGAGCATTACCAGCACGAGGAGAGTTATGGACGCAAGCCCTGATCCGCGAACCGACTTTGTTGTCTTCGCCGGAGGCGACGCAGTGCACCCGCGATGGCACGACGTCGTATCAGACGGGCGTCGCGTGATCGCAGCAGATTCCGGCCTTGAACACGTTGTCGCGCTCGGACTCGTGGCAGAGGTTGTGGTCGGCGATATGGACTCGGTTGATCCGGAAGTCTTGGAAAATGCGCAACGAGGCGGCACCCGCATCGAACGCTTTGCGGCGGAGAAAGACGCTACCGACTTAGAACTCGCGCTCGCCACGGCTGTCCGGCTCGGTGCAGTTCATGTGACGTTGGTTGGAATCGGAGGCGGGCGCCTCGACCACTTCCTAGCGAATGCGCTTCTCTTGGGAGCGCCAGAGTGGGCCGGTATCAATCTTGATGCATACGTTGGGTCTACGCGCTTAACCGTCATTCGCGAGTACGCCGAACTGTCTGCTCCAGAGGGATCCCTCGTAACTCTGCTGCCATTGCACGGGCGCGCGACGGGCATAACAACCACGGGCCTGCGTTGGGGGCTGACGGACGCAGAGCTAGTCCCTGGATCAACGCGCGGCGTAAGCAACGAACTCGTCTCCACTACCGCCACCATCACCGTTACCGATGGCGTCCTTCTGGCAATTCAACCGGATGAATCGGAGGCCTGACATGGACTCGCGCACATTCATCGCCGCTTCTGCCATTGCTTTGTTTGCCATGTCATGTTCAAGCGCACCAACGAATTCCAAGTCGGTCACGCTCGTCACCCATGACTCATTTGCGATTTCTGCGTCTGTACTCAAGGCTTTCGAACGCGAGTCGGGAATCGATGTGCGGGTTCTCAAGGGAGGTGACGCTGGGGAAGTTCTCAACCAAGCGATCCTCACCAAAGGCACGCCCCTTGGCGATGTGCTTTTCGGCGTAGACAACACGTTCCTCGCACGAGCACTGGACGCGAATATTTTTGTGCCTTACAAAGCGCTCGGTCTAGATGATCTATCTCCCGCGCTGCACATCGATCCAACGCACCGCGCAACGCCCATCGACTGGGGTGACGTCTGCATCAATACAGACATCGCCTGGTTCGTGAAACGCGGCATTGACCCGCCGAATAACCTCACGGACTTACTCGACCCTCGCTACCGCGGACTTCTCGTTGTTGAGAACCCTGCAACCTCATCTCCTGGCCTGGCTTTTCTGCTCGCCACCATCGCTAAGGCCGATAAACATGGTTGGCAGAACTACTGGGAACGCTTGCGCGACAACGACGTGCTCGTCGTCGATGGTTGGGAGCAGGCATACAACACGGAGTTCTCTGGTTCAGCAAGCAAGGGATCAAGGCCACTGGTGGTCAGTTACGCCACCAGTCCCGCTGCCGAAGTGATGTTCGCAGATCCACCCATAACCGTTGCGGCCACCGGCAATATAGACACCACATGCTTTCGACAGATCGAGATGGCAGGAATCCTGAAAGGCGCCAAGCACCCGAAGGAAGCTCGTGCACTCATCGACTTTCTCGTCTCAGAACAATTCCAGAAAGACGTACCCACTTCGATGTTCGTATACCCAGCGCGCAGTAATACTCCACTGCCTGAAGCGTTTGAACAATTCGCTCCCCCGCCGACGGCATCGAGCTCGCTACCTCCGTCGGAAATATCCGCCAATCGCGATGAATGGATCGAGCGGTGGACGGAGATCGTGTTGCGATGAACTTCAGCACCAGAGTGGGTCGGCAGGTGCTCATCGCGATTCCGGTCTTGTTTCTCGTCATCTTCTTCGTCTGGCCGGTGTTATCCATACTGCGTCTTGGGCTTGCACCGGAAGGGGCGTTGGACCTTGCGCCATTGCTCGACGTATTGAACGACGCAACCCTCTGGTCGGTCGCATGGTTCACGCTTTGGCAGGCCGTCCTATCGACGGTGATCACTCTCGTGATCGCACTGCCAGGGGCTTACGTGCTTAGCCGCTACCGCTTCCGCGGTCGAGGACTGGCTCGCGCGCTAGTCACGGTGCCATTCGTTCTACCTACGGTCGTCGTGGGTGCAGCATTCACCTCTCTCGGAGTCTCAAGGTCGCTGACGGCGATCCTTCTCGCACATGTTTTCTTTAACTACGCGATCGTCGTTCGCACCGTAGGAAGCCTTTGGTCACACATCGACGACCGCGAACAACAGGCAGCGCGCGTATTGGGCGCTGGACGGGTGCGAACCTTTGTATCGATCACTCTTCCAACATTGCGGCCAGCCATCGGAGCGGCGACCGCAATTGTCTTCTTATTTTGTTTTACAAGTTTTGGCGTGATCTTGATCCTCGGTGGCCCTGGTTACGCAACGATTGAGACTGAAATTTACCGGCAAACGGCGCAGCACCTCAACCTGGAAACAGCAGCAGTTCTTTCGCTGTTCCAACTAGGGGCTGTCATCGCCGCGTTAGCAGTGAGCAACCGCATGAGCGGCGATCGCATTGCACTCTCCACCCTGCGGCCCGCAGACCAGAACACTTTGCCAGTGATCGGAAGGCGGCGAATCATGCTCGGTGTCAACCTCTTTGTAATTGCCCTTCTCATTGGGCTCCCCATGACTCAACTTGTCGTGCGCTCGTTCGACGGTGGCCTCGACGGATATCGCGGTCTCACGAGAACGACCTTTGGGTTCGCAGAGCCACCAATATCTGCAGTCTGGACGTCATTGCAATACGCACTGATTGCGACAGTGCTCGCTGTCTTCGTGGGAGGCTCCGCCGCATTTGCACTCGTACGTCGCCGAGAGCGAGCGAAGGGCCGCCTGCTCAATCTCCTTGTGATGCTGCCACTCGGTATTTCTGCAGTGACTGTTGGGTTTGGCTTCCTGGTCACCTTCGACGCAGCGCCATTCGAACTCCGAAGTTCGCCCGCGATTATTCCGATAGCGCATGCACTTATTGCAATCCCATTTGTTGTCTGGTTGATGGTTCCCGTACTCACCGCTATAAATCCTCGCCAACGCGAGGCCGCTGCCGTGCTCGGAGCGAACCCGAGCCGAGTCTGGTGGGAAATCGACTTCCCGATCGGCCTAAGAGCTGCGCTGGTCGCAGCTGGTTTCGCTGCGGCAATCTCCCTTGGAGAGTTCGGCGCGACCCTGTTCATTGTGCGCCCCGACACCGTGACATTGCCAGTAGTTATTTTCCGCCTGCTCGGTCGCCCTGGACAAGAGATGTATTCGCAAGCCATGGCAGCCAGCACGCTTCTCATGTTTCTCACCGCAGGCTCTGTGCTCGCAATCGAACGCTTACGATCCCCACACGCGACGGTCTTCTGATGCTCGACATCAACGGCCTTTCGGTCCACTATGGCGACACTCGTGTCCTGTCCGATATTTCGTTACGAATCGACCAAGCCCAGATCGTTTGCGTCCTCGGCCCTAGCGGCAGCGGCAAGAGCACACTTCTTCGAACGATCGCTGGCCTCGAAACGCCGACTACTGGAACCGTTAGTTGGGATGGAACCGACGTAACGAAAGCACCCGTCCATAGTCGACGATTCGGTTTGATGTTCCAAGATCACGCATTGTTCGCCCATAGAGACGTGATCGGCAATGTCTCATTCGGATTACGGATGCTCGGCCATAGTCAAGATGTGGTCGAGTCGCGTGCTCGCGCCGCGTTGGATCGCGTAGGACTCGGTGGCTTCGAGCAGCGTCATGTGCACGAACTCTCTGGAGGGGAACAGCAGCGCGTCGCCCTAGCGCGATCCATCGCACCAGAACCGCGTCTGCTGATGTTGGACGAACCATTCGGATCACTAGATCGGGAACTACGCGAGCGATTGGTCGGCGAACTTCACGAGGTATTGCGCTCAGTAGGAATTGCAACCCTGTTTGTCACCCACGACCAAGATGAAGCGTTCGCGCTCGCCGATAAGGTCGTGTTGCTTCACGACGGGACAGTGGAGCAACAAGGGACGCCGCAAGAGGTATGGCTGCATCCCGAGACCGAAGCTGCGGCGCGTTTCCTCGGGTTCTCTACTTTCGTCGACGCTACGGTGGACAACGATGTCATCAAATTCCCTTGGGGTAGCCAACCCTTCAGTGGTCCCCGTCCTACGCAACCGATTCGCGTCGCATGGCGCCCAGACGGATTGCGCTTCAATCCCGCAGGGCTCATAAGCGGTGTCGTTTCAGCATCCACTTTTCGACGCGACCACTTTCTCGTGTCGGTCTCGACGATCCACGGCAATATGAACATCGGCTCCGGTGAACCGCTAGCAGCCGGAACAACGGTTCAAATCGCTCCCGATCTGGATGCGGCGCTCATACTTCCCGCGTAACCTTCGCCGCGTATGAACTCTCCATTATCTGTTGGCTTAGTGGGCTCCGGACCTTGGGCGCGGGCCGTTCATGCACCGATGTTCGCCACGGGTCCCGAGACAAGACTCACAGGGATCTGGTCGCGTACGAGTGCGAATGCAGAGACGCTCGCGACAGAACATTCAGTACCTGCATTCGCTTCCTTCGACGAGTTATTGGACTCCTGCGAACTTGTCGCGCTCGCTGTACCTCCATCGGTGCAACCAGCACTCGCCGAGTGTGCAGCGCGCGCCGGCAAGGCATTGCTTCTCGATAAACCGTTGGCAGCCGACATCGCTGGAGCGCAGCGCATCGCGGACGCGGTAGATGAAGCCGGAGTCGGGTCAGTCGTCTTGTTGACCTATCGATTCGCCGAGGTCGTTCGCGAATTCCTTCGCAAAGCAAGAGATTTTGAAGCCACAGGTGGGAGGGCTTGCTTTATTTCTGGGGCGTTCCTAAGTGGAGCGTTCGCCGGTGGGTGGCGGCTGGAAGAAGGAGCGCTACTCGACGTAGGACCGCACATCCTGGACCTCATCGACATGGCGATGGGGCCAGTCGTTGCAGTAGAGGCGAACGGTGATCCTCTCGGGGAACTTTCAGTCATGCTCGAACATGGAAGCGGTCTGCGCAGTGAAGTGCTGATGTCCTGCACTACCGCAATAGATCCGAGCCGCACTGAAGTCGAGTTGTTCGGAGCAAACGGCACCTCCCTCGCAGTAGACGCTCGTTTCGGCGCTCGCGCCAACTCTTTCGCAACCTTGCGATCTGAACTTGTGGAGACCGCTCGCCGAGGTGGTGGTCACCCATGCGATGCCGCGCGCGGTCTTTACCTTCAGAAACTCATAGACGCAACAGCGCGGTCATTGTCCGATGGCCGCGTAGAGATTGTTAGCTGACTTGAGTGACCTTCGGATGTGCGTGCTCCTGACACCATGCGCATGCTCCTACCTGGTGGCCTCTAACGCTGCACGCATTACTTCAAGGCTTGTTTCTATTTTGGCCTCGGTAACGATTAGCGGAGGCATAAAACGTACGACGTTGCCGTAGGTGCCAGCGTTCATGAGCAGAAGGTGGCCAGTTTCCCGAGCATGCGCAATAACACGCCCTACCCTTTCCGGATCCCGAGCGCCGCCAACAGGGTCGATGAACTCGACACCGACCATCAGACCCGGTCCACGCACGTCTCTGATAACCGGATGCTCCTGACCAATTGCTCGCAGTCCAGTTCGAAGCTGTTCACCGCGCGCATTCACGTTCTCGAGGAACCCGTCTTCGGTAAGGACATCGATCGTCGCGAGCGCCGCAGCACAACCGATCGGGTTGCCGCCATATGTACCACCGTGACTTCCCTTTGGCCACCGTCCCATCAGTTCCGCCGACGCGCCGATCGCGGAGATTGGGAAACCAGAAGCAATACCTTTCGCCATAACAATCACATCTGGAGCAACGCCTGATTGTTCGATCGCGAACATTGTTCCGCTGCGAGCGAAACCTGTCTGCACTTCGTCGGCTACGAACAAGATGCCATGACGATCACAGATCTCCTTCAGCCCGCGAAGGAAAGAAGCCGGAGCAGGCAGGTATCCACCTTCGCCAAGAATTGGTTCAATAACCATCGCAGCAGTCTCGGCGGGAGCGGTCTGACTGAGAAGCAACTGATTTGTGGCATCCAAAGCGCGCGCCACGGACTCCTGTTCGCTCACGCCTTCATGCAACGGACACGGGAACGGAGCGACGAACACGCCGGAAGGCAAGGGTGCATAGCCGGCGCGATAAGCATGCTTCGAGGTAGTCATCGCCATGGTCTGGTGTGTTCTGCCATGGAATGAACCAGCGAACACGATCACGTTCGGACGTCCCGTCACTTGCTTGGCAAGTTTCACCGCCGCTTCGGTTGCTTCTGCACCCGAATTCGAGAAGAAGAACGTGTCGATCCCGACGGGTGTTATTTCGGCAAGACGTTTTCCAAGTAGTTCGAGAAGCGGATGCCGGTAACAGTTGACCTGAGCATGGATAAAGAGTGCGGCCTGTTCTTGGATCGCCGCAACAACCTTAGGATGACAATGTCCAGTACTCGTTACTGCGATTCCACTCGTGAAATCTAGGTATCTGGTGCCGTCTTCGGTCGTGACCGTGCAACCCTCGCCAGAAACAACATGAAGATCTGTTGCGCTGAACCAGACATCGGCTAGATGTGAAGCCATCGACGAAGAGTAGTTGCGCGGCCCTTGACCAGGATCGGTCAGGCGGCCAAGACGCGTACTCGGAGCGCTTGGTCGCCCTTCGGCCCGGACTCAACATCGAACTCCACGATCTGTCCCTCGCACAAGCGCTTTACTCCGGAACCTTCGATCGAGGAGAAGTGCACGAACACGTCCGAACCATCGCGGCGTTCGATGAACCCAAAACCTTTTTGCACATCGAACCACTTGATGACACCGCTAGGTGAGGAGCTGGAACGCCCAGGGGAAGTCGTTTCCTTGCGGGGACCAGTGTGCTCACGCTTTGAGTCGCGGGAACCGTTGTGCTCACGCTTTGAGCCAGGGGTAATGGATGCAAGAGCGTCGCTGTTTGGACGGTCTAGCCCTGTGTCGAACCCGAGTTTGCGTTGCATGTGCGCAACATCGCGCGCACGATCGCGCCCGACGAATGAAACGACTACGCCTTCGGCTCCGGCACGTGCGGTACGGCCAGACCGGTGTGTGTAGTCCTTGACGTCGTTGGGGGGATCAAAGTGCAGGACGCAAGCGACCCCATCGACATGAATCCCTCTAGCCGCCACATCAGTCGCAACGAGAGCATCTACGCGGCCGTTGCTGAAAGCAGCGAGTGCGCGTTCCCTCTGCGCTTGCGAACGGTCGCCGTGAAGCGCTTCAGTTCGAACTCCAGCGTCTTCTAAACGACGCGCGAGCAACTCCGTGCCACGTTTGGTCCGACAAAAGACGATCGTAGGACCGGCGTGCGAAATAACATCGGCGCAAAGACCAACGCGATCTTCACTCTCGACGCGCCAGAACATATGTGTTGCGCGTGACAACTCTTCGGTGTCAACTGGCAACAGGTGCTTGATTGGATCTTTCTGATACCGACGCACGAGTGTGTCGACAGCGCCATCGAGGGTTGCCGAGAAAAGCAACGTCTGGCGCGACTCGGGAGTGAGATCAAGCAACTTCTGCACGACCGGGAGGAATCCCATGTCGGCCATCCGATCGGCTTCGTCGACTACAACCATCTCGATCGCGTCGAGGCGTACCTCGCGCCGTTCGATGAGGTCCGTGAGGCGACCGGGACATGCAACGAGAACGTCGACACCGCGCCGCAGAGCCTTCAACTGTGCGCCGAACCCTGTGCCTCCATAGGCGGTTGCAACACGCAACTTGCGCCCGTGGCCGATCCACTCGAGTTCCGCACTCACCTGAGCAGCAAGCTCACGCGTCGGGACGAGCACGAGTCCGACAGGTCGCTTAGGCACTGCCTTACCGAGCCGCATGACGAGCGGGATGCCGAACGCCAGGGTCTTGCCGGAACCCGTCGGCGCACGGCCAGAAAGGTCTCGCCCAGCACAACCGTCCTCGAGTGTGAGCGACTGAATCGGGAATGGGGAATCAATCCCGTGCGCCTTGAGCGTGGACACAAGGCCTTGAGGCACACCGAGGTCGGCGAAGGTGGAAGTCATGGTATTGGAAACTCCGGTTCTGAAATAGCGCGCCTCTGTGGCGCATATTTGGATAGGTCTCGAAAAGGGTGAACGAACCCCGAGACGCTTATCCGGTAGACCGAAGCAGTTGCTGCAGGAACCGACTTGCGAGTGAGAACGCATACCCGATGGAACATCCGCGCTGGCGCTCGAAAGCGCTAGAAATGCGGAAGTGCCCAGACGGTAGCAGACGAATATCGCTTTCTAGGCTTCGGAATCGCTCCTATCGAGTTCCAGCGCTAGCGAATTGATGCAATAGCGCGAACCCGTAGGTGCAGGTCCATCGTTAAAAACATGACCCAAATGGCCGCCACAACGACTACACGCAACCTCGGTTCGCACCATTCCGTGACTCGCGTCACTACGTTCTTCTACAACCTTGTCATTCATCGGAATCCAGAACGAAGGCCACCCCGATCCAGAGTGGTACTTCGTCTCGCTGGAGAACAGGCCAACACCACAGCCAGCACACCTATACAGACCCGGATCTTCGGTATCCGCGTATGCGCCGGTGTACGGGCCTTCAGTCGCCTGTTGCCGCAGAACCGCATAGCGATCAGGTCCTAAACGTGCCAGCCATTCGTCATCGTCGAGCTCAAATGTGTCGACGGGCTCTGGATCACTCATTTGCTCATCATATGGCATGCATCTCCACACAATCTCCACACAATCTCCACGCTGACAACAGGCCGTTGCCACCAACAAGTCCGTATTCTGTGAGGGTGAGTTCAGTCGCAACACCCGTGCGGTCAATTCTTGTAATAGAAGACGAGCCGCCGATCGCAGATGCCGTCGCAGCGCGCCTGCGGTCCGAGGGCTACTTAGTCGATACCGCTAACGATGGCCCGAGCGGCGTAGAACGCTGCAATGCAATGCAACCCGATTTAGTGGTACTCGATCTCATGCTGCCGGGATTAGACGGCATCGAAGTTTGTAAGCGCATACAGAAGGACCGACCGGTGCCTGTACTGATGCTTACCGCCAGAGACACCGAGCAAGACCTCGTGCTCGGACTGACAATCGGCGCCGACGACTACTTAACGAAACCATTTTCTGCTCGCGAACTCGTAGCGCGCGTGAACGCGTTACTTCGACGTGTCGACCTTGAGCGGAGTCACGATAGACCTTCTACCTCTGAAGTCGGAGTGATCAAGATCGGTCGCATCGAACTAGACCTCGCAACTCGTAAGGTGCACGTCGGCGAACAAGCAATCCACCTGACGCCGACCGAATTCGACTTGGTCGCGTTCCTGGCAGCCGAACCAGGAACCGTGTTTACACGTGAAGACCTATTCGCTGCTGTGTGGGGATACGAGATCGCGTCTGGCGGACGCACTCTCGACTCGCACGTACGAGCAGTGCGTCGCAAACTCGGCGATGATCTAATCCGCACGGTTCACGGTGTTGGGTACGCGATAGACGCCCTCGAAGGCGAACCCACCCGATGAGAAACATGCCGGAGCGTCCGCTCGAAGGTCTCACCTCAGTGAAGATGAAACTTGGTGGGCTAATTGTTGGTGCCGTTGGCATCACGGTTTTTGTGTTCTGGTTCGGTGTCCGGATAGTCGGGCTATGGCCCAGTATTTCGGGAGCAATCGCCGCGGTTGTTGCGCTTGTTTTCATCCGGTTCTTAGCGCGCGGCATGACGACGCCGCTCCGCGAAATGGCGGTGGCATCGCAAGCAATGGCACGCGGCGACTATTCGATTCGAGTTTCCGACACAGCCAACGACGAAGTCGGACGCCTTGCGCGCGCATTCAACGGCATGGCAACGGAACTCGCAGAGACCGACCGCGTTAGGCGAGACCTGGTAGCCAACGTGAGTCACGAGTTGCGAACTCCCCTCACCGCGCTGCAGGCGAACCTCGAGAACATTGTCGATGGAGTTGCTACGGCAAGCCCTGAAACGCTAAGCACGATGCTTGCTCAGGTGGAACGTCTCACCCGTCTGGTTGCGCAGTTACTCGACCTTTCGCGCCTCGAAGCTGGCACCATGCCGCTCAACCGACAGGACTTTGAAATTGAACCGATGCTGGCACACGCTGTGCGTGAGCAGAAGCTCCACGCACCTGGGATAGAGATCGCCATGGTGGTCGAAGAACCTCATCTTTCCGCAGATGGTGACCCTGAACGCGTCCATCAAGTCGTAGCGAACCTGCTTGAAAATGCTGTTCGCCACTCGCCCACCGGTTGCGTTATCGAAGTCCGCGCGCGTCGAAATACCCGTGGCGTCACAATCGAAGTGATAGACGAAGGTGAAGGTATTTCCGAGAAGGACACGAGCCGAGTATTCGAACGTTTTTACCGTGCTGACTCAGCGAGAGCAGCTAGTGACGGCGGCGGGGGGCTTGGCCTCTCGATCGCGCGCTGGATCGTCGATCTGCACGGTGGAGAGATTCATCCCGAACGCCGAGAGCCCCACGGTTGCCGCATGGTGGTTACCCTGCCGGGTGCCCGAAACTGAAAACAGGAGTACTAATGCAACATCTCGCAACAGTCGATGAAGCCTTGAAGCGCATTCGAAGAGGTGAAATGGTTCTCGTCACAGACGACGAAGATAGAGAGAACGAAGGTGACCTCACGATGGCCGCGGAGTGGGTCACTCCAGAAGCGATCAACTTCATGTTGCGTTGGGCCCGCGGACTCGTCTGCATGCCCACAGACCCATCGTTTCTAGATCGCCTGGAGATTCCACCGATGGTTCCGCCAGGACAAGCCGGATGCGACACCGCATTCAGTATCTCTATCGACCACCACGATGCTGGTTCCGGTATCGGAGCGGCCGACCGCGCGCTCACCATCAAGCGATTCATTGACCCCAACGCGCGCGTCCACGAATTCATCAAACCCGGTCACGTGTTCCCGTTGCGTGCTCGACCAGATGGAGTGCTCGACCGTCGCGGGCACACTGAGGCGGCTGTCGACCTTGCGCTTCTCGCAGGGCTTGCACCAGTCGCTGTCATTTGCGAGGTACTGCACGACGATGGGTCGCCAGCGCGGATGCCATATCTCAAGTTGTTCGCGCAGGAGCATCGTATTGCGATGATCACGGTGGCCCAGATCGTTGAGCACCGCCAGACCAACGAGGCGAACGGCACGCGCCGCGCGCCGCTCCTGCTTTAGATTCCCGGATCTTCGCCGATCTCCCGGAGGGCTGCAGACATCGCCGCGCGCATACGTCGCGCCGTGTCTGGGGCGAGGTACGCGACCAGTCCTCGTCCTGCGGCTCCCCGTTCTTCGAGAGTGATGCTTAGCCTTGGCTCTCCATCATCGGAGGCGTTTGGATCATCCGACAGCCCAACCATCCAAGACACTGGTGGAAACTCTTCATCCGCAGGGTGATCATCTTGGGCATCATCAATCGATCGGCGCATGCGGTCAGCGTACGCCCAAGACGTAGCGCCACGTCAGGTTGTAAGCGAGATGACAAGCAGCGCTTGGGCAACGTGATAGCTCGAAATGACAGCTACCGGTCCCCACCTGTGGGGTTGAACGAAACGAGTTTCGCCAATCAAACCGTCCGACGCCATGAACAAAATCGCGCCTGACAGCGCAACGGAGTTGCCGCTCGCCGCGGCGCTAGCGACCATCACCGCGATGACAACCACATACGCAAATACGGGCACCAGCAACTTGTCGTGTCCATTTCGGCGGATACCGCCAATGAGACGAACGCCCAAGAGAGCAACAACTAACAAAACCGGAATGGCGAAGATCCAAAGACCGTCGGAATGAAGATTCAGGCCGACGATGTACGCGAGATGGCCGAGAAGAAAAGCACCGAGTCCCGCCACGAAAACATCTCGCGGCAACATTAGGAGCACATCTCCGACCAGAGAAAGCACCAATGCAACTACGAACCATGTACGTACGTCAGAGTGAACTGGATCAAGCGTGCAAGCGACGGCGATCAACAGGATCAAGGTTGCTGGCTTACAGCAATAGATGAGGCGTTGCCTGCCCGTCGCGACTCCGGTCCAGTTACCGATAGCAACTAACGCGGCGAGCGCGAGGAGAACCCAGGATGCAGTGTTCACGATTTCACGATGTTCTGCATCACATCACCATAGGCGGCACTTCGATTCTCCGGTACCCTGATGGGATGGCACTGCACCATGTCGCCATCGCTACGCGCGATGCAGATTCCACTCACCGTTTCTATACCGAAGCCATGGGGTTCAAACTCGCCAAGGTGGAAGTCGCCGACACCGCAACTGGCGGCTGGGCCCGACATCTTTTCTACGACACGGGCGACGGCATGATCGCTTTCTGGGATTTGGATGAAGCAAAAATTAATGAGTTTGACCCGGCCATTTCTACGGGTCTCGGACTCCCCATTTGGACAAACCATCTCGCCTTTGTTGCAGCGGACCAAGGCCGCCTCGATCATGCAAAGAGTCGGTGGATTGCGTTCGGTCTAGATGTCGCAGAGATAGATCACGAATGGTGCGTGAGTATCTACACGACAGATCCGAACGGCATCATGGTTGAGTGGTGCTTGACGACGCATGTGTTCGATGCAGCCGACCAAGCGGAAGCGGAAATGCTGCGCGTCGCCAAAGCGCCACCGCTGCGAGAGGCCAAGGGTGCGACGTTTTTCTTAGCGAATGGCAGCATCATCGCCCCCTGAGCACGAAACGCACACGAGGTTCGACAGTAGGGTGCTTTGCTCCCGCATCTGACGGGAATGAATGTCGGAGGATGACATGGATTTCGCCCTGAGCCAACGCGCAGAAGAACTACGCGAAAGATTGCTCGCGTTCGTTACCGAGACAATCGAACCCGCGACACCTACTTACTTCGCGCAGATCGAAGCGTCCGGTGATCCACATTCGTACGCGCCGATCATGGAGGACCTCAAGGCCGAGGCGCGCGCCCGTGGGCTCTGGAATCTATTTCTGCCCAATGAGCGGTGGGGCGCGGGTTTGACCAATCTCGATTATGCCCCTTTGTGCGAAATCATGGGACGTAGTTTGCTCACGTCCGAAGCGACCAACTGCGCCGCGCCCGACACAGGGAACATGGAAATTCTTGCGGAGTTTGGTACGCCTGAACAGCAAGACGCATGGCTCGTCCCACTAATCGAAGGCGAGATCCGATCTTGTTTCGCAATGACCGAACCGTGGGTTGCAAGCTCGGACGCGACCAACATCCAGAGTCGGATTACCCGTGATGGTGATGACTACGTAGTTAATGCGCACAAGTGGTTCACGAGTGGCGCCATGTCGAAGCGTTGCAAGGTCGCCATCCTCATGGGCGTCTCAGACCCTGATGCTGATCCATACCACCGCCATTCAATGATCCTCGTTCCTATGGATGCTCCAGGCGTCTCCATAGAACGGGCACTCACCGTCTTCGGCCACAGCAGCGGCGGCGGCCATGCCGAAACGTTGTTCCAAAACGTACGACTTCCTGCTGGCAATATTTTAGGAGGCGAAGGTAACGGGTTCGCGATGGCACAGGCGCGTTTAGGCCCCGGCCGCATTCACCACTGCATGCGCGCGATCGGTCTTGCCGAACGGGCCTTGGAACTCACTTGTGCGCGTGTCCAGATGCGAGTCGCATTCGGTTCTCCCCTCGCAGACCAGGGTGTGATCGGCGCTTCAATCGCCGAGAGCCGCATCATGATCGAGCAAGCAAGGTTGCTCACGATGAAGGCCGCGTGGCTCATGGATACGGTTGGTAACAAGGGCGCGCGTTTCGAGATTGGCGCCATCAAGGTCGTGGCCGCTCGGACGGCTACGACGGTCATCGACCGGGCAATCCAAGTATTCGGCGGAGCTGGGGTAAGCCAAGACTGGCCGCTCGCAGACATGTACGCACATGCACGAACGCTGCATCTCGTGGACGGCCCCGACGAGGTGCACATGCGCCAGATCGCGCGTCGCGAATTGCGGAAGTACGAAGGCTTCCGGCCTAACTAGACAAGATCTCGACATCGAGTTGGCCGTCGCCAAAACCCGCGCACAGAACTTTCTTGTCGAACTTCCCGACGCTCGTCTTGGGTATCTCGTCTATGAATGCCCATCGTTCTGGAAGTTGCCACTTCGCGATCTTGCTGCCGAGCCTGAACATCATCCCGATGGTGAGCGGGAAGTTCTGCATCGTGCTTTCGAACATGGTGCTCTCGGGCATCATCCCTCCAAAAAGCGCGACGAATTTGCGCGCCTATCGCACAAAAACGGTAGGTCTACCAACCCAGAATTACGCCGGCGACCATGCCAAGAATAAGAAGCCCGCCCGCGCGTCGAGTCAATAGAAACGAGTGGGGTGCGAACCAAAGTGGCCACACCGGATTTGGCATTGGCGATTCAGCCGGCTTGGGTTCGCCGTAGGTCTTCCAAACCCGAATGAATATCGGATACGAGAACGCGACGAGAAGTGTAAACACGGGAAGAATCTGGACAGCGACAAGAATTGCAACAAGCGCGTAGAACGCAATGAACATGGCGCGTGTCACTTGGCGCGCCACATGGTCTCCAAGAATTACTGGAAGCGTGCGCGTTCCTGCCGGGCCATCCCAAGGAGCCTTATCGATGTGCTTACCCATAAGCACTGTCGTACAAAGGATCGCGTAAGGAAGAGATGCGGCAATCACTGCCCATGTAATCGAACCTGTGGCTGCGAAGTAGACGCCACCGACCATTAGCGGTCCCCACACCACGACCACGGTGGGCTCCCCCAAACCGTGCTTCTTCAATCGAAGTGGCGGTGCTGTATATGCGACCGACAGGAAGAACCCGCCCAACGCGAAGGCAACGATTGGCCAACCGCGTTCGGCTGTTAGATAAATCATGATTGCAAGGCACGCAATGTTGACTATGAGTCCGTACATCGCGAGACGATTGCGTGTGAGCGCTCCCGAAATCACTGGATGCGGTGAATAGAGGTTGCGGGGGTAGTCGGCAGTGTCGGTTCCAACTTCAAGATCGAAGAGGTCGTTCATGATGTTGTTGGCCATATGCGAAAGCACAAGACCGAAAGCGGCTGCGGCGAAGTACAACCAATTGACGCTTTCGTCCATGAACACAGCAAGGAGACCCGCAAGGCCAGCAGAGACAAGCGTCATCGGCAGCACACCAGCACGCGTGATCCAGAGCCACTTTGTGATCGGGTCTAGATCACCCTCGGGAGGATTGGTCGTCGCAAGCACGTAGAGCCAACGCTTCGGCAGACTCATACGTCGCGCAGAAACATCGGTCACGCGCTTGAGGCTAGCCAAATATCCTGCGCATCAGGCAATCGCCGCGATGATCGGTTAGGGAGCGGAAACCTCGATAACGGCAATGGCGTCGGGACCATTCTTTATCTGGAATGAGAGCACAATCTGCACTATTCCGGAGATGATCGCCTCGCAACCGATCAGGAAAAGAATCACGTACGCGGTTGCGGAGGGCCACACAAGGATTGCGATCGCTATCGCGGTCTCGATCAATCCACCTAGGAGGCGCCACCCCCACCCAGCATCACGGAGCCATACCGATGCGATTGTGCGGCCGATGCCGCCCAGCAGCATCGCTATTCCAATAACAACCGCAATCACGAGCGGAGTTACTCCAGGCCAGGAGATAACGACCACTCCGCCAGCGATGAGCACGATACCGATTACAACGGCAAGGGCACGCGAACGGCCGGTGCGTCCCCCCGCGAAGGCCTCTACCAGGCCCTCAAAGATCAGGAACAAGCCGACGATCCATGCAAGGATCTCCGCTCCTTTTGCTACGTCGAAGAGCAACACGAGGCCGAACGCAAGCGAAGTCAGGCCCGTTACGAGCACGATCCACCAGTAGCGAGCGGTTTCAACAACGGTTGTTTGAACGGAAGGCTGCATATCCTTGATGATAACGCCGCGCGCCTCAGTTATCGCGTACCTATATAGGCCTGCAGATACTCAGCTATCTGAGGACCAGTCATAGATGACTGCCGTGCGCAACAAAATGTCGTGCAACCCCGAGTTGGATCTGCTCACGAGACTCCATAGAAGTACCCAAGGCCAGAAAGTGGAGCAAACCAACGCACGGAAAAACCCGCGTCGAGCTCCGAGTTCTGAACCGTCCAAGCGGACGACTCGCAACCCCACGACACTTTTGCCGATCGTTCTCCCATTGCCGCCCCATCCAATCGTCAGATAGATGACGAGGATCAGCCATCCCAACCCCAATGACAGCGTGAACTTCGGCGGGTCAATGGAAAAACTTCCACTCGTGATGATCCATCGCGCTAGTTCAATCCCAAAGAGGATGCCTGAATAAATAGCGACGACGACTACCCAGTCGATTGCATCGGCCAACACCCTGCTGACAAAACCGGCCCGGCTTCGTTGAAGCGCGCGTGCTTGATCGTTTCGGATTGTCGAACGCAGCGGCTCGGTCATGGCTTGGCTATCTCGTCGCTGGTCTCTTGAGGTAGCGACAAGTCACGAGCCTTCTTGCGAAACAAAACTTTGTCCGAAACGCGAGCGATGAATGAGTCGACCTTCATCGCAGTAACACGGCCGCCATCGACGATGCCCCCCGTAATCGAACCGGTCGACTCTCGAACGATCGCTCCGATATCCACTTGATCGAGAACCCGGGTAACCACCGGGCCAAGATCGATTCGATCGACTATTGCTCCTACATCGACGCGCCCGACGATCGCATCAATATCCACGCGATCCAACAACGCTGGAATATCCACACGCGCCACGATCGCATCCACATCTACCCGCAGCAATAACGCATCGATGTCGATGGTCGCCACGATTGCATCTATTGGTACTTGCTCGACTAACTCGGTCAGGTCCAATTTCTCCACCACGGCTGTCGCCACCTCAGGAGCAAGTCGGCGCACAAACTCAGCCAGCAATGCCCGGCTGCGCATCTGCTCGGCCTCGCCACGATCTGCCCAACGCGCGAGATACCCCTCTACATCTCGCAGTGGAACACCAATCAATGGGGCACGTGAGGCGAGACTTGACGTCGTAATGGCTACCCGTTCACCTACGGACGTGGCGCGCAACAACTGCCTTTGTGCTGCAACACCAAACCCAACCAGAGCACCAGGTAAATAACTAAAGATGCTCGGTGATGAGTGAGATTCCTCGCCGGGTTCAGCCGGTACGAAACGCTCTATCGCATCAACACTCGCTGTCGCTGCGACGCTCATCGCTCCAAGGCATAGATCAGTGATGCGGCGAACGAGATTCGTCATCCCAAGCAATTGAGGATCAACGGTTACACCGTCAACCGGCTCAGAAATTTCGATCATGTCAACTGTCATCCACCTACGGCAGAACGCAGGTCTTTACACGCGGCAGATGACTCGAACGCCCGCGATATTTCTCCGCCTGCATCTACGTCGCTGAGTTCTTTGATTGCATCCTCAACCTCAGTTCGAACCTCGGAAATTTGAGTGACGATCGTGGCGATCGCGGTGAAGGTCGCTAAGACGCCACCCTTTTTCGCGCGAGCGATCGCGCGCTCGGCCGTCTTCACGTGTTTCTCAACAGATGCAATCGATTCGCGAACTCGGTCTTCAGTTTGTCGCCCCTTTTCAGTATCTGGGAGGCCGACATCTTCTAGTTGAGTAGCCAAATCTTTCGTTGCTATTTGAATATCGGCGAGTTTCTTAGCGATTGCAGCGCTCAACCCATTTGAATCTGGTTTCGAATCATTCATGAAACCATCGAGGGAGGTGACGTCGTCAAACCACGTATTTGCAGATTCACAAACATCAGTCGCCCACTGTTCAGCGTTTGCGTCTCCCCCATCTTCTCCGCCTGTGAACGATCGGAATAGAACGAAGGCAAGAACGCCCACAAGAACGACACCTAGACCGACCGCTACCCAAACCCCGTACTTTTTCTGGTCGCTCGTTGCCATGTTGCGATCGTAGTCGCGGTTCGAAAGCGGGGTTCTTTACAGGTGTGCGGTCATCGCTTCCACTGTTATCGATTGCCTAGGCGTAGGTCCGCTGCGAGCTCACGCACCCCATCAATCCAAGAGTCACGAGTGGGATGGCCATCGAGTTGTGATGTCAGCCACGTAACACCGATCGATGCATAGTCGTCTGGGTCGTGATCCGATTCGAATCGCGCGAATGAGACATCCATTGTCTCTGTGCGCCCTACCGAGTTCGCGTATTCCTTTGCGGCATCGAGGCGCGATGCCAAATCATCGACGTTCGAAATGGACGGGGTCTTCACGGCTAGGGCCACAGTTGGGGGGTTAGGAAACGGTGACCAACCTTGCCCGATGTCGACCGCTCGCCTCATGGCGCGCATGCTGTTTCCTCCAATCCAAATTGGAGGGTGCGGTTGCGTCGCCGGGCGCGGGAGTTGTGTCACACCGCGCGCGCGATAACCGCTGCCTTCGACGGCGACATGATCTTCAGTCCATACCCGTTTCATAACGGCAATCGATTCTTCGAGCAGATCATTTCGTAAATCAAAGTCGACGCCGAGCGCACCGAATTCTGGGCGCAGGTAGCCTGCGGCCACGCCGAGTATCACGCGACCCCCCGACAACGCGTCGAGAGTAGCGACGCCTTTAGCCGCCAAAAATGGATTGCGGTATGCCACGACATATATATGTGTGTGTAATCGAATCGTTGTTGTCGAAGCTGCCGCGAAAGCGAGCGCTACTAGCGGGTCGAGAGCATGATGCCCTCCACTTTCGAGCCAGCGATCGTCGGGCGCGGGGTGGTCTGTCACGTATACCGCGTCGAAACCGGCTTCTTCAGCCGCAGCGGACATCTCCGCGATCGCCGCACCCGTGACAAACTCTTCGGGCTTGTCGACGTGGTCAACTGGCAGGCCTATCGAAAATCGCACAGCGGCACGCTAGCGTCGCGCTGCCGCTACCACCAAGGAGTACTTGACCCGTGTCGGAACTTGCGATTGACGATATACGCCTAGGTGACCTCGAGTTCTGGGCTGCTCCCGAGAAAGAACGTGAAGCGACGTTCAAGCTGCTGAGGGACGAAGCGCCAATTTCGTTTCACAGCGAACCGCTTATCGAGGGATACGCACAAGGGCCCGGATTCTGGGCCCTCACGCGCTTCGACGACATCATCTACACGAGCCGGCATGCGGATATTTTCTGTTCCGGTCGCGGCGGCACCAACATTGGCGATATACCCCAAGAAGTATCGGACTTCATCGGGTCGATCATCAATATGGACGACCCGCGCCACAAGAAGTTGCGCAATCTTGTTAACGCTGGATTCACCCCGAAAGCGCTGAACGATGTCCTCGAGAATGTACGTCTGCGCACAAACGAAGTTATCGATGCGGTCGCAGAAAAGGGGCAGTGCGACTTCGTTTCGGAACTAGCCGCGCCGATGCCGTTGCAGATCGTGTGCGACATGGTTGGAGTGCCTCCATCGATGGAACAAAGTGTGCTCGCGCAGTCAAACGTGATTCTTGGCGTCGGGGATCCCGAGTACGTGCAGAACATCGAAGACCTGATGGGGGCCTTCATGGTTCTCTACCAAATGGCGATGGAGATCGGCCAAGACCGACTCGACAATCCTGCTGATGACATTGCTACGACGCTGATGCATGCGGAGGTAGACGGCGAACGTCTCACTCTGGGAGAGTTTGCTTCGTTCTTTATCTTGCTCGTCGTTGCCGGTAACGAGACGACACGTACGGCGATTAGTCACGGCATGTGGGTGCTCCACAACAATCCAGTTCAGAAGGCACTTTGGCGCGCTGACTTTGATGGGCATGCTGTGAATGCCGTCGAAGAAATCGTTCGATGGGCTACACCGGTGATCCATTTCCGCCGTACTGCAACACAGGACACAGAGATTTCTGGGCAGCACATTGCTGAAGGCGACAAGGTGGTTATGTGGTTCAACTCGGCTAACCGCGACGAACGCGCATTCGAGGATCCGTACAAGTTCGACATCACGCGTTCACCGAATCCCCACGGCGGTTACGGAGGCGGCGGACCCCACTTCTGTTTGGGCGCAAATCTTGCGCGACGGGAAATCAGAGTCATGTTCGAGCAGTTGTTCCAGCGATTGCCTGATCTCGAGATCACGGCGGAGCCGGCCTTGCTGCAGTCTTCG
>CAMBEL010000015.1 GCA_945865605.1 Bifidobacterium breve
TCGCGAGGGATGGGTCACCATCGATCTCTTGATCGACCACGGCAGGTGCGTTGGAGTGACTGCGCTCGACGATTCTGGAGGAATGCGCGAAGTGCGCGCCAAACACACGTTGTTGGCGACCGGTGGTGCAGGACAGTTGTACTCCGCGACGACCAACCCTTCCGTTTCTACGGGAGATGGCGTAGCGATGGCATTACGGGCGGGCGCTGCCGTCGCCGACGTCGAGTTCATGCAGTTTCATCCCACTGCACTCGCTAGCCCTTCAATGCCCCGCCCGCTTCTTTCGGAGGCGCTTCGGGGTGAAGGGGCCGTGCTGCGCGATAGCGCGGGAGTTGCGTTCATGTCTCAGGAGCATCCACTCGGAGATCTAGCTCCACGCGATGTAGTGGCGCGTGCGATTACAACGCGAATGTTGGAACGCGAAGAATCCAACATGTGGCTTGACTGCACTTCGATAAACGACTTCGAAACTCGTTTCCCGACGATTTGGAGGTCCGCACAATCTGTGGGCCTTGACCCTGAACGCGACCTGCTTCCTGTCGCTCCGGCAGCGCACTACTTGTCTGGTGGTGTGTGCACTGATCTTGATGGTGCCGCGACGATTCCAGGGCTATGGGCATGTGGAGAAGTGGCTTGCTCGGGGGTACACGGTGCAAATCGTCTCGCGAGCAACTCGTTGCTCGACGGGCTCGTCTTTGCGCCGCGTGTGATTGGAGCGATTGCGGAAGGTCGCGATGGTCCAATACATAGCGGCGTGCTACGCGACGGGTGGCCCGAGGGAACCCCAAGCGTTACGCGCCAGTCCAGGTCTACGGCCCTGGAATCCCCCTTGCCTCTGCGCGAAGCACTTCAGAAATTGATGACTAGCAACGTGGGAGTGCTTCGCGATGGAGTTCGCCTGGAAGAAGCAGCGTTAGGTCTAGATGCGATGCGGGCGAAGGCCGAGATGTGCGATCCACAAGCCGTGCCTGCACTGGAGGTGCGCAATCTAGTCATGGTCGCGACTGCGCTCGTTCGGGCGGCTTCGTTGCGCGAGGAAACGCGCGGCACGCACTCACGGCTCGATTATCCGAGTGCACGCCCTGAATTTCTCGGCCGCTACATGTTCGCCGGAAGCAATGAGATGTTCATTCCTCTTCCCGTAGAGGTCCGAGCGTGATGGACAACGACGAAGCGTGGGACTTCAATCCGCGGGCCGAGGTGGTCGCAGACGTTGTCGCCCGTGCACTCGCCGAAGACCTCGGACTACCAGGCGACCTCACTTCGATCGCAGTTATTCCAGAAGATGCTCACGGAAGTGCTCGCATTGTTGCTCGCGAACCTGGAGTTCTCGCTGGAACTGCGGCGGCGATCGAAGCGTTCCGCCAAGTTGACAAAACGGTTGAGATAAAAGCGCACATGCGAGATGGCAATAATTTGCGAGAAGGCGACACGATTCTCACCGTTGCCGGTCCATTTAGGTCGCTACTAGGCGGTGAACGCACCGCTTTGAACCTGTTGCAGCATTGCTCCGGCGTAGCCACGCTGACGCGGAGTTTTGTTGAGGCGGTGCGTGGGCGTTCGGAGATTCGCGATACGCGAAAGACGTTGCCCGGACTCAGAGCCCTCGAAAAAGCCGCAGTGCGCGCCGGGGGTGGCACGAACCATCGCCATGGGCTCTCGGATGGAGTATTGATAAAAGACAACCACCTTGTTCACTCAGACTTGATGGGTGCAGTAAAAAAGGCGAAGGCACTGTTTCCCGACCTTGTGATCGAAGTCGAGTGCGACACGGTAATGGAAGTGAAGGAAGCGGTTGCGGCGGGTGCCGACCTGATCCTTCTCGACAACATGTCACCAGCAGTTGTCGTTGAAGCGATCTCTGTTTCGGACGGCGTTGCCTTGGAGGTGTCGGGCGGAGTCACTCTCGAGACGGTTGCCGCGTATGGCGCGACCGGAGTCCGGTACATCTCGGTCGGCGCGATCACTCATTCAGCGCCAGCACTCGACATAGCGATGGACTTCGACTGATGTTGCTAGCGATTGATGCCGGTAATACCCAAACAGTCATTGGTCTCTTCGACGAGACGGAACTAGCCGACCACTGGAGGATCGCGACCGTGGCGTCGCGGACATCAGATGAGTTGGCGTTGATGATTCAGCAGTTCCTTGGATTCCACGGGTTCTCGTTCGATTCCCAAGTCACCGGCGTGGCTATTTGTTCTGGGGTTCCGAGTGTGACGGCGGCGCTGCGGGAGATGACAGTTCGCTATTTTGGTTTCGAAGCGTTGGTTCTAGAGCCCGGGGTACGGACAGGTATGCCGGTGTTGTATGACAATCCGAAAGAAGTTGGGCCAGACCGGATTGCCGATGCCGTGGGTGCATACGACTTATTCGGGGGACCGACGATCGTCGTCGACTTCGGTACAGCAAACACGGTTGAGGCGATCAGCGCCAACGGTGAATACCTGGGTGGAGCAATTTTCCCTGGTGTCGAAATTTCCCTCGATGCACTCTTCGGGAGGGCGGCCGCCCTTAGACGCGTAGAACTCGTTCCACCGCGCAATGTGATTGGGAAGTCGACCATCGAGTCGATTCAGTCCGGTGTGATCTACGGTTTCAGCGGTCAAGTAGACGCGATCGTGGATCGATTCCAAGAAGAGTTGGGCGAGTGCACCGTGGTCGCGACCGGGGGACTCGCAGAATTGATTGTGCCGTTCTCGCGCACCATCAGACATCACGAACCATGGTTGACTCTTCATGGATTACGAATCGTCTACGAACGAAACCGGGGCTGACTAAGGGTCAGCGAGAGGCGGTCTCACAAATGCGAGTGCTAGTTACGGGAATGGGCGGTGAAATAGGCACCAGGGTCGCGCAACTTCTAGAAGCCAATCCTGAAGTTACCGAGATCGCGGGGGTTGATTTCGTTCCTCCTCGCCGCCGATTACGTCGGAGCGAGTTCCGTCGTATCGATCCTCGGGACCGTGAGAAGTTGGCAAACTTCGTTATGGAGTTTGCTCCCGATGCTGTCGCGCACTTCGGTGTTTACGAGCCAGGGTCACGGTTATCCCCGCGTCTCGCTGCGATCTACAGCCACAGTTGCACGGTTACAGCACTAGGTGCAGCGGCGCGCACGGGAAAATTGCAACGCGTCGCGGTCCGCTCTGGGCTCGAGGTCTACGGACGCGGACGGGGGCGTCCTGGAGTTCCGGATGAAGAAGCAACCGTTGCTCCTTCAACGCCGTATGGGCGCACATGCTTAGAGGTCGAAGCAATCGCAGCGGACCTGGGTCGTCGCCATGAAGTTCCGGTTGTCGCGTTGCGCATGGCACCCGTTGCCGGATCGCATGTTCCGTCTCCGCTAGGACGCGTTCTTAGACTTCCAGCGGTACCGGTTCCCGCGTTCGCCGACCCAGCGTTTCAGCTTCTCCACGTACACGACGCCGCTCAAGGGATGGTATTGGCATTGTTGGCGGGGATTAATGGGCCACTAAATCTGGTTGGTCCAGGTGCTGCGAGTGTCTGGCAAGCGGTGCGTCTTGGTGGACGTATACCCGTTCCCGTAGTCGGTCCAGCGTGGACCCTCGCAACTCATGCGGCAGAACTTGCCGGAGCATCGATGCCTCCACACATAGTCGAACTCTTGAATCGTGGCCGATCGGGTGATGGTTCACGCGCAGTGGATGTTCTCGGTCTAAACGAAATGCGACCGACTCAAGAAGTGTGTGCCGAGTTATTCGAGTGGGCGACCGTCACGCCTTTGCACGTTCCAGAGTCATCTGCAATCTCGGTAAAAAGATGAATGCGAATGTCTCCTCCGTGACTATGTACGCGACCGATCCTGACCGCGCACAGTCGATGGATCTGATCACTTCATTACGACGGCGCTTCAATGGTCGTTATCTGATCGACCCGTTCGGTGCCGATCCGCAACTCCAAGATGTGTTGGCCCCCGTCGTGTTGGCGGCGGTGCGTACGCGTGTCGAACATGGAGAGCGGTTGATTCGAAATGGGCCTGCATTGTTAGTTTCGAATCGTGGACTTGGTGTAGTCGAACCAACTGCCCTCACTGTCGCAGTTAGATGCGAGATCGGTCGGCGTCTCAGGATCGTTGGCGTTCCAGACATTCCTGTGCTCGGTGACATAATGCGAAAACTCGGAGGTGTAATCGCATATCCCGGCGATGTGGGGGCTCTTCTCAGAGCCGGACACATGGCGGCAGTGCCTTTGGGCTCCAGTTGGTCCCGTTGGGCGGGCGGGCGTCCGCCGTTGCCACTGCTCGTTCCCGCACTGGGCTATCCGGTGATACCTATTGCAGTGATGCCTGGAGGTCCATTCGGAATGCCCTTGCGCCCTTGGCGTGTCGTAGTCGGCGAGCCATTACCGATTCACTCGAAGAAGGGATCAGGCGATCCGCTCGCCGCAGCCGAATTGGCTGAAGCTGCAAGGACAGCGATCGACACACTTATTTCTGGTGATTCCAACGGTTGAAATTAATAATTCCTACGTTTTAAGAATAAGTGTGACCGCGCAAGCCGCTGATGACGCAGCACACACGCGCGTCGTGCACATCTCGGAGCGGCTCTAGGCTGGGTAGTCCGGCGTAGGTTTCTTCTAGAAGGGGGTCGTGTGTCTGAAGTTCTTGCCGATGACGGCATCACGATTCACTACGACGCGTTCGGGCGCCAAGACGGTCCTCCTCTACTCATGTTGCAGGGACTCGGCACTGACGCGCGAGGCTGGGCGTTACAGCGACTCGCCTTCGGTCGTCGCTACCGGTGTATAGCTCCGGACAACCGGGGTGTGGGTCGCACCGGTCCCGTACCCGGTCCATACTCGTTAGATCGGATGGCGTTTGACGCTCTAAGCGTTCTTGACGCCGAAGGGATAAAGAGCGCTCATGTAATCGGTGCCTCAATGGGTGGGATCATCGCCCAGATACTGGCGGTCCTTCACCCCGATCGCGTAAATGGGCTCGTTCTTGCGTGCACGGCATGTAGTCACCACGAGTGGCGCAGGGAACTGCTAACCGAGTGGGCCGACGCGGTAGAGGCAGGCGGAATAGGCGCCCTCGGCGACGAGGCCCTCGAATGGCTCATTGGCCCTCGTCTCAGAAAGCGATTCGGAATATGGCTGAACCTCGGCGCTCGGATTGTTGTGCAGCAAGATCCCGATGCGTTCATCAACCAAATCCACGCCATCCTTGACGCACCTGACGAATTGCGTCATGAGCTGGTGCACCTCAACGTGCCGACATTGGTCATTACCGGTTCACAAGACTCGCTCACTCCGGTTGGCGATGCAGAGGAACTGGCCGAGTTGATCTCTAGTTCGAGGTTGGAGGTGCTCGGTGGTGCTGCCCATGGTCTGATGCTCGAGGCGCCAATCGCATTTAATCAGGCTGTCCTTACGTTCCTCGGCGAAGTAGACGATCTGGAGTCTGCGGCGAAGAATCGCCACCGAGCGACATCGGCCTGATCCGAATATTTTTGTGACCCACTTGTCTGCTATCAGCTCTTCCTTTTTTGAACATCAATTATAAAGAGCGATTACGAACGATCCTGGAGGATGAAGCCGCAATACCTCGCGCACGGTCGCATCAGCTAAGGGCAAAGTTGCGAAATGCGGGGCGCCATCTGAATGCAGCAGTATCGGTAGCGTTCGGTAAGGGCTTAAAGTCTGGGTACCGTAGTGGCAAGCAGGTCGCGCGCCGCCCGGAGGGCGCCTAGTCCGTGTGGGCCTCTAGGAAGGCTCATCGACGAGCCACAGGTTCAGTTTTCGCGGGTGACCAAAGTATCGACGAGCCGCCGCAACCCTGCAGTTACGTCACCGTCAAGATTGACGCTCGTTCCGAGGGCCTCGCTCGCTTGGTCTGCCTGCTGTTGAGCCATTGTCAGGGCGCGCGCTACCGCACCATCTGAGGTTGCGAGATTTCGTGCTTCCTCTAACTGAACTGCATCGAGTTTGCGACCCAGCATGTCGCGCAGTTTCGGATCCCGGTCAATCGCGTAGATGACTGGCAACGTGTAGATGCCCTCTTCTAAGTCGTTGCCAGCAGGTTTTCCGAGTGTTGCTTCGTCACCGGTGACGTCGAGCACATCATCGACGATTTGAAAGCATGTGCCAACGCGCTTCCCAAAGTTCGTGAGAGCATCGAGTGTTGCACCGTCGGCATCGGAGACCATCCCGCCTATACGACACGCGGTACCGAACAGGGAAGCGGTTTTTCCGTCAATTGCTGAGAAGTAAAGCTCCTCAGATCTATCGACATCAAAGAGGTGTGCGAGTTCGAGTACTTGTCCTCTGCAGAGTTCACCGATTGTTGCAGCAAGTAGAGCGGCGACTTCAGCGCCTAGGGAAGCGGCGAGTTCGGACGCACGCGCCAGCAAGTAATCGCCAGCAAGGATCGCGACGATGTTTGACCAACGTGCGTTTACGCTCGGAACGCCTCGGCGCGTCTGCGCCTCGTCGATCACATCATCGTGATATAGAGATCCCAGGTGCACGAGTTCGACAGCAACGGCACCGGTGATGACACCTTCGGATACCGGAGCGACGCCCTTGGTGGCATATGAGGCGCATAGCGTTAGGGCTGGCCTAAGGCGTTTGCCTCCTGCCGAAATTAGATGCGATGCGATATCGCTCAACAAGGGGTCTTGGGACCGCGCAGAGTCGCGTAGACAAGCCTCGACTCGTTCTAGATCGGCGGCCAACGGCGCGATCCCGAGAGCTTGTAGAGGTTGCATCGCCCCACGGTACGGTGTTGTGCCAACGGTCACCAAGCCGGAACAAGAACAACTGCCAACCAACAACCAGCCGATAACCCCTGGTTGATAGTCCGAGGATGTTTCCTACAGAGTGCGGAGCCAGGCGTCGATGCACGCATGACTACCAGAGAATCTCTGACTCGCCCGATATGATGGGCATCCTTAACTGAGCGCCTGACGAAAGGCGGAGGCGAGTGTTCGAACGGTTTACAGACCGAGCCCGAAGAGTTGTGGTGCTGGCCCAGGAAGAGGCGCGCCTGCTCAATCACAACTACATCGGCACTGAACACATTCTCTTGGGATTGATTCATGAGGGTGAAGGAGTAGCAGCCAAGGCGCTCGAGTCCCTCGGCATCTCTCTCGAAGCTGTACGGGCTCAGGTAGAGGAGATCATCGGCCACGGCGGATCCGCACCATCGGGCCATATCCCCTTCACTCCGCGAGCGAAAAAAGTTCTGGAACTGTCGCTGCGTGAGGCACTGCAACTGGGCCACAACTACATCGGCACGGAGCACATTCTTCTTGGGCTCATTCGCGAAGGCGAAGGGGTAGCCGCGCAGGTGCTCGTAAAACTTGGCGCGGATCTTTCGCGTGTACGTCAGCAAGTCATCCAACTCTTATCTGGTTACGCCGGCGGCAAAGAGGGTGCAGCACCTGGTGCCGGTCAGCAGGCCGAAACCGGAAGTCCTGGTGGTTCACTTGTTCTAGATCAGTTCGGACGCAATCTCACCCAACTCGCACGCGAGAAGAAGCTTGATCCCGTCATCGGGCGTGAGAAAGAGATCGAGCGCGTCATGCAGGTTCTGTCGCGTCGTACAAAAAACAATCCGGTTCTCATTGGCGAGCCTGGCGTCGGCAAGACGGCGATTGTCGAGGGACTTGCGTCGGACATTGTTGGCGGAGATGTTCCAGAGACCCTCGAAGGGAAGCAGATCTACACGCTTGACCTTGGCGCGCTGGTTGCAGGATCCAGATATCGCGGTGACTTCGAGGAGCGTCTCAAGAAAGTACTTAAAGAAATCCGGACGCGCGGCGACATCATCCTCTTTATCGATGAGCTGCACACGCTGGTCGGTGCCGGAGCGGCCGAAGGAGCGATAGACGCGGCGAGCATCCTCAAGCCGATGTTGGCGCGCGGCGAACTGCAGACAATCGGCGCTACGACGCTCGACGAGTACCGCAAACACCTTGAGAAGGATGCTGCTCTTGAGCGCAGATTCCAGCCCATCAAGGTTGAGGAACCATCGGTGGCGCACACGATTGAGATTCTCAAGGGACTGCGTGAACGTTACGAGAGTCACCACAGAGTGACGATTACCGATCAAGCGCTTGTAGCGGCAGCCAATCTCGCCGATCGTTACATCTCGGACCGCCATCTTCCTGACAAGGCGATCGACTTGATCGATGAGGCCGGTTCGCGTCTACGCATTAGGCGTATGCAAGCACCGCCCGACTTCCGAGAGTTGGAAGATGAGATTGCAAAGGTGCGCAAAGAGAAGGAAGGCGCGATCGAAGATCAGCAGTTCGAGCTCGCAGCGAGTTTGCGCGACAGAGAGAAAGAATTGCTTGAGCAGCGGGCAGCCAAAGAAACAGATTTTAAGGCTGAAGGCGTAGACCTTTTCAATGAAGTGAACGAAGAGTCGGTCGCAGAGGTACTCGCGCTCTGGACTGGTATTCCCGTTTACAAACTCACCGAAGAAGAGACAGCAAAGCTTCTGCGGATGGAAGATGAGTTGCACAAGCGCATCGTGGGCCAGGAACCTGCAGTAAAAGCTGTGAGTCAGGCGATCCGTCGTACGCGTGCGGGTCTCAAGGATCCCAAACGACCGAGTGGATCGTTCATCTTTTTGGGACCGTCGGGCGTCGGAAAAACTGAACTCGCGAAGACGCTTGCAGAGTTTTTGTTTGGCGACGAGTCGTCTTTGATCCAACTCGACATGAGTGAGTACATGGAGAAGCACACCGTGTCGCGTCTAGTCGGGTCACCCCCTGGGTACGTCGGTTATGACGAGGGCGGCCAGCTCACAGAAGCTGTTCGCCGTAAGCCGTTCTCGGTCGTGTTGTTCGATGAGATCGAAAAGGCGCATCCCGATGTGTTCAATGCGCTGCTTCAGATCTTGGAAGATGGCCGACTGACCGATGCGCAAGGCCGCACAGTCGACTTTAAGAACACTGTGATCATCATGACTTCGAACCTTGGAACTGCAGACCTGCGCAAGGCGAATGTCGGATTCTCGAAGGTAGACGAGTCGGTCACGTACGAGCGCATGAAGGACAAGGTGACCGAGGAGTTGAAGCGTCACTTCCGTCCGGAGTTCCTGAACCGCATCGACGACGTGATCGTGTTCGCTGAACTCAGCCGCATGGAAGTTCATTCGATTGTGGATCTACTTATCAAGCGGGTGCAGACCCAACTTGAAGGCCAAGGCCTCTCGTTAGAACTCACCGAAGCGGCCAAAGATTTGCTTTCGAAGCAGGGTTATGACCCGACACTCGGAGCGCGTCCGTTGCGACGCGCTATCCAGAGGATGGTCGAAGACCCGCTATCAGAGAAGATCTTGTGGAAAGAGGTCCACACTGGACAGTCGATCATTGTCGATGTTGAAGAAGATGCCATCGTGTTCCACATCACCGACCCGGTAGAACCTGCTGAGCCGATCGAACCCCCGGTGCAACACGCGGAAAGCGGAACAGCCGAATAGTTATGCGGGTGCTTGAAGGCGCGTGACATACTGCGCGTCTTGCGAAGAATTCTTGGCGCCCTCATGCTTGTGCTTGCGCTCGGTGCCTGCCGGGTAGACGTTTTGATGCGCGTGGACCTGAAAGAGAATGGCAGCGGCGAGGTGACTGTCGGCATCGATCTTGATGCAGACGCGGTGAGAGCGGCGACGGTCGACGGTGGAACTCTTGACACCCGCGTGCGGTTGGACGGACTCGCTGAATCGGGGTGGGTGATATCTGGATGGAAGGAAACGGATAACGCCGGAGCTGCGCTCGAATTGAAGAAACCGTTCTCTAAACCTTCCGAAGTATCGGAGTGGATACGCGAGTTAAACGGACCTTCGGGCCCTATTCGCGATCTACGGGTCACGCGTGATGCAGGTCCTTTTCGTAGTGAGTGGTCGTTTCGGGTGGTGGCGGACAGGCGCGCGCTCGACCTTGCTATTTCGAAAGACCCAGAATTGGTAGCTCGTCTCACCAATGAACGTGTCGATGTAAAAGCCCTTGAGGAGTCGCTCGCCAAACAAGCGAATGATTCTCTCCATCTCCGGGTTACCGCCGTCTTGCCGAATGCAAAACCCAAGACGGTGTCCATATCGCAAGGCGATCGTGCTGTTGTGAAGGCGAGTTCTACTGATCTGGACTTCTCCCACGTAATCATGCTTGTCGTGGCAATGGTGGCGGCTGCTTTGGCGATCGTGCTCGTAATAAAAGGGGAATCGCGAACTCGCCAAGGTCGGGGGACCCTTTAGGCGGGCGCTGCTTGAGGGGTCGCGGCTGTCTGGTCCCCGTAAACGTCGCACCCCCGGCGTAGGGTTACCACATGACCCGAACGCGTGTTCGTACCCGTGTTGTATTCGCCTGCACCAAATGCGGTGCGCAAGCGCCCAAGTGGCTAGGCCGCTGTGTTGAATGTGGGGCATGGAGCACACTCGTTGAGGAAACCTTCAATGACCCGTCTTCGGCAGTTCTACGGGTGGCGGGTGCCCCTGAAGATCAGCCGATCCCACTTGCTCAGGTAGATCCAAACGCCGGAGCCGGGCGCCCGAGCGGGGTAGTTGAGCTCGACAGGGTCTTGGGTGGCGGGTTCGTTCGAGGTTCGGTCACGCTGCTTGCAGGGGAACCAGGGATAGGGAAAAGCACCCTTGCCTTACAGGCGTTAGGAAGAATGGCCGAGTCAGGCTATCGATGTCTTCTGGTCAGTGCGGAGGAATCGAAGGAGCAGGTGCGGTTGCGTGCTGACCGCGTAGATGCACTCGCGTCCAATCTGCTTGTTGTGAGCGAAACATCCCTGCCCAATGTTCTCGCCCACATCGACGACGTCGTGCCCGATGTGCTGGTGATCGATTCCATTCAAACAATTGTTGATCCTGAGTTACCGGGCGGCGCGGGGTCGGTTGCTCAAGTTCGCGAGTGCGCGCAAAGTTTCGCGCGGGTCGCAAAGAAGACCGGCCTAATTGTGATCCTGGTTGGTCATGTCACGAAGGATGGATCGATTGCTGGTCCAAGGTCGTTGGAGCATCTGGTCGATACCGTTCTTGCATTCGAGGGCGATAGGCATCACGCACTTCGAATGCTTTACCCGTTGAAGCATCGCTACGGCTCGACTAACGAGTTGGGAGTGTTCGAGATGCGCGACGGTGGATTAGAAGATGTTCCCGATCCGTCGGCTCTATTTCTTGCCGACCGACGCGCTGAACTCACAGGTTCTATCGTCACGCCCATCCTTGAAGGAGGGCGTCCGCTACTAGTGGAAGTCCAAGCGTTGGTTGTACCTACTCAGGGAGATGCCCCACCGCGTCGCACAACCCAGGGCATCGACAGCGGCCGATTGGCTCTCCTCCAGGCTGTGCTGGACCGAAAGGGAGACATCCGCATCGGATTTGCCGACGTATACGCGAGCGTCGCTGGCGGTGTGAGAGTTGTTGATCCGGGCATAGATCTCGCGCTCACATTGGCGCTAGCGAGCGCGCACATGGGATGTTCTCTCCCTCCAGACTTTGTCGCCGTCGGCGAAATTGGTCTCGGCGGTGAAGTTCGGCTCGCATCCCAACATCCTCGGCGTTTGGCTGAAGCGGCTCGGCTCGGTTTCCGACATGCCATCGTTCCGATGTCGGCACCTGCGGTAGAAGGCATTGAGTCCATTCCGGTGCGCGCCATCGCCGAGGCACTCTCGATCACGGGTATGTATAACTAAATGAACGCCAGGTATGGCCCGATGAGCCGAGACGGCATTGCCGGTACAATATTGGCGCAGTAATCGTGTCCCATATCACCGTTCGTACATGTTTCGCAGATCCCATAAACCGAGTGCGCGTAGACGCAGGAAGGTAAATGCCGGTGGTTGCACCGCCTAGATCCGAAGCAATGCTTGCGGCAATGCGACTTGTCGCGCCCGGCCGTCCGGTACGAGAGGGTCTCGACCGAATTCTCCAAGCGAAGATGGGCGCGCTCATTGTTGTTGGTGACGGTCCCGAAGTATTGGCCTTGTGCTCGGGAGGGTTCCTTCTCGACGCAGAGTTCACTCCCCAGCGCCTATCAGAGTTGGCCAAGATGGACGGTGCGATGATCCTGTCGGCCGATTGCACCCGCATCGCCCGGGCCAATGTTCACCTCGTTCCAGATCCGACTATTCCTACCGTTGAGACTGGCACAAGACACAGAACTGCTGAACGTGTGGCCAACCAGATAGATGCACCAGTAATCACCGTCTCTGAAGAATTGTCGTTGGTCGCGGTGCATCGACAAGGCATCAAGCGGACACTCGAGCCGGTTTCACGTGTGTTGTCTCGCGCGGACCAAGCGCTACAGATTCTTGAGCGATACAGGAATCGCCTCGATGCAGTTAGCGGTGCGCTCTCTGCACTCGAAGTTGAAGACCTGGTGACATTGCGTGACGTGGCAAACGCATTGCAACGCGCGGAGATGGTGCGGCGAATTGCTGAGGAGATCGAGGAGTACGTCATAGAACTCGGTTCCGACGGGCGACTGATATTGATGCAACTTGAGGAACTAATGGGAGGTGTCGAGGATGACCGTCGACTCTTCGCGAAGGATTACTTCCTGGAGTCCGATGACTACGAATTACAAGATGTCACATCAGTCCTTTCGGGGCTGGACACCGAGTCACTTCTCGACTTGCGATGCGTTGCCGAAGTGCTCCACCTGGGTCGGACAATCGACCTTGAAGTGGCAATACAACCGCGAGGCTATAGGCTGCTCCACAAGATCCCCCGTCTTTCTGAGACCGTGGCCGAACATGTTGTAGAGCGATTCGGTTTTCTTCACAAGATCATGCGCGCCAGTGTCATGGATCTTGTCGAGGTCGAAGCGGTTGGCGATTCCCGCGCACGCGCAATCAAAGATGGCCTCACTCGGATAGCAGAGACTTCGATTCTTGAGCGTTACGTCTGACGTCGTTCCGGCGATGTCCGATGCGATACTTTCCGGTGATGGCTGCACTCGATAGAGGACCGCATGAGGTCGACGCAGGACGCATAAGGCTGTGTGGCGTTGATGGGCAAGAAGTAGACGCCATTCACGCTCGTCCGCTCGGTATGCCCACTCGCGGGGTTGTTTTGCACCCAGACATAATGGGCCTACGGCCTTTGTTCGATGATCTATGTCACCGTCTGGCAACACATGGGTTTGCAGTTTGCGCTCCCGAACCATTTGCGCGCCTTGATGGCCGCGAGTCGCTAGTGGCCGCTGAGCGCATGCAACACGTTGGTCAACTCGTGGACGAGATTCAGATTGGCGATCTGGAGCGAGCAGCAGACTTCCTCGTAGTTGAAGATGACGTCAACGTTGTGGCGATCATGGGTTTCTGCATGGGTGGTATGTACGCGCTAAAAGCAGCCGCCACGGGGCGCTTTGATCGAGCTGTTGATTTTTACGGAATGATTACGGTCCCAGGAGGCTGGGTCGGTCCAGACCTAGCGGAACCATTGGAGATGGTTAGCGAGATGTGCCCGACACTCGCGATTATGGGTAGTGCCGATGCGTTCACTCCGGCGGCCGACGTCGCTGCATTGCGCGCGGCCTGGCAGACCCGCAGTGACTGCGAGATTGTTGTTTATGACGATGCCGAACATGGATTTGTCCACGACCCAGATAGACCGGCTCATCGTTCAGATGATGCAGCAGACGCCTGGGCCCGCGTGCTGCAGTTTCTCGCCTGAACAAAGCGGCGCGCTACTGGGGCTTTCTACTGAGACGCCCGCAACTCGAGTTGATCGCGGTCGATAATGCGATATCGGCTGCGGCCCGTGGGTGCAATCCAATTGAGACGCGTGAACATCGAGATCGCTTTATTGACTCGTTCGCGCGAAGCACCTACGAGGCTTGCGAGATCCTCTTGAGTCATTGGGAGTACAAACTCGTTTTCATCACCAGCAAGTTCGAGCAGCCTTTTGGCAGTTCTCGCTGGAACGTCCAAGAAGATCGCATCGGCTAACGCCTCGTCTGTAGCCCGCAAACGTTGTGCCAGCAATCGCACGATCGGCCAAAGCGTGTCAGGCCTTGCCAAGAGACTGTTACGAACTTCGTCGTAAGCAACTGCAACAAGTTCTGAGTCGACTAGTGCGCGTGCGTCGGCGGATCTAGGTTCATCGTCGAACAGTCCAAGTTCTCCGAAGAGCCCCCCACTCTCCATGATCGCGACCATGGTTTCCCTGCCATCTATCGATCGAGCGGAGATCGCGATACGGCCTTCAAGCACGACGAATAGTTCACGGGAGTCGTCGCCCTGGGAGAAAAGTATTTCTCCCTTTTCGAGGGTCCGTCCCTCAGCTCGCTCCCTTAGCGAGTCGAGCATGTCTGCGGGTAGGGCCGCGAATAACTCTGTGGAGTCAAGCAGACGGCGATTGGGCACAAGGGCACACTACCTGGGCGAGGCGACCGAATATTGGGTAACGATTCCTCGCTGTCGCAAGGGTCCGGTACAATCCTTTTGCCTCGCCTCCCCCGGTGATTGCTCCCGAGGAGTTCCATGCCTTTCGAAGTCGGTGACAAGGTTGTTTATCCCCACCACGGGGCAGCAACTATTGAGAAACGCGAGAAGAAGACTGCCTTTGGCAAGCGCCAGGACTACCTGATATTGCGCCTCGCTTACGGTGATCTCACCCTCATGGTCCCAGCCGACAACGCGGCCGAGATCGGCCTGCGCGATGTCATCAATGATGAAGAAGTAGAAGAGGTGTTCGCTGTCCTTCGCAAGAAGGAAGCGCGCATGCCTACTAACTGGTCTCGACGATTCAAGAACCATGTCGAGAAGTTGAAGAGTGGCGACATCTACCAAGTGGCAGAAGTAGTGCGCAACCTGACTATCCGGGAGAACGACAAGGGGCTATCTGCGGGTGAAAAGCGGATGCTTGGCAAGGCTCGCCAGATTCTCGTTTCAGAACTTACTTTTGCGCTGAAGGTCGACGAGGGAGAGGCCGAGCAAAGGCTCGACGATGTCCTCGGCAAGGGCGAGGGAGCGACGATGATCGACTCCGACGCCGAGCCGTTGCGAGTACGGGAACCAGTCCCTAAGCCGTTGGTGCCGAAGAAGTCACCAGCCAAGAAGCCAGCCAAGGCCGCCGCCAAAAAGGCGCCAACCGCTAAAGCCCCCGCTAAGGCTCTCGCTAAAAAAGCCTTGAAAACGCCAGCCAAGGCCCCGGTGAAGAAAGCCGTTGTCAAGGCTGTCGCTAAGAAAGCTCCTGTTAAGGCAGTGAAGAAGCCCGGCACCAAATGAAGGGGGCGCGGCGCCTGATTCCCAAGGTCAAGGGAGTCGTCCAACGCGCCGATTCTTAGGCGGTACCTAAGAAAGGGGAGTGTGCAATGTTCGTCGAGATTACGCGGTTGTTCACCGTTCTTGTATGTACCGCGGCCGGATTCATTATTGGAGCCGATATCTCCAGCGAAGGCCAGGTGGTCGCAGGTATCAGCGGCATTCTCGGTTGCCTTATCGGGTACCTCTCTGGGGGGTTGCTCGGTAGGTTGGTCGAGCGTGGGGTAGATGTAGTCGAGCGCAGGGTTGAGAGAGTCCCGATTTCGCAGGTGATCGCTGGCGCTGTGGGCGGAGGAATCGGCGCGATACTCGGCCTTGTGGTCGCGATTCCAGCCACGATTTATTTGCGACCACAAATCGCATTGCCGATAGCAGGACTCGCGTTATGGCTGTTCATTTATACGGGCTTCCGTATTTGCTCGCACAAGAGCGAAGAATTGTTCGCAATCGCTGGCTTGTCGTCGAGCCCACTCGTACGCGCACGACCTTACGAAGATGCCGAAGGATGTCTTGTCGATTCTTCAGCGGTAATGGATGGTCAGTTGCTCGCACTCGCGCGTTCGGGACTTTTCCATGATGATCTTTTCGTGGCGCGTTTCATATTGGACGAACTGCAGGGAATGGCCGACTCGAAGGACGAGCGCGGACGTCGTGCGCGGAACGGACTAGAGACGATCGAAGTATTACGGAGCGAAACCTCGATCAGCGTCTATGTGCTCGATGACGCGTTACCGGAGATTCTTGAGGTCGACGCGAAGCTGATCTCTCTCGCAAAGCGGTTGAAACTTCGTTTACTAACAAATGATGTGAACCTCGCGAAGAACGCGGAGATACAGGGCGTACTCGCCGTGATCCCGCGCAAACTTGCAATGGACATGCAACCCGGTGTAGCCGCAGGAGAGAAGATTCGTGTTTCTCTCACGCAACAAGGACGCCATGAAGGCCAAGGGGTCGGGTATCTCGACGATGGGTCGATGGTGGTAGCTAACGATGCAGCAGACCTCGTTGGGATGGGTGAGGTTGAGTTCGTGGTGTCGTCAATCGTGCCGACAAATGCCGGCCGCCTCGTGTTCGTGCGTAGGGAAGGTTCAGAGATCAAACCTGCTGACCCGCAGACGCTGGCTGAGGTTTGATCTCGACTTCCTCTAGTGGCCGTGATTCGCGGCATCATTAAGGAGTGGAGACATGGGTGATCGTTGTAGGCGCTGGTTCCGGCACGCGTTTCGGTGGTCCTAAGCAGTTTCTCGATCTCGCTGGGGAACGCGTCATCGACCGGTGTGTTCGAATTGCTAGTGGTTGTGCCGCGGGTGTGGTGCTTGTGTTGCCCGAAGGTATTGAGTGGGATGGTCCGGCTGTAGCGCGGGTTGTGGCCGGGGGAGAAACGCGATCAGCCTCCGTGCGTGCAGGGCTCGCTTCTGTGCCAGACGACGCCGAGGTAATCGTCGTGCATGACGCAGCGCGTCCGCTTGCCACCTCTGCGTTGTACGAAGCGGTCATCGCAGCCGTAGAGCAGGGTTCCGATGGAGCCGTTCCGGCGTTGGCAGTGTCCGACACAGTTAAGCGAGTGCGGGGATCACAGGTGATGGCGACGATGCCGAGAGATGATCTTGTAACAGTTCAGACACCTCAAGCATTCCGGGCTGCCGCTTTTCGGCGAGCTCACACAGAAGGCGCCGAAGCAACCGACGATGCCGAATTGGTCGCAACGGGCGGTGGCGTGGTTGTGACTGTTCCTGGTGAGGAGGCCAACATGAAGATCACAAATAAAGGTGACCTAACGCGCGCTGCTGCGCTGATTACAGGTGATCACCGATGATTCGGGTAGGGCTCGGGTTCGATGTGCACGCGTTCGGTGGCGATGGTCCCCTCGTATTGGGCGGGGTAACCATCGAAGGGACTGGCTTGGTCGGGCACTCCGACGCGGATGTCATCGCGCATGCTGTCGCCGACTCAATTCTTGGACCGGTCGGGCTCGGAGATATCGGAACGGTTTTCCCTGACAGCGACGATGCGCATCGGGGAGCGTCATCGATCGGATTGCTGGCGAAGGTCGCGGCAATGGTTGCATTCGAGGGTTGGTCGGTAGCCAACGTCGATGTGGTTGTAGCTGCAGAAGCGCCGCGTCTCGCGCCGCATATCGAGGAGATGGTCACCAATTTGGCCACAGCGTTGTACGCGGCGCGAGATGGCAAGGGGTCATCTGTGATGGTGTCGGTTAAACCGAAAAAGGGCGAGGGTCTTGGCTTTGTAGGCCGTACAGAGGGAATTGCCGCCTGGGCAGTAGCCCTCCTAGAGCACCCGTAGATCACCCTTAGGGCACCCCGCCCACGCCGATCCCAGACCTGGTTCCACCCCACAACATCCATGTTCGTTTGTCGTGTACTGCACCGTGGCGGTGCGCTACAGGGCAAACGGTCGAGGGAATGGGGTGTTCGGAACGGAGAGACCGGTATCGTGCGCCCCTATGGTGCGCATCCACGACACGTTGCTCGGTCGCGAGACAGACCTCGTGCAACGCATCGCCGGATCGGTATCGATCTATGTATGTGGCCCAACGGTCTACGAAGTGCCCCATGTTGGGCACGGACGCACTGCCCTCGTTTACGACGTTATTCGCCGTTACCTAACTTGGACCGGCCTCGACGTGATGTACGTGAGCAACGTCACGAACGTTGAAGACAAGATCATTGCCCGCGCCGCGCGCGAGGGAACCAGCGAGGCTGAAGTTGCCGACCGATATGAGGCCGCGTATTGGGCAGAGCTGATACGCCTCAACGTCGATGAGCCAGACGCCGTGCCGCGGGCTACGCAATTTGTTGAACCGATGATTGATCTAATTGCCGAGTTGATTACGGCTGGCCATGCATATGTGATCGAAGGGGAAGGCGTGTACTTCGCCGTCGGCACGTTCCCTGCATATGGAGAGCTATCTCATCGCCGCCTTCAAGATTTGCTGGATAGCGCGGGCACGCGGGTTGAAGTCGATGAACAGAAACGCAGCCCGGTTGACTTCGCATTGTGGAAGGCGGCGAAACCTGGAGAGCCCGACTGGGATTCTCCGTGGGGGAGAGGCCGTCCTGGGTGGCATATCGAATGCTCCGCGATGTCGCTAGCGATTCTTGGCGAAGGATTTGATCTGCATGGTGGTGGCGATGACCTTGTGTTCCCTCATCATGAAAACGAGCGGGCTCAAGCAGAAGGTGCGGGCCATGCCTTCGCTCGCCATTGGATCCACTCTGGAATGGTGATGACTGGCGGCGAGAAGATGTCGAAGTCGCTTGGCAACTACACAACGCTCGGTGGTGCAATAGATGCTCATGGCCCGCGGGCGTTTCGCCTAGCGGTATTGCAGGTGCATTATCGGTCACAGATGGAACTCGGCGATGCGGAGTTGCGTTCAGCAGCGGAGGCAGTGGGGAGGCTCGATGCATTGGTCCGCCGAGCGGAAGCGGCCGGAGTTGTATCCGACGCATCGTTATTAGACGTCGAGGTTGTGGCGTCGTTCCGCGCCGCGATGGATAACGATTTCGGGACCTCGGCAGCGGTGGCCGCCGTCTTCGATGCGGTTCGACGCGCGAATACTGAGATCGACGCGGACAACCTCGCTAATGCGGGCTTGTTAGTAGGTACCGTTCGTCATCTATTGGCTGCGCTAGGCCTCGAGATCGGTGTTGCCGATGATCAAGACGGTGATGACGATGTCATTGAACGTCTTATCGCAGAGAGAGAAGGCGCCCGCGTCTCCAAGGACTTCGCCACGGCGGATCGGGTACGGGATGAACTCGCGACGCTTGGCATAACGTTGGAAGACACACCCAGTGGCACCCTGTGGCATCGATGAGTGGGCGATCACAACCGCGCGCGCGAGGTGGGAACGAGCGGCCAAAAATCTCGCGCGAGACGAGCGTCCTGGGCGGAGAACAGGTCGAGGGGCGGCAAGCTGTCCGTGAGTTGCTGCGTGCCGGACGCAGAACCGTCCTAGAGATATGGATGACCCCATCAAAGGAAGCGCCGGTGCTCGAGGAGATATCGGATCTCGCAAGCGCGACGCGCGTGCGCGTGCGCAAAGTTACACACGATGAATTAGCGGCGCGCGCACGCACTGATGCCCCCCAAGGGGTGCTTGCAATTGCGGAACCGGTGGAACCTGCGGACCTAGATGCGATGCTTGCGCGGCCCGACGCGTTCGTAGTTGCTCTCGATGGGGTCACCGACCCTGGCAATCTCGGTGCGGTATTGCGCGTAGCTGAAACGGCTGGCGTTACCGGAGTGATAATTCCGCGGCATCGATCAGCTCGCCTCTCTCCGGCAGCGGTGAAGGCTGCAGCGGGAGCGGTTGAGTTGCTTCCGATTGCGGCGGTCGCCGGGGTACCGGCGATGCTTGACCGGGTTGGTCGAGTTGGGATGTGGGCGGTCGGTTTAGATGCCGGTGGAGATGCCGATGTATTTGACCTCGCTGTCGCCGACAGGCCCTTGGTGCTCGTTCTAGGAGCCGAAGGTAGAGGCATCTCGCGCCTCGCACGCGATCGCTGCGATGTGATCGCGTCGATTCCTATGCACGGGCGATTAGACAGTCTGAACGTCGCGGCCGCGGCCGCCGTCGCCTGCCACGCAATTGCGCGACAGCGCGGCCGGTAACCTCGACGTACCCGCCGGGGTAGCTCAGTTGGCAGAGCAGCGGTCTTGTAAACCGCAGGTCGTCGGTTCGATCCCGACCTCCGGCTCCACTATGACCTGCGGAAACACTCCGCAGGTCAGTAATCCGGATCTCGCTTTTCGCCCGTTTGCAAACGTGGTGCAAACGGGAACGGCTAGCGAACCCCGCCGAGCGCCGCTTCGATCGCTTCGGCGGCTATGTCGCCCTGGGAGTCAAGGACGTGTTGGTAGGTGTTCATGGTGAAGGCAGCCGACGTGTGCAAACTAGGTGTTGTCCCGGCGCCTAGTAGGCCGGTGGAGTCGGCGTCGCTTGTGGGCTAAACCAGCACCGCCCCGCAACTCGTTCACTGTTCCCTGTGGAACCGGACGCGCGAGATGTTTCCCTTTGGAAACCACGACGCGTATAATAGGGCCTTATATTTAAACGCCTCAAGGCTCGCAGGGCCAAACGCGAAGCAGACCGGGTTGAGGAAGAAGCGCGAACCCAGGAGGCCGTATACCGCGACGTACACGAGTCGCTCGTATGGTGTACGCAGCAAGCGGCGGCTCTTATCCGAGGTGACTTTGTTTCGCCGACCTCCTCCATTCCTCTGCGCGCTAACGAACGCGCCCTCTGGGTGATTGACGACGTCGGGCTCGTGGAATCACGACGCGGGAAAGGTGAATGGCGGGGTAGGAGTAAAGGTATTTCTGTGCGCGTTCCAGGAACAAAGTCGATGCGTTACAGGGTTGGCGCCACACGCGGGACATTCGCATCCGGAGTCGAGACACCAACGATCGTCGACCAGGGAATGCTTACTATCACGGACCACCGTGCTGTATTCCTTGGCGCACAGCAGACCCGCGAGTGGGCCTGGGAGAAACTTGTCGGGTTCCACAACGGCGAAGGTGGGCAGTGGACAGGGATCGGCGTCTCCGACAGTGAGAAGATCTCGGGTATCGCGTATCCGCCGGGTCAAGCAGTCGGCACGCGACTCTTTCTAGAACTCGGTGTCGCTGCCTCGAACGGAACCTTGGACGCGGTCGTGGCAGACCTCAACTCGAAGGTCATAGAACACTCAAGCGGGCAAGGGGGGAGCACGACAGGTCCACCCGTGATCAACCGGTGAAGTGCCGCCAGACGGAAAAGGTGTTGGAGCAAGCCGGGGGGAAGGTCGGCCGACCCTCGCCGGCCAGGGAATGCCGCACGATCGGGGAGAGGTGACGGGCATGGCGCATAGCGTCACTCAAGAGGACGCGCGACGGGGTTACATCTCGTCCGCCTCGCGACCTGTACGCGTCCCCGACGGCCGCATTTGCAAACGGCTTGCAAACGTACCGGCGCGGATGGGTAGTAACAGGTCCGGACGAGACCGCGGTACCGAACAGCGAAACAGCAGGTAAAGCGCATCTCGGAACATGAACACGGATCACGTAACACGTGCTGTCACGGTCTTGTAAACCGCAGGTCGTCGGTTCGATCCCGACCTCCGGCTCCACTAGTTCCGTTGTAACGAGCCGCAGGTGTGTCCACCGCATCGGCGGGGCAAACTGCGTTACGCTCCCCGCTGAAGGATTATCCATGAACCAGATAGGGAGCAGGCAACATGGCTGATGTGTTCTGCAGATCTTGTGGTAAGGGCGTCCCAGCGGGTACCGGGTTCTGCGCGTCTTGTGGAACCGCAGTGCAGGGGGCTGCCCCTGGTCAGCCCGCCGGATCACCTTTTCCTCCGCTCCCACCCGCAAACTGGGGTCCACCTGCGGGCTACGCCCCAGCGCCAGGTGGGTACGGACAGGCGCCACAACCAACGAACGGTTTTGCGATTACTTCGTTGGTGCTCTCGTTGGTGTGTCTCTACGGAGTCGGATCGATTCTCGCAATTATCTTCGGGAATATCGCGAGGCGACAGATTCGGGAGCAGGGAGGTCAAGGCGATGGGATGGCGAAAGCCGGGATCATCATTGGGTGGGTATCTCTAGGAATCGGTGTGATGGTTATCTTGGCCATGGTGATTGCAAGGTCGAGCGACTCCGGATCTTCGTATTGACGATCTGCCGGATGCCCGCATACGGCATGACACCCGTTGGGCCCGTTTAGCCGGTATGGTCACGTTGTTGAATTCCTGACCGTCGGTGGGATGCCATGACAGAACCGAGTAGTCCCGCGCCCCGTCAAGGGCGAAGCGCGCAGTCCGGCGGCAGTTCTTCGTCTATGTCTGCTGGGCGCGGGGCGATTCTTATTGGCGTCGCCGTCATCATCGGGATCGTGCTGTTGCAACTGATAGACGACGGCACAACCGGTCCCATCGGAGATGGCGGTAACAGCACCGAGACCACGGCTACCACTTCGTCAGGCAAGACGACCACAACCACTTCCGCTGCTCCGGTTAAGACACCTGCTCAGGTTCCCGTACTCGTGCTCAATGGGTCCAGCGCGCAAGGCGCAGCAACTTCGATGACGAACACCATCAAAGCCAAGGGTTACCCAACTCTCACGCCTGCAGACGCGCCAGCGCGCACCGGGTCTGTTGTGTACTTCAAGCCAGGAGTTGACCGCGAGTGCACCACCCTCGCGACAGCCGTTGGTGGGAACCCTCAGGTCGCTCCGATGCCCGTCCCGGCGCCGACCGGAAGCGAAAACGCAAGCTGCGTCGTGATCCTCGGCGCTTAGTCGCGGTACCGCTCCCTGGTGTTTCAAAAAGCTCTACAACCGCTCGTCATGGAACCGCAGCGTTCTGCAGTACTTGTTGACTTTGATGGTTCACTTGCTGCGATCGTCGATGACCCAACCGCTGCTCGCGTACTACCAGTCGCGCGCGATGCGCTCGCCGCTCTTGTCGGGAAGGTCGCTGTCGTTGGAGTGATCAGTGGACGCCCGATCGAGTACCTCGTAGATGCACTTGACTGCGACGGACTTCAGTTAGTGGGGCAGTACGGTCTTGAACGGTTGGTCGATGGCGTAATCATTGAAGACCCACGATCGCTTCTATCGCTTGATGTTGTCGCTACTGTCGCTGAAGAGGCCGAAAAACAGTTTCCTGATTTGTATGTCGAGCGAAAAGGGCGTTTGGCCGTCACGTTGCACTGGAGACGCAGTCCCGATCGGGCTCGCGAAGCGAATGAGTGGGCAACCTCACAAGCTCAACGACTCGGATTGGCTCTCTACCCGACGCGTATGGCTATCGAACTTCGTCCATTTATTCCCATGGACAAAGGCACTGCCGTAGAGGAGTTATGCGCTGGACTAAGCACAGCGTTGTTCGCTGGCGATGACTACGGCGACCTCGCCGCGTTCGATGCCTTCGATCGCCTAACGGCAACGCACTCATTGAACAACGCAATTCGCATCGCGGTTCGTTCGAACGAAGAACCGGCGGAACTGGTTGCGCGGTCCGACATTCAGGTTGATGGCCCATCAGGTTTGGCTGATTTGCTAGTGACTCTCGCGCACGCGCTTTAGTTGCGCGCGTGTCGGATCTGTGTTTCCAACCAAAGTGAAGGTGGGCTAGACGTAGCCCGATCCCGAAGTATCGCTGCCCTAGCCGCGCGTTCCTTTGGTTCCATTTCAAGGGCTTCATGGAGCGCGGCTGCTGTCTGTACGATGTCGTAGGGGTGGACGGCAAGACAACCCTGTTCCAGGATGTCAAACGCGCCCGCATCTCGCGAGAGGCAAACAACCCCGTCGCGATCGTTCACCAGTGGACCCTCCATAGCGACCAGATTCAAACCGTCACGCACAGGATTGACAAGCAATACGTCGCTACGAGCCAAGCCAGCGATAGAACGCGCGTAGTCATCTCGCGTGTCCAACAAGACCGGCTGCCAATCGTCGCGCGCCCAGCGGTCATTCACCCGCGCCGCGGCTTGCTCTACCTCATTGCGGTATGCCTGGTACGCAGGAATGGAATCGCGTGAAGGGTTAAGCAACGCCGCAAAGACGACGCGTTCGCGCAATTCCGGGTGTTCTTCGAGCAGCAGGTCGTAGGCATAGAAGCCACGAACGATGTTCTTGGACGGCTCCACACGGTCGCTGCGAACGATGAGCGCCCGGTCGCCGACACGCTCCTCTAAAGAGTGGATAGCGGCCTGAACTTCTGGCATTGCGAGTTCGCTCGTCAACATCTTTGGATCCGGCCCGAATGATGCTGCGTAGTTGTTTCCAACTGCAGCATGCGCTCCGAGAACTGTTTGCGAGGACGCGCGAAACGCATCGGCCCAGCGTTGCGCATGGAATCCACTTGGGCAGGTTGCGAGTGAGGCACAAACAGCGTGCGCTGCATAGTCCGGAAGAACGCGGATTGAGTTGGGTCCGCAGAATGGCGTATGCGTGAAATGACTGACGTGCAGATCCGGTCTCGCCTTCTCCAGCATTCCCGCTACCAGCATCAGGTGAAGGTCCTGAATCAACACGTCGTCGCCGCCCGCAGCAGTTTCCGCGACAGCGTCGGCAAAGGCTTTGTTCACTTCGATGTATGACTGCCACGCGTCATGCCAATGCCTATCGAAACGCGGGCGGCGTGAGAGGTCGAATAGACCGTGGAAGAGGAACCAAAAGGTCGAGTTTGAGATTGTGTCGTAGTGGGCGCGGTGAGCATCGGGGTCCAACGAGAGCAGGCGAAGATTGAACTCGTCTGCATGGCTTTCACCCGCGGCCACTGCCGTTCTGTCGTCTTCCGAGATCGCGCTAGCGATCCAATGAACATCTTCGCGTCTCGCAAGCAACGGCGCGAGGGCGCTAACGACGCCACCAGAGCCGCGCCGCTGTTCGAAACTTCCGTCTGCTTGTTCGCGGAAACTGATTGGCCCACGGTGTGAAACGACGATCATGAGTTAGTTCGCAAGGGAACCGAAGAGGCCGAGCCAGTCAACAAGTTCGCGTGTCGAAAGAAAGTTGTTGCGAACGTGCTCCTTGCCGGAAGCTCCCATCTTGTCTGCTCGGTCCGGATCGGCGAGTAGTTCAATTGTGCGCTGAGCACATTCCTCGATCGTGTCGACCAAGTACCCGTTATCGCCGTCGCGGATTTGCAGCACGATCCCACCCGCGCGCCCACCAATAACTGGACGCCCCTTCCAGAGCCCTTCACTAACAGTGAGGCCGAAACCTTCGCGAATCGATTTCTGCACAACGACATCGGCAGCGCGTTGGAACGCGTTGATCTGTACATTGCCGACCTGTTGAATGTTGGAGAGGAGGTGGATGTCGCGGTCTTGTCCCCGTGCCTGCTCTACCTGTTCCCAAACTTGGAAACCCTCTGGATCGTCGGTAGCCATAGATCCCGCTAAGACCAGTTGGGCATCGGGCACTTGTTCTCGCACAATTCGGAATGCATCTATTACGCCAACCGGGTCTTTCCACGGGTCATAACGACTCACCTGACACATGATCGTCCTAGTCGTATCGATTCCGTACTGCTTACAAATTTCCGTCACGAACGCATCGGGGAATTCCAAGTTCTTCACAGATAGTGGATCGATGCACGGCGGCGCGATCGTGACGCGCTCCATTCCGAGAGATGCGGGAACGAACTCGGGCATTGTGAATACCGACGCGTCGTAGCGCTGCACATGAGGTAGTAAGAAATCCCAGACCTCTTCGTTTGCAGCGGTTAGATCGATGTGACAACGCCAGATCCACTTCGTCGTGTTGCTGATCAGTCCTGAGTTACCGGCGAGGCTAAGGATCGCCGCAGGCTGGGGGTCGTGAGCGACGATGTAGTCCCACCCGCCTTCAAGGAGCAACGCGTTATCGAGCACCTTCTCCAAATAGATGCGCGCCATGTCTGCGGTCCATTTCACATCTGCACCTTGAAGTCCGTTGTGAATGGCCTTCGTCACCGCGAAGAATTCGTCGCTTCCGTGCATTACTTGCCACTCTGCGTTGATGCCGAGGCTCTGTAGCAATGGAATATGTGTAGCGAGCAGCTCGGCTACCCCTCCGCCGTACGCTGTGGCATTGATGTGCAATATTCGAGCCCCCTTAAGGGGTTCTGCGAGAGCCTTGATTTGTTCAATCGTTTCCGCGCCGACGACCGTTTCGTAGTCGGCGAGATTCTTTTCAAGCAGCGGAACACGTTCGAGCACTTGGGGTCTCCTACAGCTCGTTAGGCACGGCGGGCGTCGACGCGGTAAATCTATCTACCGTGATCGATCGAGCCGTAGTTTGCCCCGACAAGTTTCATGGTTCACTCGCTGCCTCTGACGCCTCTGAGGCGATGGCTAAGGGCTTACGGAGCGCAGGGTTCGAAAACGTGACGGAGATACCGCTCGCTGACGGTGGCGAAGGAACGCTTGCTGCCCTGCTTAGTGCGAAGGGCGGCTCGCGCCGTGTCACCAGGGTTACCGGTCCCCTCGGTGATCCCGTAGATGCGGAGTGGGGAGTGTTATCCGATGGCACCGCAGTAATCGAGATGGCGCTGGCGAGCGGACGATCACTCGTGCAAGGCAACTCCGATCCACTGAAGGCGAGTACGCGTGGTACGGGCGAGTTGATTGCCGCCGCAGCCAGAGCCGGCGTTACGCGAATTCTTGTCGGAGTTGGTGGCAGCGCGACGACAGATGGTGGCCTTGCTGCTGTCGAAGCAATTGGGTGGTCGCTCGCTGGTCTTGATGTTGTTGTTGCCTGTGATGACATCGCGACACCATTCGATCGCGCGGGAGAAATTTATGGTCCACAGAAGGGCGCGTCGCCTGCGCAGGTGGCCCTGTTGACTCGGCGTCTTGAACAACTGGCTGGCGTGTATCGCGAACGTACCGGTGTTGATGTCACATCGATTGCAGGTGCAGGTGCCGCGGGCGGTCTCGCGGGCGGTCTCGCTGCAATCGGTGCGCGCTTGGAACCAGGTTTTGATGTCGTTGCGCGTGCTGCCGGGCTGGAGTCTGCACTCGATGGTGCTCAGCTAGTAGTGACTGGGGAAGGAAAACTCGACAAGACGAGTTTCGCTGGCAAAGTCGTAGGGGGCGTATTGCGGTGGTCAATGGAATTCGGTGTTCCGAACAGGGCAGTGATTGCGGGTCAGGTGACCGAACAGGGCCGGTCGGGTGCATTGGACAACGGAGCCACACAAGTCCTTGCTCTTACTGATCGAGTTTGGCGGTCGGCTGAGGCATTCTCGCAAGCGCCAATGCTTGTCGAGGAAGCATCAATCGAGGTAGGACGGGTTGTGCGGGGAACTACCCGCTGACTCCACGTGATTCTTGGTATTCAGTGATTGTTGCCATCGGCGGTCGCTCCCGCACTTCTACTTCGATGGTTTCGGGTTCATATCCGTCTAAGAACCTGAGCAACTCCGCACGGTCGGCAGGAATTTGTTCGACGCCTGCCCGTCGAAGTGCCGTTACAAGGATTGCGGTCGCTTGTAATCCCAGATCTTCGAGTGGTCGGTTGCGATGTTCACGGACACCGAGATCTGTTTGCGCTGTAGCGCCAAGTCCGAATCGTTCGACAATATCGATGAGCATTCCGAGCTCCACGCCCCATCCTTGGACAAACGGCACGGCTTCGAGAACTTCGCGTCGTCCCGCGTACTCGCCCGCAAGTGGTTGTACGAAGCGCGCTAGTTGTGGGAACAACACAGAGATGAGTGGGCGAGCGAGTAACTCGGTTACGCGTCCGCCGCCCAAAGGCTCACCATGCAGTGGTCGGTCGTAGAAGCCCTTTACGAATCCAACTTCGGGTTGGGTTAGCAGTGGGCCTAACAGTCCGACCACGAAATGCGGTCCAAAGTTTCGAATATCGGCGTCTACCCAACAGATCACGCTTCCTTGACAAACGTGTAGTGACTTCCACATCGCGTTTCCCTTGCCTGACCCTGGGCCTGCTTCGGGTAGCACCGTGGACTCCGCAACGACCCGAGCGCCCTCCCATGCAGCGACTTCTGCGGTTGCATCGGTGGAGCCATCGTCGATAACGACGACCTCGTCCACGAGCGCTACGGATTCCATCAATGTGCGGCGCACAGTTGCGACGATATGTCCGACAGTTGCTTCCTCGTTCTTGGCAGGAAGGCATACCGAGATCGACTGGCCCGAGGCGGCTTTGGCTGCCAAGAGTTCCTCTGGATCGAAGTCGAAATGGCGCCACGGCACCGGTAGTAATGGCACAGACTGCAAGCGTAGGCGGCGCCGACATTTATTGGGGTTAGCCTCCGTCGGCCTTTCGTTCTACAATGCACACTGCAATGCGCTCATCCAGAGCGGCCGAGGGACGGGCCCGACGACGCCGCGGCAACCAGTACTCCGAGTGTGAACCCGGGTGCCAGGTGCCAATGCCCGAACGATGACAACGCCCCGCAGCTGGGACGCCGGATTTTCGGTTCTCTGCTCGAGGCGCTCGACAGATGGCGAGCGCGAAGAAAGGGTGCGAAACCACCCCGGAAACGAGGGAGACGGAAATGACTTATGTGGAATCTTTGCGATGTCGGGAGTGCGGACGCACTTACGACGTTGCACCTATCTACACGTGTAAGTGGTGCTTCGGTCCCCTTGAGTGTGCTTATAACTACGACGCGATTCGCGCGGTTATTAGTCGGGAGCGGATCGCGGCCGGGCCTCCGAGCATCTGGCGCTATGCCGACCTACTGCCTGTCGATCGCAATCCAGCTGTTGACCTGGGCGCCGGGTTCACGCCGTTGGTTAGAGCAGATCGCCTTGCAGCAGAACTGGGCCTTGGCGAAGTTTGGATAAAAAACGACACCACTAACCCAACCAACTCATTCAAGGACCGCGTCACTTCGGTAGCACTTTCTAAGGCACTTGAGTTTGGTTTCAAAGTTGCTGCTTGTGCATCGACCGGAAACCTTGCGAACGCGGTCGCGGCGCATTCGGCGCATGCTGGACTTCGTAGTTTCGTATTTGTTCCAGCCAATCTCGAGGCGGGAAAGATTATTACAACCGCCGTCTATGGCGGCAACGTAATTGCGATCGACGGTAACTACGACGATGTAAACCGCTTGTGCGCGGAACTCGCAGGGATGTACCCGTGGGCGTTCGTCAACGTGAACGTCCGCACCTATTACGCGGAAGGTTCTAAGACGCTCGCGTTCGAAACGGCCGAGCAACTTGGATGGCAAGTGCCCGACCATGTCGTTGTGCCTGTCGCGAGTGGTTCTTTGCTCACAAAAATTCGCAAGGGATTCGACGAGTTGTACGAGGTAGGGCTGCTTGATGAGAAACCAGAGGTACGCGTTAGCGGTGCTCAGGCGCTTGGATGTTCACCGGTGGCGAGCGCATGGGAAGGCGGGTTGGACACGATCAAGCCGGTCAAACCCGACACGATTGCCAAGTCGCTTGCGATCGGCAACCCGGCCGACGGTTACTTCGCTCTCGACGCAGTGCGCCAAACCAATGGGGGTTTCGCTGCCGTTACCGATGACGAAATTGTTGAAGGAATTCGCCTCCTTGCCCGCACGGAGGGGATTTTCGCCGAGACCGCTGGTGGCGTAACAATCGCTACGTTGGCGCAGTTAGCGGCCAAAGGCATCGTGCGCGCAGATGAGCGGGTCGTGGCGTATATAACTGGGCATGGCCTCAAGACGCTCGATGCGGTTCAAGGCGTCGTTGGCCCAACTGCAACAATCGCATCCACTCTCGACGCGTTTCACGCGGCATTTAACCCGGAGGACCTCGCCTGATGGCTGTCACAATTCGAATCCCAACGCAACTGCGCGAACTCGCCGGAGGTGCCGGCGAGGTTGCACTAGAAGGTGGAACGATCGCGGAACTGTTGACCGCGCTCGACGCGGCTAACCCGGGTTTTGCAGAGCGTCTTTATGGGGAAGATGGCGAGCTGCGGAGATTCGTGAATGTGTTCCTAGATGACGAAGACATTCGGTTTTTAGACGGAATTGCGACGGCCGTGAGCGATGGACAAGTCGTAAGCATCATTCCAGCAGTAGCGGGCGGCTAACACCAACAAACACCAGGGCGATCTCGGCACGTTGCGGGCCCGTATAGGGCCCTAAACGTGCCGAGATCGCCCTAGGTAGTGACGAACATCTGTTGGGCGACGCTTGTTGGCACCGTCGTCTCTCCTGCCGGCGTCTTTACTCGCACGCCGTCGGCATCGCGCGCAACGATTGTTGCCGACGCCCCCGGTATTAGCCTCGCCTTCGCGACGAGCCGCAAGCTTTCATCGTCTAGTTCAAGTTTCTCACTGATCCTTGCGATTGTCACCTTTCCCGGTTCTGCTTCTGCCAAGGGCGTAACCGGCTTCATGTCGCCAACGCGTTTCGATCCGGGAATCGGGTTCCCATGCGGACACGTCATCGGGTCCCCGAGTAGTTCTACGAGTTTCTCTTCTACGTCGCTTGAGATCGCGTGTTCCCAGCGAGCCGCCTCGCGGTGAACTTTTTCCCATTCGAGCCCAATGACATCGGAGAGCAATCGTTCTGCGAGTCGGTGCCTTCGCACAACCGTCGTTGCGAGCGTGCGTCCTTTAGCCGTAAGACGGATGCTGCGATCGTCGCGCATTTCCGTGAATCCGGCTTCGGTCAAGCGAAATACCGTCTCAGAGACCGCTGGCGCAGAGAGTCCTAGGCGTTCGACAAGGCGTGCCCGCAATGCCACAACACCTTCTTCTTCGAGTTCGAGGATTGTCTCGAGGTACTCCTCTGTTGTGTCATGCATCTCGGCCATGTAGGTAAGGCTACCCTGAGTTGCCATGAATGAAGCAGGCGAAGCGTCTGACGCGACGGTTCCGGCGGCTAACGCGCCTGCGAATACTCCCGTTGTTTCTATCCGGGGTCTGTGCAAACAGTTTGGTGTCGTGCGAGCCGTCGAAGCTCTTGACTTAGACGTGATGCCCGGTGAACTGCTCGCGCTGCTTGGGCCGAGCGGTTGTGGCAAGACAACAACGTTGCGCTTACTCGCAGGGTTCGAGCACCCGGACGCAGGCACTATTCGTCTAGGCGGCGAGGTCGTCTCCGGCGCCGAAACATTCGTTGCACCCGAGCGCAGGAACATGGGAGTCGTGTTCCAAGACTTCGCCCTGTTCCCACACCTCACGGTGGCCCAAAATCTTGGTTACGGCGTTCGCGACAGAGCCCTGCGAGCGAAACGTGTCGCAGAGATGCTCGATCTAATCCGCCTAAACGATGCCAAAGATCGTCGCCCGTTCGAGTTGTCGGGCGGCCAACAACAGCGCGTTGCCCTTGGCCGTGCGCTCGCTCCAGATCCCGCGCTCGTATTGCTAGATGAACCTTTCTCCAACTTGGATGCCGCATTGCGCATGCGCATGCGCGCTGATGTGCGAGATATCCTCAAAGCGGCGGGAGCGACGGCAGTACTGGTTACACATGATCAAGAGGAAGCCCTGACTCTGGCCGATCGCGTAGCCGTCATGAACGAAGGGCGCCTGGTCCAAGTAGATGTCCCCGCAGAGCTATACGCGCACCCGTTAGACCCATTCGTTGCGACATTCGTGGGCGATGCAGACTTACTTCCAGGCGTATCGAACGGCACAGATGTTGAGACCGTCATCGGACGCCTACGGGCACCCGGAGCTCCCCAAGGCCAGGTAGATGTGGTTGTGCGTCCAGAGCAGGTGAAGGTGTGGCTCGACGGCAACGGAATCGGTGTAGTTCTTGGTATCGAATACTTCGGCCACGACCAGCTAGTTGAAATAGGCCTCCCAGACGGTTCCAGAGCCAGGTCACGCTTGGGCTCGGCACGAGATTTAGTGGCAGGAGACAGGGTGTCTCTAGCTGTAACGGGAGATGCATTGGCCTTTCCCGCACCTCAGCGATCAAGTGAGTCTTCCCTTACCTCAACTTAGGTTAGGTAAACTTGACAAGCCTGACCGGACCTGCAAGCCTGCAGCCCTGAAAACTTTCGGAAGCACCCTCACAAGAGCCTTTTCTGGCACCCTCGTAACCGTTCTTGCCCTCGGCGCACTAGCCGGATGCAGTTCAAGCGATGAAACCCCGTCCAGCATCACCGTCTATTCCGGGCGAAGTGAAGAGCTCATCGGTCCACTATTGGAAAAGTTCACTGAAGAGACAGGGATCGAAGTCGAAGTCCGATACGCAGACTCGCCCGACCTCGCTCTGCTGCTAAACGAAGAAGGCGACAAGACCCCCGCAGACGTGTTCATCTCGGCGAGTCCTGGAGCCATGGGCTATCTCGACGGCAACAAGCTGCTCAAAGAACTTCCCGAAAGCATCCTCGATCAAGTACCAGCGCGCTTCAGTGCACCAGACGGCACGTGGGTCGGTATTTCCGGTCGCATACGCACGCTCGTTTACAACAAGAACGAAGTGAAGACGGGCGAGCTACCGCAATCGGTGTTTGATCTGACCGACGCTAAGTACAAAGGCAAGGTAGGTATTGCGCCAACCAACTCCTCATTCGTCGACTTTGTAACTGCGATGCGCGAAATCGAAGGAGACGCGCGCACCCAAAAGTGGCTCGATGGCATGAAGGCGAACGGTGTCAAGACCTACGCGGACAACACATCGATCGTCCAGGCGATCAACCGCGGTGAGGTCACTTTCGGATTGGTCAACCACTACTACAACGAAATCGCCAAGGCCGCTGACCCGAACGTCGTTAGTGAGAACTTCATTTTCCCGAATCGTGACGTTGGGGCCTTGATCCTGGTTACCGCCGCAGCTGTGATGAGCGCTTCGGACGAAGTTGATCCTTCAGAACAACTCATCGACTTCCTACTTACCAAGGAATCACAGACCTTCCTAGCCGACGATGAGTTCGAGTATCCGTTGGCAGCGGGCGTCAAGCCGCCGCTAAACCTGACTCCGCTCGACGAGATCGAAGCCCCCACGGCCAAATTGTCATCGCTCGGCGATGAGTTGGCCGACACAAAACTGATGATTCAGAAGTCCGGTCTAGAGGGGTAAACAGAAGGGTCCAGAATGGGCCCAGAATGGCTACGTGATGGCCACCATAGAAATTCTCCGAACAAATAGTGATCCACCAACGCCAAAGCGTAAGTGGGCCAAGCCATCGCGTGCCCCTAGGGGACTGGAGATTATCGGCATCGTTATTGCGGCGATGTTCGCTGCGCCGCTCGTGTATCTGATCGCACGTAACTTCGCGGCTCCGAACGAACTACTCAGCGCCGTCACCTCCAGCCAAGTAGGTGCTCCACTCGTACGAACGTTGTTGCTTGCATCTTCAGTCATGGTCGCATGCGCGTTACTCGGTACTGCGATGGCGTGGCTCACAACCCGCACCGACATATATGGCCGCCGTGCCCTTGCGGTTGTCGCTGCGTTACCGCTCGTGTTGCCGTCTTTCGTCGCGGCACTCGCATTCGTCGGGACATTCTCGTCAGGCGGTTTGCTCGAAGAAACCTTTGGCATCGACACCGGTGTACGCGTACAAGGTTTCTGGGCTGCATTTACAGTGCTAACGCTCATCAGTTACCCGTACGTCTATCTCCCAGTTGCGGCGCGCCTGATTGGGTTGCCGCGGTCGCTCGAAGAGAGCGCGAGTTCGCTTGGCCGTCATCCGCTCGCGGTATTTCGCACGGTGGTGTTCCCACAGATCACCGGGGCAATTCTTGCCGGATCAATGCTTGTATTTCTGTATGTAGTCAGTGAATTCGGTGCAGTGTCGCTCTTGCAGTACGACACGTTGACGAGGCGCATTTACGCATCGCGCTTATTGGATCCGAATGCAGCGATGGCGATGAGTTTGGTGCTTGCGGTCGTTGCGATAACCGTCGTCGTAGTCGAACGGATCGCAACCAAGCGCCGCCACGTGATTGAGTCACCAGGCACGCAAGGTGCACCGAAGCGCGTGTTACTCGGACATTGGCGCATCGCGTCAACATGTTTCGGTTGGGGGCTCGTTGGTCTCGCGCTCTTCGTTCCGGTCGCCGTGGTTACGCATTGGGCATGGTTGGGCTTGACGGGAACGCGCAATGTGCTCGGTAGAGGAATGGACATAGGTCGCCTAGTGCAACCGACGATCAACACAGCGTTACTTGGCGTTGGTGCTGCGGTAGTCGCGATCATCGTGGTGTTGCCGGTCGCGTATCTAACGGCCCGCTACCGTTCTCGCGTCGGTGGGTTCGCCAACGCGCTTGTAGTCGGCGGGTTCGCACTTCCTGGCCTGGTGATAGCTCTCGCACTCGTAGGCGCCAGTTTGCGCATTCCGTTCCTCGACCACCTGTACCAAACATTCCCGCTTCTCATATTCGCCTACGTCGTGCACTTTGGGGCTCAGGCGATGCGCTCTGCGCAAGTGTCGGTCGAGGCCGTGCCGCGTCACCTCCGCGATGCTGCACGTTCCCTCGGTGCTGGTCGGGTGCGTCGGTTTCGGACGGTTGAGTTGCCATTGATGGCCCCGGCGCTCGCAGCCGGTTGTGGCCTTGTGCTCCTCTCGGTGATGAAGGAACTCCCCGCAACTCTTTTGCTAGCACCCATCGGCGTAGACACACTCGCAATCAGAATATGGAGCGCGTCGTCCGAAGGTTTTTACGCTCAAGCCGGTCTCGCCTCCGTCATGCTCGTAGCCCTTGCCGCCGCGCTAACTTGGCTCTTAACGATCCGGCATATGGAGCGCCTATAGAGTGTCAAAGTGCCGACCAAACAGTTGGCAATCCCTTGTAACCGAGTCATGACAAGCGTGAGATGAAGACCTACTTCGCAATCAGGAGGAATTAATGAGAAGCAGTAGAACGAAGTGGGTGCTAGCCGCCATGGCAGCTGGCATGTTGGTATTCACTGCCTGCGGCAGCAGCGACAACAAAGAGGCAGACGTTGAAACCGAGGAGCACATGGCAGAAGATGCGAAGTGTGAGCCGTATGGCGTCTTCTTGGACTCGACTACGCGCATCAACGTGACCCTCAACGAGTGGGTTGTGGATCTCAGTCAATCTGAGGCACCTGCCGGGCTAGTTGGTTTCGCCCTAGAGGACGTAGGTGAAATGCCGCACGAGTTCGTGGTAGTTAAGGGCGTAACCCCCACCGAGCTTCCGCTGGCAGACGATGGATCCCTCAATGAAGATGCCCTGCCTGAGGGTGCCCTAATCGGCGAGGTTGAACCATTCCCAGCCGGAGAGACCTGCGAGGGCACATTTGAGCTGGCGGCCGGTGAGTACACGCTGCTTTGCAACATCGTCGAGGAAGAAGACGATGGAACCGTTGAAGTCCACCTGAAAGAAGGCATGGTTACCACCTTCACCGTGACCTGATCTAGAGAATCTGGGAAGTGCTCTAATTTGCACTCTCGGGTCGCGAGTGCCAACATGGTCTGGCACTCGC